>JAYUZB010000227.1:0-42480 GCA_043752185.1 Chitinophagaceae bacterium
TGATATTTTTAATTTTAAAACCAGCACCGGCACTGGGCTGGTAAATCCACACTTTCGTTTTATTGGTGGTATCACCATCCTGGGTTCCTTTTTGAAAATTGGTAATACCGGCCCTTATAAAAAACACATCTTTTATAGAAGCTTCTAAACCAATATGCGGATCAATACTTATGGTGTTTCCGCTGTAAACTGTATTTCTTTTACCATCAAAAGTTACATCCAGGTTTGCTTCGGCCATCAGGTTTAGCGATTTGCCGAGCTTAAAATTATAGCCTCCACCAATTATTAAACGGGGTGCAGTGAGCTCGGTAGATTTTACCGGAATATCATTTTTAGTGAGATATAATATCTCTTTTTCTTTTTCGGTAAATTTAAATGACCAGGCATTAAAAGTGGTAGTAACATCACGTGCTACAATTCCTAAATGCCATTTTTTGCCATGCGCCTGCAGGCCTGCATCCAGGCCAAAACCCCAGGCCGATGCAAATTTGCCAACCTGGCGGTAAATCACTTTAGCATTGAGTCCAAAACTGATATTCGTTTTTTCTGTTTCCTTTATTTTTTGTGCAAAAGAAATCAGGAAAGCATTATCAGAAGTAGAGAAAGACTGAATATTATCATAATTAACCCTACCATCAGGCTCCACTAAAAATAAAGTGTTTGGAATATCATCTACAGCAAACCTTAAGTAAGAAAAACCAAGGGCCCTTTTATTATCCTGTATGGGCATTGCAGCACTCGCATACTCATACTTTGCAATTCCGCCAAAATATTCGGCATGCATGAGGTTAACATTGGCCTTTTCCTTAATGCCCGTTAATCCGGCGGGGTTCCAATAACCAGCAGTAGCATCTCTTGCCGAAGCCACCTGGGCTCCACCCATTGCTAAAGCCCTTGCCCCGGCACCAATATTTAAAAATTCATTTGAATATTTTCGTAACTGTGCAAACAACGATAGGGGCAAAATCAACAGCAGCACGAGTGATATTTTGGGGTAAAATCTCATAATAACATTAGGTTGGTTATTGAATTTTTTAGGTAGACAAAAACAATAACGTAAAAATACTTGGTAAATTGTGTGCATATATTAATATAAAATTAAGCTTATTAGCACGAATCCGGTTACGTATGTTGTATATATTTTATGCAATTCAGGATTTAATTTTATTACTCTAAACAAGACTCCATTTACATTAAAATAGATGCTTGGCCATTTACGCTGAAAACTGATTAGTGGGTTTTTATACCGATATATTTATTTTGACATAAAACACTTTTTAATAAGTGAGAAACTTATGATTTTATCAATTTTTATAAGCACTTTTGTCAAAAATTATAAATTTTAAACACCTATTTTAATCAATAGAAAGAAATGCAGCCTTTAATAGCCGAATTACAATGGAGAGGTTTGATTCAGGACATAATGCCCGGAACAAAAGAGCAATTAAACAAAGAATTGACCACGGCTTATATAGGATTTGATCCTACAGCCGACAGCCTTCATATTGGAAGCCTGGTGCCCATTATCTTGTTGGTGCATTTACAAAAAGCGGGGCATAAACCGATTGCCCTGGTTGGCGGTGCCACCGGCATGGTTGGCGACCCCAGTGGCAAAAGCGAAGAAAGAAATTTATTAAGTGATGATATTTTAAACAAAAATGTAGCTGGTGTAAAAGCACAACTGGAGAAATTTTTAGACTTTGATAAAACCAAACCCAATGCTGCAGAAATGGCCAATAACTACGATTGGTTTAAACAAATTTCATTTTTAGATTTTATAAGAGATACCGGCAAGCACATTACAGTGAATTACATGATGGCGAAAGACAGTGTGAAGAAAAGACTGGAAGGAGAAGCCGGAATGAGCTTTACTGAATTTACTTACCAGTTAGTGCAGGGCTACGATTTTTACTGGCTGTACCAAAATAAAAACTGCAAACTGCAAATGGGTGGTAGCGATCAGTGGGGCAATATTGTAACCGGTACCGAACTGATAAGAAGAAAATGCGGTGGCGAAGCATTTGCCTTTACCTGCCCGCTGATAAAAAAAGCCGATGGCGGCAAATTTGGAAAAACAGAACAGGGAAATATCTGGTTAGATGCTGAGAAAACTACACCTTACCAATTTTACCAGTTTTGGTTAAATGCCAACGACAGTGATGCGGAAAGCTGGATTAAAATTTTTACTTTTTTAGATGAACCCACCATTAATGATTTAATTGCTGAGCAAAAAAAAGATGCATCAAAAAGAATTTTACAAAAAACACTGGCCAAAGAAATAACCATTTTTGTACACGGCGAAGCAGAATACAATAAAGCCATTGAAACAACTGAAAAACTTTTTGCCAATCAAAGCGCACCTGCCGAAAGCCTTACTGCAGAGGACCTGGAAGGAATGAACGGCATTGTAAAAACAGATTTTTCAAAAGAAAAAATTGAAGCTAGTATTGATGTGGTTTCTTTTTTAGCCGAAACAAATATTTTCCCCAGTAAGGCCGAAGCAAGAAAAATGGTGCAGGGCGGCGGCGTAAGCATTAACCGTAAAAAAGTTGAAAGCGTAGAATTGAAAGTTGATATTTCTTTAGTATTGCACAACAAATATATTTTGGTACAGAAAGGAAAGAAAAATTATTTTTTAGTACATCTTACCTAACATAAAGGTGACACCTCTTGAAGAGGTGTCACCTTTATTGTTAACTAAAATCATTATTGCTTTTTAGCCTCAACCGGTTTGCCCGAAAGATATTTATCAAAGAATTTATCCATTGCTCTGTAAAAATCCAGCCGGTTATTTTCGTTGGCAAAACCATGTCCCTCATCGTTTTTAACCATGTAGTCAACAGCTACTCCCCTTTTCTTTAAAGCTTCAACCATCTGGTCGCTTTCGGCTTTATTTACACGAGGGTCGTTTGCACCCTGTGCAACAAACAACGGTGTTTTTATTTTACCGGCATGTAAAGCAGGAGAAACTTCTGCAAGCAAGGCACTGTCTTTTACCGGATCACCAACCATCTCATAAAACATAGCTTTGTATGGTTCCCAATATGGTGGTATGGTTTTCATAAAGGTGAACATGTTTGACACACCCACATAATCAACTGCACAGGCATACAAATCGGGTGTGTAGGTAACGCCTGCCAGTGTTGCATAGCCGCCGTAACTACCGCCATAAATTGCCACACGTTTCGGATCAGCAATTCCTTCCTTTATCAACCACTGTACACCATCGGTAATATCATCCTGCATGGTTTTGCCCCATTGCTTTTGGCTCTTAAGCCAGAAATCTTTTCCATAACCGGTAGAGCCACGGAAATTCATTTGCAAAACAGCATAGCCACGGTTGGCAAACATTTGTGCTTCTGTATTAAAGCCCCAGTCATCCCTGGCCCAGGGGCCACCATGGGGGTTAATAACCACCGGCAAATTTTTAGCTTCGTAACCTTTGGGTAAAGTAAGATAACCGTGAATGGTTAATCCATCTCTTGATTTGTATTCAATAGGCTTCATGGTTGCCATATGCTCTTCCTTCAGCCAGGGGAAAGCATCGGCAAGAAATTTTGTATCGCCTGTTTTTTTATCGTAGAAATAATATTTGGCGGCCACTTTATCATTGCCTGTCCAAACCACAAATTTATCTTCGGCATTGTTATTTCCGTAAATGCCAATTTCGTAACCTTTAAATTTATCTCCCATTTTTTTATACTCAGCATCAGTTTCAGCATCTAAAAAATGATGTTCTCTTTTCCAGGAAGTAAAATTTACCATGGTTAGTACTTTTCGTTTTCTAGAAAAACTAAGTCCATCAACATCATACCCAGGATTGGCATAAATTTCTTTTACTTCTTTTCTTGCAGCCAGGTCGTACTCAACAATCGCAGTTTTATCTCTGCCTATATTACTGGATACATAAATATTCTTATTGTCGAAAGTAAAAAACTGTATTGCAAACTGATCTTTATAAGTGGTAGTAAGAAATGAATCGAACATAGCAGTTTCTGTTGCACGCTGGTAATAAGTTGTATTTACCCCATCGGTTTTTGAAGCAATTCTGATGCTGCCGGTATGGTCTGTAAACCAGCTGTCGTAATTTTTATCGTTCTGAAATAAAACTTTCAGCTCTCCGGTTTCAACATTAATACTGTATGGATCAAAATATTTTGCATCCCTTTTATTTAACCCGATCATCATTTCATTTTCTTTACCGGCAATATCACGCCATGCATCAAATATTTCGGTGCGTACTTTAGGAAAAGGAGTTAGTGCTTTTAAATTTTTACCATCACTGCCCACCGAAAACATCTGAAAATTTTCATCGCCACCAACATCTTGCAGGTAAATAATACGATTGCCCTTCCATTGATAATTATAAATATTACGTACCGTATCGTTGGTTACCGGTATGCCAACACTGTCAGCAATTTTTTGCACAAATACATTGGTGTGCCCTTTGTGCGGACTCAGGTAAGAGGCATACTCCCCATCAGGTGAAATACGCCAACTGAATTTTTCGGGATTTTTAAAAAACTCTTCCACCGCAATTTTAGGGGCTTTCTCTTCTGGCTTGTTACCACATGCCGAAAAAAGCAAGGGCAGTAATGCCAGTAATACAAACAATTGTCTCTGCCTTAATTTCATCATAATTAGTTAGTTTAAAAATTTAAAAAAAGAATAAATAAAGGATTGGATGTAAAGGTTGCAGCAGTCAGAGGGAACGGGTTATCAAGATAATGTCTTTTCTTACAAAACAAAAATCCCCGCAAGTGGCGGGATGTATAATGTTTTGTTAAACGATAATGAATACTAAAATACCTGCAGCACTTTCCACATTTCGCCTGCTACTAATTGATTACCCCTTGCATTTAAATGAACACCATCGTAAGTAAGTATATCTTTGGTTTTATTGTCGGGATTGTTTTTTAGGTTATAATCCATGAAAGCTTTTCTGAGGTCAACAACAGACAGGCCATTCTTTTGAGCAATATTTCTAATGATTTTACTGTATTCATTTAGTTCACCATCCAACGGATTACTAAAATCCGTCTTCTCTCCAATTGTTGAAGGCGTGCAAATGATGACCTTTATATTTTTTGCTTTTAACTTATTGATGATGGCCTGATAAAATTTTTGAAATTTATCTGAATCGGTACCCGTTCCCGAAGAACTTTTGTGCCAAACATCATTTATGCCAATATAAATAACTACAATATCGGGCTCTTTAGCCAGCACATCTTCCTCCATTCGTAAATACAAATCATATACTTTATTACTGCTTACGCCGGCACCAATTAATTCGTATTCTTCTGCGTTACCCTGCAAAGCAATTATTGAATCAAGCTTAACAATATACCCACTTGGTTCTACAGCAGCTTCGGTAATAGAATCGCCAAAAAACACCACACGTTTCTTTTTATTTGCCGGTGCAAATGCAGTCCCGATAACTATCGGCATACAAAAAAGCAAAGCAATAATTGAAAACTTCATCTTGAAAATTTTAATTTAATAAATGTGGACGTTCTTTGTAAATCTTCCAAACAAATTCGCCAAACAAGGTATTGGCCCAGGCAAACCATTTACGGGTAAATTTGGTGTCATCATCTTTATGAAAAGACTCGTGCATGAAGCCTGTGCCTGCATGAGTTTTCTGCAACATGCTTAAACAACTTTTTATTTCTTTATCATCCGTGCTTGTTAATCCACGCATGATAATACTCATTGGCCAGATATAATCCATACCTACATGCGGACCGCCAATACCTTCGGCTACTTTGCCTTTGAAGAAGAAAGGATTTGATTCTGATAATACAAATTTTCTGGTATGCTGATAAATAGGTGCATTCAACCAGGAAGGATGCAGGTAGCCAAGCGATAACAAAGAAGGAATATTGGCATCATCCATTAAATTAAAACTACCAAATCCGTTTATTTCATATGCCAGCAAAGAGTCTTTTAAATCGGGGCTTTTAACCGAAGCGTATTTTTTGTATGCCTTCTCCAACGATGCTGAAAAACCGATTAAATTTTCAGCTACACTAAAATTAAGTTTCGAAAACATTTCGCTTAAATAATAGTACAGGCATTGTTCTGCAAAAATATTGCCCGGAATATTAAACGGAAAAATCGTCGCATCATCACTCGGCCTGAACATAGCATGTATCAACCCTATCTTTTTTGTGGGATAACCATAACCTCCCTATGGCACACCATCTGTTGCCCAACTGGTTGTTCTTTCAAATTTATATGGACCGTTATTCTCTAACCGTTGTTGTTCTTTAAAAGTTTTTATAACAAGTTTCATCGCCTCTTTCCAGTCTGCATCAAAAGGAGATGTATCTCCGGTTTCTTTCCAATAACCATAAGACAAACGAATCGGGTAACACAAACTATCTATCTCCCATTTGCGCTCATGTATGCCGGGCTTCATTTCAGTTTTGTCATCTTTCCACTCACTCACTTTTGTTTCATCTTTATAAAATGCATTGGCATACGGATCTTTTAAAATACATTTTACCTGCCGGTTGATAACGCCTTTTATCAGTTCCTGTAAATTTTTATCTTCTTTCATCAATGGCAGGTAAGGCCAAACCTGTGCCGATGAATCCCGTAGCCACATGGCATCAATATCGCCGGTAATAACAAAAGTATCGGGCTTGCCGTTGATGATCTCAAAATCAACCGTGGTATCTAATGTATTGGGGAAACAGTTTTCAAACAGCCAGGCAATTTCTTTGTTACCTATTTTATTTTTTATTTCGGTAATCAGTTTTTCAACAGCCGGGCTTTTAAATTTTCGCTGGCTTTCCGGCACTCTCACCAGCGGAAAATCGTTTGGCAAATTTGCAAAAGAATATTTACTCATTAAAATCCCTGCAGTGGCAAGCGATGATTGCTGAATGAATTTTTTCCGGTTCATGCTGTTAAGATAAAAAGAAAATTAATATGCTTAACACTAAAGATTAGTTAGATAGAGAAGTTTTTTTTCCAGCTTCGCTGCAAAAAGATTTTGCCACGAAGACTCAAAGGCACGAAGTAAAAAATGCGAAGCATTTTTCTTTGTGGCTTAGTGCCTTTGTGGCTAACAAAATTTTTATTGCGCAGCAATAAAATAAATAATAAGATTAGTGGAGCTTAGGATAAAATTATTCTACGTCAACCTGCTTTTTTATTAGAGAGCCTTCAGAAGCCTGCATTAAAAATGTACGTTCCTTTAAAAGGAAACCATTGCCATGCTCACAAAAATGAACTTTTAAATTTTCGATGCTGATGGGATTTCCATCGGGTATATCAGCAATATTGGAATGCATGATATCGTGCCCGTCTACAATCATTACTAACCCGCTGCCAATACCTTCCATTTTATTACCATTGGTAATAATCATGCCGGTATCTTCTCCCAGCCCAATGCCAATGCAGGATGGGTTTGCAGCCACAGCCTGCGCCAGCCTGGCAAACCTGCCGCGTTTTTCAAAATGCGAATCAAAAATTACATCATCCATAAAACCAAGGCCGGTTGTAATTTTTACTTCGCCTTTTAAATGGGCACGTGTGGCGTTGCCTTCATATATCATGGTATTGCTCATGGCCATGGCACCTGCCGATGTACCGGCTACAACAAATTCCGGTTCTTCCTGGTAACGATCTAGTATTTTTTCTAAAAATGCAGTGCCGCCAAATGTACTGCTCAGGCGCAGCTGGTTACCACCGCTGAACATAACCACATTACAGGTGCTGATGCGTTCCAGATATTCGGCATTGGCTGTATCGGCACGATTGCGGATGTGCAGCACACCAATGTTGGTGCAGCCAATTTTTCCAAAAGCATTCAGGTAATTGTCGCCAACTTCGTAAGGGATCATACTGGCAGTGGTTATCACTTCAATGCGGCTCAGGGGGCCGCCGGCTTCTTCTACAATACGGGACAGGATGCCCAGTTCAAAAAAGTTGAGGTTGTTGCGTTGGAACTTTCCGGTCTCTAAATCAGTACCCTTATCTTCAGCTCCTCCAATCGCAATTAATTTTCCTTTAGCAAATTGCATGCATCATTTTTATGATTAACGCAAAAATAAGGGAAAACGTGTTTTAGTAGTCCTTAGTTGTTGTTAACGAATGTTGATAACGTAGGAATTCCGCCTGTGGCGAATTCTATTTGAACACGCCACATGCGTGTTCCTACATTTTTACAAATGCGGTTATCCCTTCCACCAACCTGTCTAAATTTTTGGTACTGGTGTACACATTGGGTGTAATACGTACACCGCTGATATTTTCCCAAACAATACCCACGGTATGAATTTTATACTTATCCCATAAAAAGCTATCCAGTTCAGCAGGCTTTTTACCATCAACACTTACCAGGCCAATAGCACAACCAAATTCTTTTTTAAAAGAAGTGTGCAGTTTTACACCGGGCAAATCTTTCACTTTACTCATCCAGTAATTTTTCAGGTACAGTAATCTTTCTTCTTTTCTTTTACCGCCAATCATGTCGTAAAAATCAATGGCTTTGTCAATGGCTTCTTCAATATAAAATGGCCGGGTACCCAAATGTTCAAACTTGCGGATATTGTCATCTTCTTTATCGCCGGCACCAAATAATGGCCAAACTGATTTTATTTTTTCTTTACGAACATACAGCAAACCTGTTCCTATGGGCGCTCCCAGCCATTTGTGCAGGCTGGTGCCAAAATAATCACAGTTGAGTTCTGGTATTAAAAATTCAAATTGTGCAAATGTATGTGCGCCATCTACCAGTACATCAATGTTCAACTTTTTTGCAGCATCTGCAATTTTACGCACTGGTAATTTCTGGCCAATCCAGTTTATCATGTGTGTTATTTGCACCACTTTTGTTTTAGCATTAAAAGCATCGGTGAATTGCTTAACCATATAATTTTCATCTTCACTTGGCAACTCAAGATTAATCCAAACCAGTTTTATGCCTTCTCTTTTTTCACGTTGTTTCCAGGCACCAATCATGTTGGGGTAATCTTGTTTGGTAAGCACCACTTCATCACCTGCTTTTAATTCAATACCAAAAATCACAGTTTCCAATGCTTCGGATGCATTGCGGTGCAGGGCAATTTCTTCGGCATCGCATCCGGCTAGTTTTGCCAGATTTTTTCGCAGCGGTTCTCTACCCTGGTCAATAATACGCCACATAAAATAACTGGGTGCCTGGTTGCAGAAATCATAACTGGTCTTCATTGCATCGGCAACCGATTTTGGTGCCGGAGCAACACCGCCATTATTCAGGTTGATGAAATTAGGTGCAATGGTATAAGATTGCTGAACATAATGCCAGAATTCTTCATCAGTTGCCAGCTCTGAAGGTGAGATTGATGCTGTGCTTTTTAAAGCAGACTGCAAATCAAGGCTCCAGACGGGTTGCAGCATATTTGCTGTAATTGCTGATGCAGATAACAATCCCATTTTTTGGATAAAAGAACGACGATTACTCATATGCCTGAATTTAGTCCCGATAACTATCGGGATACAATGTACAAATTTTGTTTTTTGCAAAGCAAGATGATTTTGGTAATTTCCATCTTTAGGTATTTTAAACGCAGAGAAAATAAGGTGCAGAGATTACGCAGAGATAGTTCGGCGAAAACTCCTTTTCTCTTTTTCTCCGGTTAAAACTTACGCTTCGATGAAAGTTGCCCAATGATTTAAAGTACAAGAGTGCGACGCAACGATGATGCAATGAAAAACAAATGTCCGTAACAAAAAACAACAAACTCAAAACACCAAACAGTTTTATTTATGCAGATTATTGAAATTAAAGTACTGAGGGGCCCTAACTACTGGAGCGTTCGCCGCACCAAACTGATACAGATGAAACTGGACCTGGAAGAAAAAGAAAAAATGCCTACCAATACCATTCCTGGTTTTAGAGAGCGGCTGGAAGCAATGATACCTTCGTTAATAGAACACCGATGCAGTGTGGGAACCCCTGGCGGTTTTTTTGAACGTGTTGAAGAAGGCACCTGGATGGGCCATGTGATTGAACATATAGCATTGGAAATTCAAACCCTGGCAGGAATGGATACCGGCTTTGGCCGTACCAGAGGCACCGGCAAAGATGGCGAGTACTATGTATGTTTTAGTTATATGGAAGAAGATGCTGGCATTTATGCAGCAAAAGCAGCAGTAAGAATTGCACATGCATTGATATTTGAAGAAGAGTATGATTTGGATGAAGATATACAAAGATTAAGAGAGATACGGGAAGATACAAGGCTTGGGCCCAGTACAGGTTGTATTGTGGATGAAGCGGCAAAAAGAGGCATTCCTTACATCCGCTTAAATAAACACTCGCTGGTACAATTGGGTTATGGTGTTAATCAAAAAAGAATACGGGCCACCATTGCAAGTACCACCGGTAATATTGCCGTAGATATTGCCTGCGATAAAGAAGAAACAAAAAACCTGCTGGGCGCTGCCGAAATTCCGGTGCCAAAAGGCGATGTGGTAAGAACAGAAGAAGGATTGCGGGATGCCATTGACCGCATTGGTTATCCCTGCGTGATAAAACCCATTGATGGCAATCATGGCAAAGGAAATACCACCAATATTATAGATTGGGAAATGGCATTAAAAGCATTTGCCGCAGCCAAACATTATGGCCGTAGTGTAATTGTTGAAAAATATATTACCGGTTTCGATTTCCGTATACTGGTTATCAACTATAAATTTATTTGTGCGGCTTTGCGTACGCCGGCTTCGGTGGTGGGTGATGGAAAAAATACCATTCAATATTTATTGGATGAAGTTAATAAAGACCCACGCCGTGGCTACGGACACGAAAAAGTATTGACCCAAATTACCATTGATGATTTTACAAAAATAATGCTGGATGAAAAGGGTTATACTTTAGAAACCATACCCGCAAAAGGCGAATTGGTTTTGCTAAAACCAACGGCCAACCTTTCTACCGGTGGTACCAGTACCGATGTTACCGATGAAGTACACCCTGCCAATATTATGATGTGTGAGCGCATTGCAAAAATCATCGGACTGGATATTTGTGGTATAGATATTATGGCTACCGATTTAAGGACACCTGTAAAAGAAAATGGTGGCGCCATACTGGAAGTGAATGCTGCACCGGGTTTCCGCATGCATATTGATCCTTCGGTTGGTTTGCCACGCAATGTGGCCGAGCCGGTGGTTGATATGCTTTTTCCTAAAGGAAGTGCAGGCACCATACCCATTATTGCCATAACCGGTACCAATGGTAAAACAACTACCACCAGGCTTACTGCACATATAGCAAAAACAGCTGGTTACAAAGTGGGCTACACCACCAGCGATGGTGTATACATACAAAACCAGATGATGATGAAGGGTGATTGCACAGGACCTGTGTCTTCCACTTTTGTTTTAAAAGATCCAACGGTTGATTTTGCGGTTTTGGAATGTGCCCGTGGCGGTATTTTAAAGAATGGATTGGCTTTTCAAAACTGCGATGTTGCTGTTGTAACTAATATCAGTGCCGATCATATCGGGTTGGGTGGTATAGATAGTATGGAGCAAATGGCGAAAGTAAAACAGGTTGTACCTGAAACTGTTTTTAATCATGGCTATGCCATTTTAAATGCTGATGATGATTTGGTTTATGCAATGAAGGAGGGATTGAAATGTAATATTGCTTATTTCAGCATGGATGAAAATAATCCAAGAATAAAAAAACATTGTAAAGAAGGTGGCTATGCAGCGGTTTTTGAAAACGGCTATATCAGCATCATGAAAGGCACCTGGAAAATACGGGTGATTAAAGTAAGTGAAGTGCCGGTTACCTATGGAGGTAAAGCACTGCACAATGTGATGAACTGTTTACCGGCTGTGCTAAGCACTTATTTCTGGCGCAATATTGAAATTGAAGATATTAAACTGGCACTGCAGACTTTTGTTCCCTCATCTACTCAAACTCCGGGCAGGCTGAACATGTTCCAGTTTAAACATTTTCAGTTTTTGGTTGATTTTGCCCATAATCCCGCCGGGCTTGAACTGCTCTGCGATTTTATAAGCAAACTGGATGGTACACCAAAAGTTGGCATCATCAGCGGTACCGGCGACCGAAGAGATGAAGACATTAAAGAACTGGGCCGCATCTCAGGCAGATCCTTTGATGAGATCATCATACGCCAGGATAAACACTTGCGTGGCAGAACAGCAGATGAAATTGTGCAATTGCTTGTTGATGGCATTAATGAAACCAAAATGAAAAATATTCCGGTTAACATTATTTTAAATGAAAAAGAAGCCATCATGCATGCCTACAACAATGCAAAGCCTGGTTCTTTAATTACCATTATGTGTGATGTGGTGGCCGAAGCGCTGGATTTGATAAAAGGGCTGAAAGAAAAAGAGGATGCGGAGTGAGTGTAAATAAATTCCGATGTTTTCAAAAACCATTTTAACAAATCGTCGTAGAATGAGAGTATCGTTTATAATAGTAATTGTTTTTGGGTTCCTTCTTTCTGTAAAAGGTCAGGAAGAAACTATAAAAGACACTTCATGCATTATTAAAGAGATTGATCAGTTTGATGGTTCAGTATCATTTAAAATGGTTAGAGATATTATGAAGCTGGATCCTAATACCATTTTATCAGTTAAAGCAATAGGAAAAAAGGATTTTAATATTTACATAGTTAATACAGAAATCAATAGTGTTGATGAAAACAGCCAGATAATTCTTTTATTTACAGATGGGAGCAAGCAGAAAATGCCAAACAGAAGTTCTTATAATCTTAATGGGAGATTTAGGTTACAATATCCAAATATTGCGCTTGGTGGAGGAAAGAAAATGCTAAAAGAATTAATGGATAAGAGAATAAAAGCAATTCGACTAGAAGGTTTCAGCCGATACAGAGATATTGAAATTAATACAGAAATAAGTACTTCTTTAAATCTCAACCTCCAATGTTTTTATAAGGAATGGAAAATGCTCACAGGTAAATAAAATATTTACTCTTAACTGGCAAATTCAAAAATTTGTATCTTTAATAAAACAATTTTTATGGCAACTATTGAAAAGGCCACTAAAAAAAAGGCAAAAAAATATACTGGCTCACAAATTCTTCAAAAGATGCTGGCCGACAGGAAAATGATTAAGGAGCACCTTGCTAAAGGCGGTACATTGGAACAGTTAAAAGAAAAAGGCTTTCCCTTTGCAACCCTATAAAATAATTAAACGACAGGCTTTTTATTACAGCTTTACTTCCAAAGCAGGTACTTCTTATCTCTGTTACTTCATCCCATACAGTTATTTGTTTACAGATTATCCATTAATTGCACCATTCATTTATTCTTTTAATCTTGATGTAGAAAAAGGGAAATCGAAAGAACAGCCACTTGACGAAAGGATAGGTATAACCGTTTCAAAAATCATCTCAGACTATTTAATAAAAAACGAAAATGCAGTAATCTATATCTGCGATAGTAGCGATTATAAAGAGCATATCAGAAAAAGAAAGTTTGACAGCTGGTTTAAAAAGAGTGATGATGGTTCAATTATTAAAATTGACCGCAAAATAGCTGTTGCTGCATCGGTTTTACATAATTCCCTTTTAATTCATAAAGACAACCCATACAAAAACAGTTTTATACAGGCATTTATTGATTTAAACGAAAAAAATGACAATAAATAAATTAAAGAGCCGGAAATCTGCTAGGAAAAAGAACTGAATCAAACTGAAAAAACCTTTTGGCTGAAAAGCATTGAACCCTTATTTTTGCAGCCGAATTAATAACTGGGTTATGGTGTAAAGGTAGCACAACAGATTTTGATTCTGTTTGTCAAGGTTCGAATCCTTGTAACCCAACAAAAAGGAACTGAGTGATCGGTTCCTTTTTTGTTTTTGGCAAAGAGGACAAAAGAGAAAAGGAGAACAAAGAGTAGTGCATCTAACACTTTTTCTCCTTTGTCCTCTTAGCTAATACTTCGCTTATTTCTCTTTTTCTTCCCCGCCCTCTTAATCAATCATTTTATTTAACAACTTCAGTAATCACTTTACCCACACTGCCGTTTGGCATTTGTATCTGCAGCATGGCGGCCAGGGTTGGCGCAATATCTGTCATATACACTTCCCGGTTTGTTTTGCCTGGCTTAATGTTCCAGCCATACCAAACAAGTGGTATGTGAGAATCGTAGGGATACCAGGTACCATGGTCGGTACCACCTGCTGCACCTTCAATGTATTGCGGTTTGTAAAAGAACTGTATATCGCCGCTGCGGCGGTAATAATAACTGTTCTGTATCTTTTCTTTTACAACAGTTGGCAGTATGGTTGTTGCAAGCTCTTCGGCATCAAAAGCATTCCACACTTCTGTCATGGTTTTTAAATAAGTAACCAATTCTTTTTTGATCTCTTTTACATTCACTCCAAGCGAATCAATACGTTTTATGTTCAAGTAAGCCTGGAAGTCGTATATCCTCCTCACCAGCAAACTATCACCATATTTCTCTTTGCAAAACTGGTTCAATCTTTTTGTCATATCACCCGTGCTCAATGAAGCGGCGTTCTTATATTTATTCTCTTTTAAAAATCCGGCTGCATGCGGTGCACCATGGTCGGCACTCAGGAACAACAGATAATTATTTTTGCCCAATGTTTTATCCAGGTAGTTTAAAAAATCAGCGATCTCTTTATCAAGCCGCAGGTAGGTATCTTCCACCTCCAATGAATTGGGCCCAAAGCGATGGCCAACATAATCAGGCGAAGAAACACTTATACAAAGCATATCGGTTTCCTTACCCATACCCATCTTTTCGTTACGGATAATTTCTTTTGCAAAATCAAGTGTGTAAGTATCGCCAAATGGCGAAGCCCTGAAAGCATTGTAATTATTACTGCCGATGACGGATTGATATTTATGCGGAAAGGTTCGGCTCTTATCACTATCCAGTAATCTTTCATAGGGCTTATCATCATCAGTACTTTGTGTGTATTTCGATTTGCTGTAAAGTAATGACCAGTCATTACTCATCAACGAATCGGGTACTTTCCGGTTGTTGTATTGCTGTACCCAGGCAGGCAGTTCATTTGTATAATAAGTGCTGGTTATCCATCTGCCCGTTTTCTCATCAAACCAGTAAGCAGCCGTAGCGCTGTGCCCTGCCGCAAAAATCCCTCCCCTGTCTTTTAATGCAATGCCAATTACTTTACTTCGGAAATTAGTTGCCAGCCTCAGCTCATCACCAATGGTATTGCTCAGCATATTGCGGGGGCTCATCTTCCCCTCATACAAACTGGCAGAACCAACCGGCCTTACACTGGTATCGGTTGCACAATACAGGGCCATGCCCGTCTCCCGCTCTATCCAATCATTGCCAACAATACCATGTATGGCCGGCACAGTTCCCGTATAAATACAGGTATGCCCCGGTGCTGTAACAGTTGGTGTATAAGGTATCATCGTGTTCTCACAACTAAAGCCCTGGCTCAGCAAACGCTTAAAACCGCCGCTTCCATATAATTCACTGTAGCGGTATAAATAATCCCAACGCATCTGGTCAATTACCAACCCAACAACTAATTTAGGTTTGCCCGCAGGGCCCTGTGGGGATGTTTGTGCAAAAGCAGCAGTAGTAAAAAAGTAAAAAGTAAAAAGTAAAAAAAAGCTGCGTAGCATATCAATCGGTTTTTGCAAAGATACCCGATACGCTCCTTAATTTATATGGATAAGCATGTTATGCCAATGTTATGAGTTTTGCAGGCAATGCGTTATTTTTGCAGCCTCACCCCAACCCAGCCCCTCTATCTCCCCCAAGGGGGAGGAAAAGTAGAAGAGAGACTGGGAGATAAAAGCGAAATTATCTGCAACGGTGATTTAAATCTAAAATCGTAAATCTAAAATCTAAAATACACATGGATGTTTTTGAAAAATTAGTAAAAGATGGCGGCCCCATTGGCCAGCACATGGACAGAGCCCACGGCTATTTTACCTTTCCAAAACTGGAAGGCGAACTGGGACCAAGAATGCAGTTCCGGGGAAAAGATATGATTGTTTGGAGCCTTAATAATTACCTGGGCCTTGTTAACCACCCCGATGTACGTAAAGCAGATACCGATGCCGCAGCAAAATATGGTATGGGCAACCCCATGGGTGCCAGGATGATGAGTGGCAATACCGCACAACACGAAGAACTGGAAAAAGTGATCAGCGAATTTGTAAGCCGTGAAGATACCATGCTCCTCAACTTCGGCTACCAGGGCATTATGAGTTGCGTTGATGCATTGGTAAACCGCCGCGATGTAATTGTGTACGACGCCGAAGCACATGCTTGTATAGTTGATGGTGTACGCCTGCACATGGGCAACCGCTATGCATTTAAACACAACGATATTGAAGATTGCGAAAAACAATTACAACGTGCCACCGAACTGGCTGCTAAAAATGGCGGCGGTATTTTATTAATTACCGAAGGTGTTTTTGGCATGGATGGCGAGCAGGGAATTTTAAAAGAGATCTGCGAACTGAAGAAAAAATACGAATTCCGTATTTTAATTGATGATGCACATGGCTTTGGCTACATGGGCACAACCGGCGCCGGTGCCGATGAAGCACAGGGTTGCCAGAAAGATATTGATCTGTACTTTAGCACTTTTGTAAAAAGTATGGGCAGCATTGGTGCCTTCATCAGCGGACCAAAAGATGTACTTAAATATTTACGCTACAATACACGCTCACAAATATTTGCCAAGAGTTTACCATTAATGATTGTTGAGGGAATGCTCAAGCGCATGGAAATGGTAAAAGCCATGCCAGAACTGCGTGAAAAACTCTGGTACAATGTAAAAAAATTACAAACCGGTTTAAAAGAACGTGGTTTTGATATTGGCGGCACCAACAGCCCGGTTACTCCCATTTTTATGAAAGGCGATGTGCCCGAAGCCACACAAATGGTGATGGACCTGCGGGAGAACTACCACATTTTCTGCAGCATTGTGGTGTACCCTGTAATACCAAAAGGCGATATCATTTACCGCCTGATACCCACCGCCGCCCACACCGATGCCGATATTGACGAAACACTAAAAGCATTTGAAGAAACAAAAAAGAAATTAGATGCCGGTGCTTATAAAGCGGTTGATATACCGGATATGGCGGAAGCGAATTAATGTATAAAATCTTTCCTATAAAAATCCCGTTCAAAAAACGGGATTTTTTTTGAACCATGTTTTAAGAATCCTTTTTATCTGCCATAAAATCAAACATTTCTTTATTGATCTCTTCTTGCCGGTCGCAATGGGTAATTTGCGCAAAGGCGCTGTAGGTGGCACCAATAAACCATGGCAACGTAAACAGCAAACCTATGCCACAGGGTATGGCACTTATTATAAGAATAAAACCCATCACTATAAAGAAACCGATTAACTTCCATAGATTATGCCGTGCAATGCGGCGGCTCATTTCCATAGCCGGCCATGCCTGCATGTTGTAAATAATAATAAAATGGGTTTTAAATGCCCACAAGGCAGAGATAAACAATGTAGCAGCCATCAGTAATAATAAAGACACCACAAACTTACTATTGGTCAACAGCGCCAGAAAAGCATTACTCAGTTCTTCCTGCCGGGAAAATAAATCTGCACTTTGCGATAATTTAAAAATCGCTATCAATTCGGTCAGAAAATTAAAAAACACAAGCAACGCAATTGCTGCAGTTATAACTCCTTGTATGAGTGTGCTTATTGCAAGTGGTTGCAGAAAACCAAAGCCTTTAAACATATCGCCAAAATCGGCCCAGCCCTTTCCTTTTGAAATGCGCCAGGTAACATAAACAGCGCCACCCATTAAACAGGGACTAAGTATCAGGTTGTTTACAATATCGCCCGCAATTGGAATTAAGCCAACACAAATCAATATTACACCGGTAACAACAGCTCCCAGAATATAGTAGCCCAGGTTTTTAGATACCAGGTTCCAACCATCTCCTAATGCCTGCCCAATTGAAAATGTAGATTTATCTGTTTCAAGCTCCGCCAGCGTTTTCATATATTTTTCTTTTGATAAACTTAGTATAAAATAGCTTTAAAAAAAACTAAATTAATGCATTGGCTGTGCAGGTGCAAGGATTGCCGATTTTTATTAAGTTCATTTCAATTTAAAACCCGTTTTAAAGATTGGCAACCCTGCAAAATTCCACATCTTTTGTAACTTGTAAGGCAATCAATTAAGATGAGAATTCTTTTACTGCTGCTTTTATCGTTTTCATGCCTGCTATCATTTGCTCAAAAAAAAAATGAGCTGCAGCTATTCCGTATCACATCTGCTTACACATCTTTCCCCGATACGGCGAGAACTACAGGCCACATTTATAACAAAATATTGTACCCTGCTGCAGTGCATTACAGCGATAGCAGTGTGCTAATTGCAGTGCCGCCTCATTTTAAAACCGGTAAAGAGGCTGATGTGATTTTTTGGTTTCATGGCTGGCGAAATAATATTGATACTGCTGCTCTTTATTTTGAATTGATAAATCAGTTCGTGGCATCAAACCGCAATGCCGTACTTGTACTTGCCGAAACCGCTAAAAATGCACCGGACAGTTATGGTGGCAAATTGGAGCAGCAAGCCGTTTTTAAAAACCTGTTGAAAGATGTATTTAATAAATTGAAAACAGAGAAGATAATCAGTAAAAAAATAAAACCCGGAAACATAGTACTGGCAGGACATAGCGGCGCCTTCAGGGTGATGGCACATATATTACAGAACGGCGGTGCAGAAGTAAAGCAGGTAATTTTATTTGATGGCTTATATAGCCAGGTTGATAAATACACCGCCTGGATACAGGCAAATGCATCGCATCAATTCATAAACCTGTACACCAATAAAGGAGGCGGAACAGATGAAGTGTCTGAAAAAATGATGCAATTGCTCACCGAAAAAAATATTTCATTTATAAATCCCGAAGAAAAAGATGTACACGCATTAATGCTGAAAGCAAACCAGGTTATTTTTATACACAGCCCTAAAGAACATAACGATGTCATCAACAAACCCGATCATAATTTTCGGTTGTTTATTGAGCATAGTAAAGCGCTTAACACACCAAATTAAACTTAACAAATGAAACTCAGCATTGCTCAAAAGATTATAAAATTCTTTTCCTCTGAATCATTATTTCAAAAAATGATGGAAGATTCGAAGCGTTACCGCTTTACCTGCAAGTGCGGCAAAGAAAGTAGTATCTGGGATATTGGCGGCATTCGCTACAAAGCCGCCGGCAAACCATTAACCGGTGTTAAATGCCCGCATTGCGGAAAATTTGCCATGCGGAAAATTTATAAAGTTGAGTAATATAATCTAACACTTTACAAATAAAATTTCGTTCCTTTAATCATCACCTTGTGATATGTAGATATGAGATACCTGTTAATTTTTCTGTTGGTCATTTCCTTTAATCCGGGCTTTAGTCAAACGACTTCTGGGTCCAAAGATTCTACTCAGAAATATTTATCCCGGATGCAGGACTTTATTCTAAACAATGAAAATTTAAAAGCCCCCGATTCTGTAAAAAGACAAAATCTTTATAAAGAGCTCAAAGCTTTCATAACAAAGCATCCGGCCAATGAGATCAGTTTTTATTTCATTTTCTCGGGTCTGAATCTTACCCGCAAACAAGTGGACACGATGATAAGCTTGATTGATAGTTCTATAATGAATGCGCCTTCCAAAGCCTTTGCTGATGTAGCATTAAAACGATTAGCTGTTGTAGAAACAGGAAAACCTTTTCCTGCTTTAACCTTAAGAGATACATCCGGCAATGAGCTGTTAGTATCAAGCCTCAAAGGCAAACTTGTTTTGTTAGATGTGTGGAGCTCCTGGTGCGTGCCTTGCCGGGAACAGATTCCTGAGTTAAGAAAATTATATAAAAAATATAACAGCAAAGGTTTTGAAATAATCGGCATTTCCATCGACGATAGTAAGCAAAGCTGGCTAAAGGCGATACAGCAGGATAAACAGACCTGGAAACAATATTGTGAACTGCTGAACTGGCGGGCTAATAAATTTACAGCAAGATTTCATACCTATTCCATCCCCGATAATTTTTTAATTGATGAGAATGGGATACTGGTAGGACAAAATTTATCTGCAGAAGTAATAAGCGCATGGGTCTCACAACATTATTAAACCATTGTAATGAATCAACACATAGCCCACATAGCTTTAGTAGTAAAAAATTACGATGAAGCCATAGCATTTTACACGCAAAAATTAAACTTCACTCTTATTGAAGACACCAGATTAAGTGAAACAAAAAGATGGGTGATGGTAAAACCAACAGGCGACGGACAATGCTGTTTATTACTTGCACAGGCTACTACTGATGAACAAAAAAGCAGCGTTGGTAATCAAACCGGTGGCAGGGTATTTTTATTTTTGTATACCGATGATTTCTGGCGTGACTATAATAATATGCTGTTACAAAAAATAAATTTTATACGCCCACCGGTAAAAGAAGCATACGGTACCGTTGCTGTTTTTGAAGACCTGTATGGCAATTTGTGGGATTTAATACAGCCTGTAATGTGAACTAAACGTTAAGGCTCAGCTTGCATCCATTCATAAAAAGGGGTTGGCTGTCATACAATAATTTCTACTAAATCCGTTATTAACAGGTGTTTCAGCCTGCGGCATTACAGTTGGGCAAATCAGTTTGGGCAGCACATTGGTTTGCAATGACCAATAAACCGTTCTACTTTTACATCATCAAAGTAATCAACAACCTGTTAATTGCCTTAGCAGCGGATCTGCCCCGCCTCTTTAACTTTTATTTGCTACCTGAAAAAAAATCCGATTGTTTACTATTAATTTTTTTAAACAATAACTATTAGTAACCATTAAATTAAACTTTATGAAACAGATTAAAACAATCATCGCAATCGCCATTTTTTCGGTCATTAGCTTTACGCAGGTAAATGCTACCGACACCACAACTTTAAACTCAACACTTCCTGTGGAGCTCAAGTATGCCGGCACTTTTAAAAACCAGCCGCTTATTCAGTTAAACTTTTCGGGTTCAAAAGATGAGAATGTATTTAACATCATCATCACCGACGAATCGGGTGTTGTGTTTTACAATGCCGATCTTAAAGGCGAAACTTTTTCAAAACAATTTTTACTGAACACAGATGACCTGGGTGATGCAGTTTTAAAATTTGAGATCACTGGTAAAAAATCAGGCAAAACTGTTAGCTACCGCGTTAACAGGCAGGTTACAGAGCAACTAGACGTAGTTAAACTATAAAGTTCACTAACCGTTCCCTATAAAAAAATTGCATCCTGCCGCTGGCGGGATGCAATTTAATATTTGAATCAAAAACAGCTTATGGAAAAATACCCAGCTCGCTGTAACTGATAGCAACTTTGTTAATGGCACTTACATAAGCCGCCGTACGCATATCAGGAATTTCCGGATTGTTTTTCCATATCTCCATAATCTCTCTGGTTGCTGCAATCATGGTTTCTTCCAATCCACTATGCACCAGGTCAACTTCCTCGGGGCCATGCATAATAAAACTACGTTCAGCATCACTTACTTTTTTTCCGCTTAATTCTTCTATCTGACTTAAAATATGTGCGTTTAAATTTTCAGTAAATTTCTTTTCCATACGGCCATAACGAACGTGACTTAAATTTTTCAGCCACTCAAAATAACTTACTGTAACACCACCTGCATTCAGGTACATATCGGGTACACATAAAATTCCTTTTTCTGTAAATATTTCATCTGCTTCGGGTGTACAAGGCCCGTTAGCTGCTTCACCAATGATCTTTGCTTTTATTCTTGGTGCATTCTGCCCATTAATAACATTTTCCAATGCGGCCGGTATTAAAATATCACATTCCAGTTCCAGTGCATCAGTATTAATAGCAAGGTTGGTTGCACCCGGAAAATTTAAAATAGAACCGGTTGCTTTGCGGTGTGCAAAAACTTCCTCTTCATGTAAACCATCCTCTTTAAATATGGCTCCTTCGTATTCGGCAATGGCAATAACTTTTGCGCCATGCTCACGGAAAAATTTAGCACAGTAAAATCCTACATTACCCATACCCTGCACCACTACAGTCTTTCCTTCAATACCCACAGTCAGTCCCTGCTTCGCCATTACATCAGGCATATTGCACACTTCACGTATACCAAAGAAAACACCTAAGCCGGTTGCTTCTGTACGGCCACGTACGCCGCCCTGCGTTACCGGCTTACCGGTTACACAACCGGCAGCATCAATTTCGCCGGGTTTTAATGAAGCATAAGTATCTACTATCCATGCCATTTCTCTTGATCCTGTTCCATAATCCGGAGCCGGTACATCAATGCCAGGGCCAATAAAATTTTTCTTAACTAATTCCGATGTGTAACGACGGGTAATTTTTTCCAGTTCATACTCGCTGTATTTCTTTGGATTGATTTTGATACCACCTTTACCACCGCCAAAAGGCACATTCACAATGGCGCATTTGTAAGTCATCAAACTAGCCAATGCCATTACTTCATCCTGGTTTACTTCGTCACTAAAACGTATACCGCCCTTACATGGCGCTTTGTGGTGACTGTGTTGTACCCGATAAGCCTCAATCACTTCAATACTGCCATCATCACGCTTTACCGGAAAACGCATCTGGTAAACACTGTTGCAGGCTTTAATCTGTTCTAAAATACCCAAATCCCATTTGGTAAATTTGGCCGCTTTGTCAAAGCTTCTTTCCACACTTTGGAAAAAGCTGTATGGCTGGTTAGCACTCATAAAATTGTTTTTATATTAGCAATCGTTATTTGAAAAGTTAAGCCCCTGTCCCCTAAAGGGGGAACTGCGGAGATTATGTTTTATTATTTTGTTACATGCTGTATCTCTTTACTCATCATCGTTGCGTCGCACTCTTGTACTTTTGTTCATTGTGCAGCAGGTCTCCTCATTAATCTTTTCCTTTCTCCAGCCTGCTTATTTTTCTATCTAATAAAAATACATAAATGAATAAGCCAATTAAAATGGTAAGACAAACGGCCACTACCACATAAATTTTTCCGTTACTACGCATTACATCTGCCATTTCAGGTTTTGCATCCTGCGCAAAACAAGCTGCACTCCACACAAAACCAAAAACACACAACACCAAACGTAAAACTATCTTATTCATTTATCAAAGTTTTATCTTTAAATAATTGTAACCTTATTTTTAAAGTGGCAATCCAAACACCAAGTAAAGTCCATCCAATTATTGCGGGGTAAAAAATCATTCTCAACCGGCTGTCTATATCCTTAAAATTTAAAGCAGGGTTACCACTTTCACTTCCGGGTGCGCCGGGGTGTAAGCTGCCAACCAAACGTGGTATAATCCAAATGCTTGGGAACAGCATGGCAAATGCAAAAATATTGTACACCGCACTAACTCTTGCTTTCTTATCCATATCAGTAAATGAGCCACGTAAAACAAAGTAGGCTCCGTAAATTAATAAGGCAATGGCAGCACCAATAAGTTTTGGCTCTCTTAAAATACTTCCCAACGACTGGCTTTGATCGGTAACCCAGGTATAATTGGCCCAAATGGTTCCGGTGGCATAGCCCAGTATGCCAAAGAATGAACCTACGGCTGCAAAATTATGTGCAAAAATATCATTACGCAGGCTGAACCCCCTGAGGTATTTAATGCTGTACACAAAGCTGGTACCAAACAGTATCATCATACCAAACCACATACAAACATGAAAATACAGGTTACGAATTGTTTCATTCAAAATAAATAAACGGGGAACATCCATTAAAAAACCTCCTACAACGGTGTAGATCAATAAAAGAAGGGATAATATTTTCCACCAGTTTTTCTTCAAAAAAGAAATTTTTAAGAGCCGCAAAGTTAGGGGAAACGATTACAAAGAATTAAAAAAAATATCGGTTTTTTATATTAGTCCTTCCACAAGTATGGAAACAAAATTACCGCCATTGCAATAACCAAAACGTCGAGTCCAATAATTAAAAACGATAGCTGTATTACTGCCCCTTCTCTAAAAACTTCGGCAAAAGCTGCTTTACTAAGGCGCATTAATAATAATAGTTGAGGCAAAATAACCGGAAATCCTAAAATGGCAATCAATGCTGCATTCTGCTGGGCTTTGGCGGCAATGGCACTCATTAATGTAAACACAATACTGATACTGGCACCCCCCAAAACTACAATGCCAATAAACCAAAGGCTGTTATCTATCGGGTTGTCTAAAAAAATAACAAAAAGCAACAGACTTAACAGGCTCATCAACATCATGAGCAGCAGGTTATAAATCATTTTTGCCACAATAAACTCAACCGGCGATGCAATGGAGTAGAAATAAAGCATACGCCCCCTGCTTTCCTGCAAAAAACTTTTGGCCACGGCATTTACACAAATAAACAATTGAATAGTCCAGAATAAACCGTTCCATACATTGGCATCAGGCCTGTCGATGGATAAATAGAGTACAAAAATGGTGGAGGCAACGTATAACAGGATGCCATAAAAAGTATGCTTCTGCCTGAATTCAAGCAGGATATCTTTCATCAATAAAGCATAAATTCTTTTTATCATTGCTGCAAATTACTAACATTAAATAAAAGGGGCTTTATTTTTACTTTCGTACCTGAATATTTTTTACTTTTAAATTATCTTACAACCGAATTTAAAAAAAATGCCAAAACAACTACATCATCTTTTATTAGCAACACTTTTTATTAGTTTTCTTTATTCCTGTAAAAAAGATGTTCCTGCACCTCCACCTCCACCAAATCCCGGAAGTACAATTATTGCCCCACCCCCGGCTTTTGGTTTTTATGTGGTTGGTTATTTCCCATCGTACAGAACTGTGGCAACAGTCCCTGATGTAAAGTTCAAGATGTGCAATGTTATTAATTATGCATTTGCAACGGTTAACAGCACTGGCAATGCTGTGTTGGGCAACAGTAGTCATTTATTAGAAGTAAAAACTAAAGCCAAAGCTAATGGTGCTAAAATATTTTTAAGCATCAGCGGCATGGCAACAGATTTTAAAACCATGGCAGCAACAAATACCGGCAGAACTTCATTTATTATTGAGATAATGAACCTGGTACGAACTTATGGTTTGGATGGTGTGGATATGGATTGGGAATTTCCCAGAACAGACGATGGTACAGACCTCACTTATACCGCATTAATGAAACAGTTAAGCGACAGTTGCCATACCGGAAGCAAATATTATTTAACGGCAGCCATTACGGCTGGCAAATATTCTGGTGCAGTAAGAGATGCCATTAAAAGTGAATTGTGGCTGGGCAATTATGTAGATTGGTTTAATATTATGAGTTACGATGATTTTAGTACAACAATACCATACCGCCAGCATTGTGATTATAACTTAGCTACTACCAGCATTAATTACTGGATAACCACCCGTGGTTTACCTGCATCAAAAGCGGTGCTGGGCATAGCCGGCTATGGAAGGCCCAGCGGCATTACACAAACTAATACAGTGTTAAGCTATAGTGAAATACTTTTAAGAGGTGGCAATCCGCAATCTGACTCGGCTGTGGTTACCAATGGAGGGTTTAGCAACTACACTATTTATTACAATGGATTATTTACGGTAAAAAAGAAAGCCATGCTGGCTAAACAAACAGCCAACGGCATAATGCTTTGGGAAAAAAGCCATGATGCACACGATAACAATTCGTTGCTGAAAGCAGTTTGCGATACTGTTGGAAGAGTTTATTAAGACGCTCAAAAAAAAACACTTCTACCGATTATTTTAACTGGGCACAGGTTCGGCAACGTGGTTCGTACACATCCTTTTCTCCCAGCAAAACCTGGCCTTCTGTTTTTACCTTGCGGTAGCTGATGTTGGCAATATTGCCGCATACCTGGCAAATGGCGTGCAGTTTGGTAATATAATCAGCTTTGGCAAGCAGGTTGGGCATTTGGCCAAAGGGGTTGCCCAAATAATCCATATCCAAACCGGCAACAATTACTCTAATGCCTTTTTGGGCCAGCTGCTCACAAACATTTGCAATCTCGGCGTCAAAAAACTGGGCCTCGTCAATACCCACTACATCTACATCCTGGGCAAGCAATAAAATATTTTGAGAACTGTCAACCGGTGTAGAATGAATAGCATTGGTATCATGACTCACTATTTTTTGTACATCATAGCGCACATCAATAGAAGGCTTAAAGATCTCAACTTTTAAATTGGCAATTTTAACTCGCTTTAATCTTCTTATCAGTTCTTCAGTTTTTCCACTGAACATACTTCCGCAAATCACTTCAATCCATCCTCTTCTTTCGCCTTTTAAATTGGGTTCTATAAACATTTAAGTATTTTTTTTAAAAATCAGTTTGTAACTTAGGGGGCTTGGTTAGTTTTTATAACGATTGCCTCATTCAAGCATGGGCATCAAAAGTATAATAATATCATGGAAAGAGTGGAGACACTCCTAAAAAAATTACAGAACCAGTTTGCGCAAAATGCTTCGGCAGACCAAATGTTGCTTACCGTTCAAATGTTACAGGCAGAATTACTGCACCTGCAGCATAGTAATGATTTTAAGGATGAATCAGTGGTAGTTACGGTTTCCAACATGAGTCCAGTACTTAAAGATTCTCCGGCAGTTTTACCCGAGCCTGTTCCCGAAGAAAAAATTGTTGAAATTTTACTGGTTGATGAAGCCGAAATAGAAGCCGAACTGGAAGAAATTAAGCGAAATGCAGAAAACCTGCAGCAGATAAGTGCACATAATAAACCACATCTTGTTTTTGAACCGGAAGAAGATATCCCTACTCTTTCACACCAGCAGGAATTTAAGCCCCTGCCCGAAAAAGAAGAACTGGCTAAAGAGATTAATGAAGCTGTTTCAAACAATCATGCATCCATCAATGAAAAATTAAAACAAACAAAAATAGATTTGGGCGATACTTTAACCGAAGTGCCTATTAGAGATTTGAGAAAGGCGATTGGTTTAAATGACCGCTTTTTATTTATCAATGAATTATTTCGTGGCGATGAAGTAGCTTATGAACGCAGCATTAAAACCATCAATAGTTTTTCAATTTTTGCAGAAGCTGAATATTGGATACAAAGAGAATTAAAAGTTAAAAACGGATGGGACAACGGAAACGAAATGGTTACACAGTTTTATCAACTGGTTAAAAGGCGTTTTTCCTGAATGAACTGCATTATTTTTTTTGATGCACCGGCGTTGTCCTGAACAAATTTTGCTGCAGCTTCTCCCTTTCTTTTTCTTTCGCCTTCATCATTCAATAATCCATTTAAAACATTTTCCAGTTTAACCGGGCCGCCATCAATGCTAATGGCACCACCGGAATCCACCAATCCAATTGCTTCATAAAACTTTTCGTACACCGGGCCAAATACAACTGGCTTACCATACACCGCGGCTTCCAAAACATTATGCACACCATCGGCCCCATAGCCGCCACCAACATATGTTACAGTAGCATACTTATACAGGCGGGAGAGCATGCCAATGTTGTCGATTATTAAAACATTTTGTTGCCGGTCGTCTGTCGTCTGTTGTCCGTTGTTCAACTCAGAATAAAATATTGAATTCGGAAATTCATCTTTCACATCCTTTAAATTGGTCTTATCAATTTCGTGCGGTGCTATAATAAATTTTACATTTTTATGCACGTTAACAAAATGCAGTAACTCTATTTCATCTTCTTCCCAGGTACTGCCGGCTACAATTACAGGGCTATCGCCACAGAATTTTTCTATGCCGGCAATGGGTGTAAAATTTTCGGCAATTTCCAGCACTCTGTCAAATCGGGTATCGCCATTGATGGTTATGTTTTTTGTGAAACCAAGTG
Organism: Chitinophagaceae bacterium; assembly: GCA_043752185.1. Classification (GTDB taxonomy): domain Bacteria; phylum Bacteroidota; class Bacteroidia; order Chitinophagales; family Chitinophagaceae; genus Ferruginibacter. Next base: position 27,844 of record JAYUZB010000227.1, read on the forward strand.
TTGAAAGCAATTGCTGCGATTCTTCATTCTGCACAAAAAAATGCGTAAAACTTTCCAGCATTTTTTCCCAGATAGCGCCATACCATTTAAAAAAAGGTTGGTTTTTACGAAATATACCAGATACCAGGACAGCTGGAATATTTCTTTGTTTTATTTCAGTCAGATAATAAAACCAGTATTCGTATTTCACCCAAAGTACCATTGATGGATTTACTGCATCCAGAAACTTTTTGGCATTCGCCGGCGAATCCATCGGCAGGTAAAAAACAAAATCTACCCCTTTATAATCTTTCATAACCTCATATCCGCTCGGCGAAAAAAAAGTGAGCACAATTTTTACTTTTGAATTTTGACTTTTTAATTCTTCTAACAAAGGCCTCCCTTGCTCAAATTCGCCCAGGCTGGCGCAATGCATCCATATGGGTTGAGAGTTGAGAGTTGAAAGTTGAGAGGTGATAGTTGCAAAGATATTTTTGCGGCCGTTGAGCCATTTTTTAGCTTTGGGATTTGCAATAGCAGCAACACGTATCCCGCATGAATACAGCAACAAAAAAAGGATATATAAAAGTTTACTCAGCATTTAAATTGCAACAAATCTAATGGCTATTTTTTAATTGCAGTTCCCCATATCACAAATTCTTCGTTCCTGCAGCAATCCTTATCTTTGCGGCGCATAAAATAATTTATATGAGACCCTTACAAATGGTTGATACAAAAAGCCAATATCATAAAATAAAAGCCGAAGTAGATGCTGCTGTGATAGCTGTAATGGAAAGCTCCATGTTCATCGGTGGTAAAGTAGTAAACGACTTTGCCGAAAACCTGGCTAAATACCATGGCAGCAAGCATTGTATTCCCTGTGCCAATGGTACTGATGCTTTACAGATTGCTATGATGGCACTAGGTTTGCAGCCGGGCGATGAAGTCATTACTCCTTCATTTACTTATATTGCCACGGTTGAAGTAGCCGCTTTGCTAAACATTAAACCGGTTTTTGTAGAAGTAAATCCTAAAACTTTTTGTATAGATCCGGAGTCTATAGAAAAAGCAATAACCTCAAAAACAAAAGCCATTGTGCCGGTTCATTTATATGGCCATGCGGCCGATATGGAAAAGATAATGGCTATTGCAGCAAAACATAATTTGCCGGTAATTGAAGATAATGCACAGGCCATTGGCAACGATTATACTTTTAGCGATGGCACGGTAAAAAAGACAGGCAGTATTGGGCAAATTGGTTGTACTTCATTTTATCCATCAAAAAACCTGGGCGCTTTTGGCGATGGCGGTGCCATGTTTACCGATGATGATGAGCTGGCTGCTAAATTAAGAATGATCGCATCGCATGGCCAAAGTAAACGATATTACCATGATGTGGTTGGCTGCAACAGCAGGTTGGATGCTGTGCAGGCCGCTATCCTGGATATTAAACTAAAACACCTCGATGAATATATTGCTGCCCGCAGGAAAGCAGCTGATTTTTATGATCAGGCTTTTGCAGAAAATAAATCCATAACTGTCCCGTTCAGAGATGGTAATAATAAACATGTTTTTCATCAATACACTTTAACTTTAAACGACATTGACCGTGATGGTTTAAATCAATATTTGGCCGAACAAGGCGTACCATCCATGATCTACTACCCGGTACCAGCCCACAGGCAAAAAATGTTTGATGCTTTTGGCGGCAGCGATTTTAAATTAGAGGTAACAGACTGGTTAACAGAAAGAGTGATTTCTTTACCAATACACACCGAACTGGATGAAGAGCAACAAGGTTTTATTGTATCAAAAGTTTTGGAATTTATAAATAAATAACAAATGAAAATTGCTGTAATTGGAACAGGCTATGTTGGATTGGTAACCGGCACATGCTTTGCAGAAACCGGAAACACCGTAACCTGTGTTGATATTGATGCATCAAAGATCAATAAATTAAATGGGGGCGAGCTTACGATTTATGAGCCCGGTTTGGAAAAGCTTTTTCTCCGTAACCAGAAAGAAGGTCGTTTGCATTTTACAACAAATTTAGTGGAAGGTATTGCCGGCGCACAAATCATATTTTTAGCACTGCCAACACCACCCGGTGAAGATGGCAGCGCCGATCTGAAATATATACTTGGTGTGGCAGATGATTTGGGAAAGATAATTTCGGAGTATGTAATTATTATTGATAAAAGTACGGTACCGGTTGGCACAGCAGATAAAGTGCATGCTGCCGTTGCAAAAAATGCAAAGGTTGAATTTGATATTGTTTCCAATCCCGAATTTTTAAGAGAAGGTGTGGCCGTAGATGATTTTATGAAACCGGACCGTGTTGTTATTGGTACAACATCTGAAAGGGCAAAAAAAACATTGAATGATTTGTACCTACCCTTTGTACGCCAGGGTAATCCCATTATTTACATGGATGAAAAAAGTGCTGAACTTACCAAGTATGCAGCCAATTCATTTTTAGCAACTAAGATAACTTTCATGAATGAGATTGCAAACCTTTGTGAACTATTAGGTGCCGATGTGGATATGGTACGAAAAGGCATTGGCAGCGATGAACGCATTGGCAAAAGATTTTTATTCCCAGGCATAGGTTATGGCGGTAGCTGCTTTCCAAAAGATGTGCAGGCACTTGCAAGATCATCGGCTGAAGTTAATTACGAGTTTAAAATACTGGATGCGGTAATGGATGTAAATGAAAAACAGAAATTGCATTTGATTCCGCAGATAAAAAATTATTTCGGCAATGATCTGAAAGGTAAAAAAATTGCGGTTTGGGGTTTGGCATTTAAACCCAATACAGATGATATTCGGGAGGCACCGGCCTTAACCATTATTGATGCTTTACTTGCAGAAGGTGCTGTTGTAAATGCTTACGACCCCGAAGCAATGAACAATGTTAAAGCAATTTATACCGATAAGATAAACTTTGCCGAGCGCCAATATGATGCCTTGATTGATGCAGATGCATTGGTGATTGCAACTGAATGGAGTGAGTTTAGAACACCGGATTTTAATAACATGGTTTCCTTGTTAAAAAATAAAGTGATTTTTGACGGCAGAAATCTTTTCGACCTGAATAAAATGGAAGAGCTTGGTTTTTATTATGTGAGTGTGGGCAGAAAAACCATCATGCCTCAAATCTTAAAAGGAGTTAACAGCACAAATATTCAAGAGGATTTATAAAACTTACAGTATGAATATTGAAAATACTCAGAAAGGAAAACGTGTTTTAATTACCGGCGCAGCAGGTTTTTTAGGCAGTCATCTTTGCGACCGCTTTATTAAAGAAGGCTTCCAGGTGATGGGCATGGATAATTTAATTACCGGCGATCTTAAAAACATCGAGCATCTTTTTAAATTAAAAGAGTTTGAATTTTACCATCACGATGTTTCAAAATTCATTCACGTAACTGGCAAGCTTGATTATATTTTACATTTTGCATCGCCTGCCAGCCCAATAGATTATTTAAAAATTCCCATTCAGACTTTAAAAGTAAGTTCGCTGGGCACACATAATTGTTTAGGATTGGCAAAAGCTAAAAACGCCAGGATACTGGTTGCATCAACCAGCGAAGTGTATGGCGATCCTTTGGTGCATCCGCAAACCGAAGAATACTGGGGCAATGTAAACCCGGTTGGCCCACGTGGAGTGTACGATGAAGCCAAACGTTTTATGGAAGCCATCACCATGGCTTATCATACTTTTCATGATGTTGAAACCAGGATCATTAGGATATTTAATACATACGGACCAAGAATGCGACTGAACGACGGAAGAGCATTACCTGCATTTATTGGTCAGGCGCTTCGTGGCGAAGACCTTACCGTTTTTGGTGATGGCAGCCAGACCCGTAGTTTTTGTTATGTAGATGATTTGGTTGATGGTATTTACCGTTTACTGATGAGTGAATATTCTGAGCCGGTGAATGTGGGTAACCCCGATGAAATTTCCTTACTTGATTTTGCAGAAGAAATAATTAAACTGACAGGCACAAAACAAAAAATTGTTTTTAAGGAATTGCCTACAGATGATCCAAAGCAGCGTAGGCCGGATATTACAAAAGCAAAGGCATTGTTGGGTTGGGAACCAAAGGTATCACGGGCCGATGGTCTGAAAATAACCTATGAGTACTTTAAAAATTTACCAAAAGAAGAACTGAATAAATTACCAAAAGAATTTAAATAAGACAAAAATCAAAAGTAAAAAATCAAAAATTGCTAATTCAATTATAGGGTTTTTTACATTTTAATTAATAATTAATTATTATGTACCAGAATTTATTAGAAAAGAAAAAGACATTAGCTGTAATTGGGCTTGGCTATGTTGGTTTGCCAATTGCGCTGGAGTTTGCTAAAAAGATAAAAGTAATTGGCTTCGATATCAATGCAGAACGTGTGGAAATGATGCGTAATAAAATTGATCCCAGCCAGGAACTGAATGCTGCCGCTTTTGACGGATGTGATATTGAATTTACGCATGATCTGGAAGTTTTACGTAAAGCGAATTTCTTCATTGTTGCGGTGCCTACGCCTGTTGATGAGCACAATGTGCCCGATCTTATTCCTGTAACACGTGCCAGTGAAACCATTGGTAAAGTAATTAAGAAAGGCGATTATGTTGTTTATGAAAGCACGGTTTATCCGGGTTGTACCGAAGAAGATTGTGTGCCCATCATACAAAAATTATCTGGCTTAAAAATGACCGAAGATTATATGATCGGTTATTCACCCGAAAGAATAAACCCGGGCGATAAAGAACATACCATCAGCTCCATTATAAAAGTGGTAAGCGGTTGTTGTACCGAGAGTTTAGATACCATTGCTAAAGTTTATGAGCTGGTTGTAAAAGTGGGTGTACACAAAGCGTCTTCAATTAAAGTTGCCGAAGCTGCAAAAATTATTGAGAATACGCAGCGTGATCTGAACATTGCTTTGATGAATGAGCTATCTATCATCTTTGATAAAATGAATATCAACACTTACGAAGTACTGGAAGCTGCCGGCACCAAATGGAATTTTTTAAAATTTCAGCCTGGGCTTGTTGGCGGGCATTGTATTGGTGTTGATCCTTATTACCTTACATACAAATCAAAGCAATTAGGTTACAACTCGCAGGTAATTTTAGCCGGCCGTTATATTAATGATGCCATGGCGGGTTATGTGGCAAGAAAGATTTTGCAAAACATTATTCAAACCAACGGCAATGTTAAAGATGCCAAGGTATTGGTGATGGGCGCTACTTTTAAAGAAAATGTAAGTGATATCCGCAACAGTAAAGTAGCTGATGTTATTAAGGAATTGAAAGCATTCTCATTGAATGTACATGTTACAGACCCACATGCCAAGAGCGCTGAATTGATGCATGAATATGGCTTTGAACTTACACCTGAACTGAGTAATGATTATGATGCAATACTGGTTACTGTACCGCATGATGCTTATAAAAAATTAGACGATAGCTATTTTGCATCTATATCTAAAGAGCACGCCATGGTTGCAGACTTAAAAGGCATATACCGTAACAAAATAACATCAAGAAAATATTGGAGCCTGTAATAACAAGTAAAAAGTAAAAATTCAAAAGGCGCTTTTGAATTTTGCCTTTTGAATTTTGAATTTAATCATGAGCTATACATTTCATACAAAAGATTTAAGTCAATCTTCCTTTTTAATTACGGGAGGCGCTGGTTTTATTGGCAGCCATATTGCAGAATACTTATTAAAAAACGGCGCCCAAAAAGTAAGAGTGCTCGATAACCTGGCGAATGGTTTTCAATCTAATCTTGACATTTTAAAACAATACAATCAATTTGAATTTATTGAAGGCGATATCAGGAATGTAGATACTTGTCAGCAGGCTTGTGTAGGAATGGATTATGTAAACCACCAAGCCGCATTAGGCTCGGTGCCACGAAGCATAAAAGAACCCGTTTATTTTACCGAAGTGAATATAGGTGGCTTTGCAAATATGCTTAAAGCTGCTGTTGATAACAACATCAAACAGTTTGTGTATGCATCATCTTCTTCTGTTTATGGCGATGAGCCTACATTACCCAAGCACGAAAACAAGATTGGTAATTGTTTATCGCCTTATGCTGCCACAAAAAAAACAAATGAATTGTACGCACAGGTTTTTGCAGATGTGTATGGTATTAAACTGATGGGCTTTCGTTACTTCAACATCTTTGGGCCACGACAAGACCCTGATGGGGCTTACGCCGCCGTTATTCCATTGTTTGTAAAACATATTATGAACCGCACCGAAGTTTTTATTAATGGTGATGGCGGACAAACCCGTGATTTTACTTTTGTTGACAATGCCGTGCAGGTAAACGTAAAAGGCATGCTTACTGATAATGCCGAAGCATTAAACAAAGTGTACAATGTTGCCGTGGGCGAAAATTTTTCGGTAAACTATTTATACAATGCCTGCGTAGAATATTTAAAAAGTGATTTTGCAGCAACCTACCGGGAACCAAGAGCCGGCGATATCAGGGATTCCTTGGCTGATATTTCATTGGCGAAAAAATTACTGGATTATCAGCCAGTAAAAAAATTTGAAGCAGGTTTGGAAGAAACGATTGAATTCTTTAAACAGAAATATTCCTAACGTTTCTGAATTTGAAAAATTGTCAGCCTAAGCTTGTCGAAGGCGGGTTGATAATAAAAGAGAACTATTCAGGTTATACCACCTTCGACAAGCTCAGGCTGACAGTCCGAAGGATTTTGCGAAAAAAAATTTAAGTAACGAATTTCACAATTAAGCATGCCCATTATAAAAACATCATTTCCCGGTCTTGTAATTTTTGAACCTACTGTAATTAAAGACAGCCGGGGATATTTTTTTGAGAGTTATAGTGAAAGGGTATTTCATGCTAATGGAATTAATACCAGGTTTGTGCAGGATAACCAATCCAAATCTTCCTATGGAGTGATACGTGGACTGCATTACCAGTTAAATCCGCATGCACAAACAAAATTAGTAAGGGTACTGAGTGGTAAAATACTGGATGTAGCAGTTGATATACGTATCGGCTCGCCAACTTATGGAAAAGCGTTTTCACTTGAATTATCGGCGGAGAACAATAAGCAATTGCTGATACCGAAAGGATTTGCACATGGATTTTCTGTACTGAGCGAAACTGCAGAAGTGATGTATAAGTGCGATGAATTTTATTATAAAGAATCAGAAGCCGGTATCCTTTACAATCATGCAGCATTAAATATTGACTGGGACATTCCTGCTGACAAAGCCATTATCTCGGAGAAAGACCAGCAACAACCTTCTTTATTGAATTGTAAAAACAATTTTGTCTTTGAGCAATAAGCAACTTACAATATTGGTTACCGGCGCAAACGGGCAAATGGGTAATGATCTGCAGGTGCTGGCTGCAGGTTTTGCTGATTACCGGTTTTTGTTTGTTACAAAAGAAGATCTGAACATTGCCGATACTGCTGCAACAGAAAAATATTTTTCAAACGATAAAATTGATTTCTGCATTAATTGCGCCGCTTACACAGCCGTTGACAAAGCAGAAGCCGAACCCGAAAATGCATTCTTAGTTAACGCAACTGCAGTTGCAACACTTGCGGCAGTTTGTAAAAAAAATAATACACAGCTGATTCATATCTCCACCGATTATGTTTTTGACGGTACAGCCCATCACCCTTATAAAGAAACAGACAAAAAAAATCCGGTAAGTGTTTACGGCAAATCAAAATTGCAGGGCGAGGAATTGGCGATGCAAAATGCGCCATCAACAATCATCATTCGTACTGCATGGCTCTACTCTTCTTTTAAGGCCAATTTTGTAAAAACCATGTTGCGGTTAATGAAGGAAAAAGAATCTATCAATGTGGTGAGCGACCAGTTTGGTTGCCCAACGTATGCTGCAGATTTGGCTGCGGCTATTATGCAGATCATCACATCTAACCAAAGCAACAAAAATCCCGGCATTTATCATTATTCAAATGCAGGAATTACTAATTGGTATGAGTTTGCTGTTGCTATAAAAAAATTAACGGGCAGTAGTTGTTTAGTCAATCCAATTACTACAGCTGAATATCCTACTGCAGCAAAGCGTCCTGCTTATTCGGTTTTGGATTCTACAAAAATTAAAGAGACATTTGGTATCCCCATTCTAATATGGGAAAACAGTTTAGAAAAATGCCTTGCATTACTTAAATAAAAAACATCCACCGATTGGCAGATGTTTTCAAATATTTCGACCTCAATTTTATTTCAACTTAAAAGTTTCCATAAACTTAGTTGTAAAATTTCCTTTTCTAAAATTTTCGTCCTGCATCAGTTGCAGGTGTAAAGGAATAGTGGTTTTAATACCTTCTATCACATACTCACTCAAGGCCCGGCTCATGGTATCAATAGCTTCTTCCCTGGTTTGTGCAACAGCAATTAATTTGCCAATCATACTGTCATAAAAGGGTGGAATAACATAGCCTGCATACACATGGCTGTCTACCCGTACACCATGCCCGCCGGGCTGGTGCAATACAGTTATTTTTCCTGGTGAAGGGCGGAAGTCGTTATACGGATCTTCGGCATTGATGCGGCACTCAATGGCATGCATTTGCGGAAAATATGCTTTACCCACAATTTTTTCGCCGGCGGCAATTTTTATCTGTTCTTTAATTAAATCAAAATTTATTACTTCTTCCGTAACACAATGCTCTACCTGTATACGGGTGTTCATCTCCATAAAATAAAAATTGCGGTGCTTATCAACCAAAAACTCAACAGTACCTACACTTTCGTAATTGATTGCCTGAGCTGCTTTAATGGCAGCAGCACCCATTCTTTCTCTCAACTCGTCGGTCATAAATGGCGAAGGAGATTCTTCCACCAACTTTTGATGGCGTCGTTGTATAGAACAATCCCTTTCGCTTAAATGGCAAATATTGCCATATTGGTCACCCGCAACCTGTATTTCAATATGGCGTGGTTCTTCCACAAATTTTTCCATGTAAATGCCATCATTCTTAAAAGAAGCAGCGGCTTCTGTTTTGGCATTTTCAAATGCTTTTTCTATTTCAGCTTCTTCCCAAACCACACGCATGCCTTTACCACCACCACCGGCAGTTGCTTTTAAAATAACCGGGTAGCCAACTTCCTTTGCAGATTTTTTTGCATGATCAACACTTTCCAGCAAACCATCTACACCCGGTACAACCGGTACACCTGCTGCAATCATGGTTTGTTTTGCGGTGATCTTATCGCCCATAGCATTGATCATATCCGGCGTTGGGCCAATGAACTTAATACCATGGTCGGCACAAATTTTTGCAAACTTGCTGTTCTCTGCTAAAAATCCATATCCCGGGTGAATGGCATCGGCATTGGTAATTTCGGCAGCGGCCATAATATGCGCCATGTTCAGATAACTATCCATACTGGCCGGTTTGCCAATACAAACAGCTTCATCAGCAAATTTTACGTGTAAACTATCTTTATCGGCAGTAGAATAAACCGCAACGGTTTTAATGCCCATCTCACGGCAGGTACGAATTACCCGTAATGCAATCTCTCCTCTGTTAGCAATTAATATTTTTTTAAACACAATCGTTTGAATTAAAAATTAAAAATTAAAAATTAAAAAATCTTAAAACTTCAAGCGTTTCACTTTTGATTTTTGACTTTTGAATTTTTACTTAAGAAGGATCTACCAGGAACAAAGGCTGGTCATACTCCACAGGGCTTGCATCTTCTACCAAAACCTTTACAATCTTCCCTTTTACTTCACTTTCGATCTCGTTAAAGAGTTTCATGGCTTCAATAATGCAAACCACTTTACCTGCAGTAACTTCATCGCCAATGCTTGCAAGAATTGGTTTACCCGGACCCGCCTGGCGATAAAAAGTACCAATCATGGGGCTTTTAATGGTTACCAGGTTATCTGCTTTTGGCTCTGCAGGTTTAGCTTCAACCGGTGCTGCTGCTACCGGAGCAGCACTTGCAGCTGGCGCTGGGGTAAATGAGGGAGTTCCACCACCAGCGATAATATGCTGCACAGGATCTTTTTTCTGTTTTACAGTAATTTTTACGCCTTCTTCTTCAATGGTAATTTCTCCTATATTGGTCTTGTTGATGAGCTTTACCAGCTCCTGAATTTGCTTGATATCCATGTATATTATTTAAAGGTTAATTTAAATTGAAACCGGGCTGCTAAGATAGGGTAAGTATTTTCATAACTACAACTAAAATTTTAAAAAATGGCAGGAAAAGGTGTTTTTTTGCCCAAAAATGACTGATTTCTGGCATTTTTTTGGCAAAATCGCAGGATTTCACAAAAATGAAAAAAGGATATCCAATTACTCAGATATCCCTTTTCTATAAATTTTTATCAGCTTATTCTTTTACTCTTTCAACGTACTCGCCGGTTTTTGCATTCACTCTTATCAGTTCTCCTTCATTAACAAATAAAGGAACGTTAACAGTAGCACCGGTTTCAACAGTTGCTGGCTTTAAAGTACGCGTTGCAGTATCGCCTCTCATGCCAGGTTCGCTGTAAGTAACCAGTAACACAATCTTGTCGGGCAGTTCAACACCCATTGGCAAATCGGTTTCTCCATTTATTAACACAGTTACTTCCTGGCCATCCTTTAAAAACTTAGGGGCATCAATCATGGTTTCAGCAACAGTAATCTGCTCAAAAGTTTCGGTATCCATAAAGCTGTAACCAGTATCATCTTTATATAAGTATTGATAAGGCTTTTTTTCAACCCTAACCGGATAGATTGTTTCGCCACTGTTCCAGGTTACTTCTATAGTGCGGTTATTATCTACACCTTTAAGCTTAGCCCAAACTTTGGCTGCTGCACGGGCGGTTTTGTTTTGCCCGAATTCTATTACACTATACAGGCTGCCATCTACTTTGATGATGAGGCCAGAGCGCATATCTGCTGTTGTTGCCATAATATCACATTTTTATCCCGATACTTATCGGGAGCGCAAAAGTAGGAATAGTATGGCTAAATCCGAAATTCAGTTTACCTCACCCCAACCCCCTCTCCATTTGGAGAGGGGGCTTTTAGACTCTGCGATTTCAGATTACTTTTCTACACTTAACAATCTATTATCAAACAAAGCAATTAGTTTTACAAAAAAATTTAAAGTATGAAAAAAATAGTTTTTACTTTACTTGTATTGTGTATCAATTTCTACGCTTCGGCACAAACCGATAGCAGCCAGAAGTATTTCAAATCTGCAGCTATACCTCCTTTCAGCATTACTAAAGTACCCGACAGCAGCAATTTTACTCAAACTAAGTTGAAAAAAAACAAACCAACTGTGTTTTTCTTTTTTAACCCCGATTGTGACCATTGCCACCAGGAAACCAAAAATTTAATTGCAAAAATTGATCAGCTTAAAAATGTACAAATATTGATGATATCCATTCTGGATTTTAATGCCATCAAAAAATTTCATGCCGATTATAAAATTGCCAACTATCCAAACATAACTATGGCAAGAGAAACCACCTACAATTTACCGGGGTTTTTCGGTATCCATTCCATACCGGATGTATATGTGTATGATAAAAGCGGAAAATTTATCGCAACTTTTAAAAAAGAATTTCCGGTTGAAAAAATTGCAGCATTATTTTAACCGCTCACTGCAAATTACTTTACAAAACGCTGATCCCAAATCACTTCATCCTGCACAAGAATTCTTATATCGTAAATACCCTTGGGTAAATAATCAACTGGTATTTTAATCTGCCTGCTTAGCGAAGCGTATCTTTTTTTTGTAAAAACCCGTCCGGAGGGATGCTGAATAATGACATGTAGAACTCCCCTGATAGGTTCAGACCCCCTGTATTCAAGAGTAATCAAATTAGTGACCGGCACCGGGTAAATAACCCAGCTGCTTGTAGTAGAAGCAATCATAACTGGTACAGTAAGGCTATAAACTGTTTTGCCATCTGTATAAATACATTTTAGCCGGTAATAGTTTTCTCCAGCGGCAAAATTTTTATCTTCAAAATAAAAACTCCGGTTTCTGGTAGCCGGAATAATTTCCTGCAAAGCAATATCCGTCCATGCTTTATTACCGGAACTTTGCTGAAGCACATAGGTTTTTATATCTGCTGAAGTACCTTGCCCTTTAATAACAACAGCTTTTTTTCTGTTGCTGAATACTGCACTGAATTCTGGCAGAAAGCCAACACCAAAACTATTAATTTGAAGGAAAAGGAGGCCGATGACATGTAGCGTTTTATACATGGGATATGGATTTTTATTGAGCAACTATTGCCAAAACCAAACCAATACTTCACAGTAAACAGTTAAAACTTATTTTGTCGGTCTTCCATGCCAGCTCATCCATAAAATGCATTTTTACTAACTGTGTATTTAATTATCTTTGCCCGGCAAATCATTTTTTCTACCAATAAACATATTTACATGAAAATTACTGTAGTTGGAGCCGGAGCCGTAGGCGCTACCTGTGCCGACAATATTGCCCGTAAAGAACTTTGTAACGAACTGGTGATACTTGACATTAAAGAAGGTGTTGCCGAAGGCAAGGCCATGGACCTGATGCAAACCGCTACCCTGCTGGGTTTTGACACCCGTATTACCGGAAGCACCAATGATTATGCTAAAACTGCCGGCACTGATGTGGCGGTTATCACTTCTGGCATTCCACGTAAACCGGGCATGACGAGGGAAGAACTGATTGGCATTAATGCCGGTATTGTAAAATCGGTTACCGAAAATATTTTAAAGCATTCGCCCGATGCAATTATTGTGGTTATCAGCAACCCAATGGATACGATGACTTACCTGGCACTTAAATCAAGCGGCTTACCCAAGAACAGAATTATTGGCATGGGCGGCATTTTAGACAGCAGCCGTTTTAAATATTATTTGTCAACTGCTATGGGCGTGCCTGCCACTGATTTACAGGCGGTGGTTGTAGGCGGACATGGAGATACCACCATGATTCCTTTGGCAAGACTGGCTACTTATCAGGGAACACCGGTTAGTAATTATTTAGATGCTGAAACTTTGAAAAAAGTAGTGGCTGATACCATGGTTGGCGGTGCAACCCTTACCGGTTTATTAGGCACCAGTGCCTGGTATGCTCCCGGTGCTGCAGGAGCTGCTTTGGTTGAATCTATTGTAAGAGATGAGAAAAAATTATTTTCTTGCTGTGTTTACCTTGAAGGTGAATACGGACAAAATGATATTTGTATTGGTGTACCGGTTGTAATTGGAAGAACCGGTATTGAAAAAATTGTTGATTACAAATTGAATGACGAAGAACAGGCAGCTTTTAATAAAAGCGCCGATGCTGTAAGGAGCATGAATGCGGCATTGGAGAATCTTTAAGAAGACACTAACTAAAAGCCCTTCGATTAATCGAGGGGCTTTTTTATGTCCGGTTTCAAAATTCAAAAGATATATGCTAACTTGAGGGCAAGTGAAACTAATTTGCAAAATATTCCTGCTCAGCATCACCTGCATGCTTTCATACCAGCAATCAAATGCCCAGTTGAACATAATATCTTCCAATAATGCACAGGCATTGGTACAAAAACTACTTGGGCCTGGCGTAACCGTAAGTAATATTACGCTTACAGGCCACCCCACCATGACAGGTTTTTTTAACAACATTAGCGGAACAAATATTGGTATAGATAGCGGTATTGTACTAACAAACGGCAGGGCAAAAACAATTGGTGCCGGCATTTTTGGCATGGATGGAGATGGAATTACTACTGCCCTCAATGTAGATGCTTTTAATGCATGGGGCTTCCCCGGCGATGCCGATCTTGAAGCTATTGTTTTAGATGAAACGCATGATGCCTGCGTGTTGGAATTTGATTTTGTACCACTTGGAGATAGCATCCGGTTTAATTATGTTTTCAGTTCAGAAGAATACACCGATTTTTCCTGTACGGAATTTAATGATGCTTTTGCTTTCTTTATCAGGGGGCCGGGCATTACTGGGTTAAAGAATATCGCCTTAATACCCAATACCACTTTACCGGTAACCATTAATAATATCAATGAAAAAGCCTGTGCCTTGTTTCCACAGTACTTTGTTAATAATGAAGCAAACAGATTTTTTACACATAACGGACATATCCAGGTATTTACTGCCAGAGAACAGGTAGTTCCCTGTCAATCGTATCATTTAAAATTAGTGATTGCAGATGTGTTTGATGATGATCTGGACAGCGGCGTTTTCCTTGAAGCCGGAAGCCTATCTTCCAATGCCATCAGCATTATAAACAATACGCAGGTAGATCCGCAGAATAATTATTACCTGGTTGAGGGCTGTAGTGCAGGTTCATTTAAAATAAAAAGACCGAATGTAGAAACAACTCCGCTGAATGTATCACTCTCTTATGCAGGCACCGCCATTAATGGCGTAGATATGCAATTGCTGCCAACCCTGGTAACCATACCAGCCAACCAAAGTGAAGTAACAGTAAATGTTATACCCACCATTGATAACGTGCTGGAAGGAATTGAACTGATAAAAATTTATGCTTTAGCCGGCGGCGGATGCAGTGCCAACACACCAACAGACAGTACCATTATACAAATAAGAGATTATGATACATTGGGCATTGTACCCGATACTGCATTCATCTGTAAAAACACATCGGTACA
>JAYUZB010000228.1:0-21848 GCA_043752185.1 Chitinophagaceae bacterium
GAAGGGCTTAAACAACAGACAGATAGTATTACAAGGGAATTAACGAAATTATTATCCAGTAATGACAGTAGCGGACACCGTACAAATTCTAAATGGGATACTGAAAAAACAACATTAATAAGAAAGTTGAAAATTGTTAATGAAGAATATACCAAATCAAATAATCAATCGGCTTATCAAAAAGCATATGATCTGGAGAAGGAAGGTTTTGAAGCTTTGGTAAATAACAACTTTGATCTGGCCCTGGAAAAAATAACCCTCGCAGAAAAAACTTCCTCAGGCTTTCATATGTGTTTTGAAATATCTGAATTATTAAAGAAGAAGCAGAAAGAATTCAAAGACCCGGTAATACAAAAAGAAATTAAGCAGCAAATTATTGAAAAGTATAGCTGGAAGGCACCGGCAGAATCGTTGAGCTTATTAAAAAGCCAGGTAAAAAAGCCCACAGAAAAACCAGTAATAAATGCTGTGAAATGGCCTGTTAAAAAAAATAATTAGGATAAAAGGAATACTAAAAAGAATTATTTTTACGCTCTAAATTTTATAATTATGGATTTTTTTAAATCAGGCAACCCTACTTTATCTGAAAAAAGATTTAAGGATACTGTATTGGAAGATGTGGTTACCCACGAAAATGCCATGACCGTTAAAGGCACTTTACAAAAATTTGGTTTTTTATTTTTAATGACCATGGGTACAGCTTTTTATAGCTGGAAGGAATATGCTGATGGTGGTAATGTAATGCCCCTGATATTAGTTGGCGCCATTGGCGGATTGGTGGTTGCCATTGTGCTGATGTTTAAAAAAGAGTGGGCTCCGTTTTTAGCACCTGCTTATGCCCTGCTGGAAGGGTTGTTTGTTGGTGCCATTTCTGCGTACTATAATTATGCATTTGCAGCTTATGCACCCGGTATTGTTATTAATGCTGTAGGCCTAACCTTTGGAACAGCCATAGCCATGTATTTATTATACAGCTTTCGCATTATAAAGGCTACGCAAAAATTTAAAGCTATTATAATGACTGCAACTGCGGGTATCGCTATCTTTTATATGATCGCTTTTGCGCTTAGCTTTTTTGGAGTATCCATTCCGTTTTTACATGAGGGCAGTATAATGGGTATTGGCTTTTCTATTTTTGTAGTGGCTTTAGCCGCACTAAATTTAATTTTAGATTTTGATATGATAGAGAATGGCGCAGCCTTAGGTGCACCAAAATATATGGAGTGGTACGGTGCATTTGGTTTGCTTGTAACTATTGTGTGGTTGTATTTAGAGATTTTACGTTTGCTTAGTAAAATAAGCAGCAGCAAGTAATTGAAATTAATTTAACGGTAATAAAAAATACCTGAAGTTGATTTCTTCAGGTATTTTTTTTAAGACAGATCTTTAATTAAGTTTTTTACTTTTTCGGAAATAAAATCCCTTACCGCATTAAACTCTTTTGGTTCCATATTTTTTGGATCGGGTATTTGCCAGTCGATAAATTTTTTGGCAGGCATCCAGGGGCAGGCATCGCCACAACCCATGGTTACCACTGCATCAAAGGGTGCGTATGCTTTTACTTCATCCAGGCTTTTACTGTCGTGTTTACTTAAATCATAGCCCAGCTCTTTCATAGCGGCAATGGCTTTAGGATTTACAATGCCACTGGGTTTGCTGCCGGCACTATATGCTTCCAAATCGGCGCCACCCAGCATTTTGGCAAACGCCTGACTCATTTGTGAGCGGTTGCTGTTTTCTATACAAACAAATAATAGTTTCTTTTTCGTATTCATTTTATTCTTTTACAAAGTTGAGATTAACAACATCCGCTTTCAGGCTCGCAACAATTTCTGTCGTCTTTAGCTGGTTTTTCTGCATACACAGTAATGCTGGTTATTTTAGTATTACCCTTTTTGTATTCAGCAATTTCAGTTTCCGATAAATAATTTTGTAAAATATTATCTGGTATAATAATTTCTTTTTCTTTCTGCAGCGTTACATTTTTGAATCCGGCTTCTGTAATCATTTCCAGATACACCTGCTTTTGTATAGCACCACTTATGCAGCCTGCATACAATTCTGCAACTTCTTTCCATTTGGCCGGAAGATTCCCTTCAAGCACAATATCAGAAATAGAAAAATGAGCTCCGGGTTTTAATACCCTGAAAATTTCGCTGATTACTTTGTGTTTATTGGGTACTAAATTCAGCACACAATTGCTTACAATCACATCGGCATAATTACTGGTAACGGGCATATCGTCAATATCTCCCAGTCTGAATTCAACGTTATTGAAGCTCAGTTTTTCGGCATTGCTTCTTGCTTTGGCAATCATAGCTTCCGTAAAATCAATACCTAATACTTTGCCGTTTTCGCCTACAATTTTACGGGCAATAAAAGCATCGTTACCGGCGCCGCTGCCCAAATCAATTACAGTATCGCCTGCTTTAATTTTAGCAAATTCGGTTGGTAGTCCGCAGCCTAAACCAAGGTCGGCATCTGCATTATAACCTTCCATTTTTGTATAATCATCACTCATGATGTTATACACTTCATCGCCGCAACAGGATGATGTGGCCCCGCAGCAGGAAGTTGCATTTTGGGCCTGGCTTTGTTCTGCAATAGCTGCGTACTTTTCTTTTACCAGTTCTTTAATTTGATTTTCGGTGTTCATGGCTTTACTTTTATAATTAATAGATATTTTTTAGCAACAGGCTTTTTCATTCTGTACTTTCAGTTTATTAAATAAGAAACTGAACTCTCCCATAAATTTCTCAAAGGCTTTCCAGTTAATACAGTAGCAGCTGCGTGGACCATCAATACTACCATCAATTAAACCGGCATTTTTCAATTCCTTTAAATGCTGTGATACGGTAGATTGGGACAGCGGTAACACTTCTACTATCTCTCCACATATACATTCATTCTTTTGCGCCAGCAATTTTAAAATTGCAATACGGGCAGGATGTGCCAGGGCCTTTGCAAATTCTGCCAGTTCCTGCTCCTTTTGGGTAAATGCCTCTTTTTTGTGGATAGCCATTGTTTAATTTTATATCGCAAATATACGATTAACTAAATTAAACCTCCAAATTTATTTTATAAAAAAAGTCAGGCTATTGGCCTGACTGAATATTTTTTATTGATTTGATAATTATTCTCTTCCATCCAGCAAATTACCCAGCCCACCTAAAACGCCTCCTTCTTCTTTACGCTTGTAAGTACCATACTGCATAATGCGGCCGGCCAAACGGCTGATTGGTAAACTTTGTAACCACACATGACCCGGGCCTGTAAGTTTTGCAAAGAATAACCCCTCGCCACCAAACATAAAATTCTTAATTCCTTTCACCATCTCTATATCAAAATCTACATTGGGAGTATATGCCACCACGCAACCGGTATCTACTTTTAAAACTTCGCCTGGCTGTAACTGTCGCTCAACTACATAGCCGCCAGCATGTGCAAAGGCCAGTCCATCTCCTTCCAACTTTTGCATAATAAAACCTTCGCCGCCAAAAATACCGGTACCTAATCTTCTCTGAAATTCAATACCAATACTTACACCTTTTGCCGAACAAAGGAATGCATCTTTTTGCGTAATGATTTTACCGCCCAGTTCGCTTAAATCAAACTTAATAATTTTACCGGTGTACGGCGAAGCAAAGCTTACCCTTTTTTTGCCTTGCCCGGTGTTGGTAAATGCAGTCATAAATAAACTTTCGCCGGTAATAAGGCGTTTGCCGGCACTCATTAATTTTCCTAAAAATCCACCGCCTTGTTGTTGGCTGCCATCACCAAAAATGGTTTCCATTTCAATGCCGTTGTCCATCATCATAAAGGCGCCGCTTTCGGCAATGGCTGTCTCATTGGGGTCAAGTTCAATTTCTACAAACTGAAGTTCTTCCCCGTAAATTTTGTAATCAATTTCATGGTTTGTTCGCATGGCTATAATTTTTTGTGAAGATAATATCAATTAAAAAAAAGAAAACATAAAATTATGATGAAAGGAAAAAATGCCACTCATTTACATGAGCAGCATTTTTCAGATTTTTCATTTCGGAAATAATTTAAATTATGCCTTTGCAGGAGGCTGCTTTAATTGTCCGTTCCATACTTTCTTGCCCTGTAATCTTTTAACCAGATACATAATACCTACAAAAATGAAAAAGAACGGCCCTGTAAAACCAAGTATGGCTACATACTTTGTTCCGTAAAATTTTTCCATTGGCCTGCGCAGCCTTTCGGCAATAAGGTACATACTGGGCACCATTATTAATGTAAGGAAGAAGGCGAATATCAATCCGAAAATAATTGTCCAGCTAAGTGGCCCCCAGAAAACTACACTATCTCCACCAAAGAAAATATGTGGATTAAGATGCTTGAATAAAGATTCAAAATCAATATTAAAACCTACAGCAAGCGGTAACAAGCCCAACATGGTTGCCAATGCAGTTAATAAAACCGGAATGATCCGGATCTTACCCCCCTGTATGGCCGCTTCTCTTGTTTTAACACCTCTGGTACGTAATTCATCTGTAAACTCAATTAACAGGATTCCGTTTTTAATTACAATACCAGCCAGGCCAATGATACCAACCAGCAACATAATGGTTGCAATGGTCATACCCGTTAATGCATAGCCCAGCAAAACACCAATTATAGAAAAGAATATCTCTGTTAATACAATGAATGGTTTACTCATAGAGTTAAACTGAAGTACCAATATCAGGAAGATCAATCCCATGGCAATCAAAAATGCATTCAGTAAAAATGAATTGGTTTCCGCTTCCTGTTCGCCCTGCCCGGTTTGTTTGATGGTAACATCGGCAGGAATTCGGGTCTTTGATTTAAAATCGGCAATCTTATCAGCCAGCTTTTCATTTACAGCACCCGTCATGGTAGGGTCAAGCACATTTGACTGCAGCTGGATCGTACGTTTTACATTTTTACGGGCAATAGCGCCGGATGTATTTGTGTAATCAATAGTTGCTACCGCACTTACCGGTATTGATTTCACCATCATGGTATTCATATCCATAAATGTGATACGCATGTTCATGATGTCGGTAATATTGCTTCGCTGTAAATCGCTGTAACGTAACTGTATCTTATATTCATCTTCACCTTCTTTCAGTTTACTTACTTCTTTTCCAAAAACAGCCGTACGTATTTCCATACCTATTTGCCCGGTACTCAATCCTTCCATCATTGCTCTTTCCCTGTCAACATTTACGGTAATTTCCGGACTGTTGAGGTCCACATCCATTCTTAAATTTTCAATACCATATACCTGGTTTGTATCCAAATAATTGGATAAGCTGCCGGCCACTTTTGAAATTTCTTCAAAACTATCACCAATAATTTCTATGTTAACCGGCGGGTCGGTTGGCGGGCCACCATCTTCCTGCGCCACTTCAATACTGGCACCGGGTACACCAACCATCTGTTTTCTTATTTCATCCATGTATGGTTTGGTTTTTTTGCCATGTCGTTTTTCAAATTCAACAAACGACACCTGTATTCTACCCAGGTTAGATTGTACGCTACGATTATTACTGCGGGGATTATTGGCACTATTGGCCACATTGGTGATAATACTTTCTACAATACTTCCTTCGGTACCGGGTTTTTCTGCTTCCAAAACCTTGTACACTTTTTTCTCCAGAAATTGTGTAACACTATCTGTTGTTTTTACATCGGTGCCTATGGGCATTTTTAAATACACGTATACAAAGTTGGGATCGCCGCTTGGAAAGAAAGTTGATTTCGTTCTGCCTGCACTTACACTAAGAAATAATAAACCTGCCGCAACCGGAAACAGCACAAATAAACTTACCAGCATCCAAACTGGCCTAGTGCCTTTAAGTACCCAACGCAATAAAGTTTCGTACCGGCGCATTAAACCCGGCAATACTTTGTTTTGAAAATAATGAATGATATCGTTAAATACGTAGCGATTAAGTATAGACAATACCACCATAAACCAAAGGAAGTTGGCGGTGCCATGCCAGCCGGAAAGATGCAGTAATCCTCCAAAAATGATGGCTACCCAAAAGAATGGTTTTTTGAATATTGTTTTTTTAGGCTCCTCAAATTCCCTGCCTTCGGGCTTCATAAAGCTTACAGCAAAAACGGGGTTAAATATAAATGCCACAATCAGCGATGCTGCCAAAGTAAGGATCAACATCGTGGGCAGGTAAATCATAAACTTACCAATGATACCCTTCCAGAAAAGCAGCGGGAAAAATGGCGCAAGCGTTGTAGCAGTACCAGCCAGTACCGGAATAAAAATTTCGCCGGCAGCTTCTTTGGCACTTCGCACTATGGGAACTTTGCCGTTATTATAAATCCGGTGTGTATTTTCAATTACCACAATCGCATCATCCACAATAATACCCAGCCCAAACAGCAAGGCAAACAATACAATAAAGTTTAGTGTTACCGGCGTGCCGATTATTGCATCGCCAATTGGTAAAAACATAAAGGCTACAAAGACACTCAGCGGCACACTAAGCGCCACAAAGAATGCATTGGTTACACCCATAAAAAACATCAACACCAGCAATACCAATACAAAACCAATGATGATGGTGTTGATCAATTCGTTAAAAGAGGTAGCCGTTGCTTTGCTCTGATCGCCGGTAATAACCACTTTCAAATCTTTTGGCAGCACCTCATCATCCTGCATTTTTTTTACGATGTCTTTTATTTTTCCTGCAGCACTGATGAGGTTTTCGCCGGCACGTTTTATTATGTTAATGGTAATTACATTTTTGCCATCAAGCCGGGCATAACTGTCTTTTTCTTTGATGGTATCTTTTATTTCGGCAATATCCCTTAAATAAACAGAGGCTCCCCTTGCGCTGCTTCTTACCACAATCTCCTGCAAATTCAAAGCACTGGTAAACTGTCCTTTAATTTTAATGGTGCGGCGCATGTTGCCTACTTCAATCAAACCGCCGGTAATATCCCGGTTTTCTCTACTTATGGCATTTTCAATATCCATAAAGCTTACCCGGGCGGCCTGCATCTTGTAAGGATCAACATTTACCTGTATTTCCCTTTCAGGTGCACCCACAATTTCGGCACGGGTAATTTCAGAAAGTTCTTCAAACTTATCCTGCATCTTATCTGCATATTCCTTCAGTTTAATACCATCATAATCGCCACTTACATTTACAAACATGATGGGCATTTCGCTAAATGCAAATTCCTGTGCATCGGGCTGAGCAGTAAGATCGTTAGGCAGGTCTGTTTTTGCTTTATCAATGGCATCCTTCACTTTAACTTTGGCAATTTCGGTTTTTACATCTGTATCAAATTCCACAACGATCAAACTGAAATCGGTTTGTGATGTACTGGTAATTTTTCGAACCTTGGCTCCGCTGATACCTTTCAATTGTTTTTCCAAGGGCCTGGTAACCAGGTTTTCAATATCCTTTGGAGAGTTACCTACATACACCGTTGTTACGCTGATGGTAGGTACCACAATATCGGGGAACTGTTCTTTGGGCAACCTGTTAAACGTCATCAACCCGTAAATAGATACGATGATGGCAATAATATATATAGCCGTACGGTTATTGATTGACCAGCTTGTTGGGCCAAACTCTTTAAATTTTTTACCTATTCCTTCTATTAAATTCATAAAATTAGTTTTAAGGCCTCCCCTAAATCCCCTCCCGCGGAGGGGACTTTAAAGACCCTGATTATTTGTACTTCTTTTAATTACTTTAAGGTATTCTGTTTACTATTCTGAAAGAACTTTCAATTATTTTACGCTTTCAAGTCTCTGCGCCGCAGCGGAGGAAATTTAGAGTGGGGCTACAGAATTGAAGTACTGATCATCTGCCCGTCATAAATATTCTGATAGCCCTCTGTTATCAACTGATCGCCGGCTTTCAGTCCTGCTTTAATTTCTACATTATTGCCATATACTTCACCAATAACCACGGGTACTTTTTTAGCTATTGATTTGCCATTGCTGAGTTTTGTAAGTACATAAACATATTTGGTGGTTTCATCGCTCTGCACGGTATTTACCGGTATTACCACTGCATTGGCAGCAGCATAATCCAGTATGCGCATAATGGCCGATTGATTTGGTTTTAATGCAGCATCAACCGGAATTTTTGCTTCGGCAATAAAGCCTCTTGAAGTTGCGTCAATTGACTGGCTGATCAACGATATTTTTGAAGTAAGTTTTTTATTGGCATCGGGAATACTGATTTCCACTACTGAGCCCCTGTTTACCCGGGATAAATAATTTTCGGGAATATTGGTAACCACTTTTAATGAGGAAGTGTTTACAATTTTTATTTGCGGACCCATAGCGCTCATTCCGGAAAAAGTTTCGCCTACCCTTATCGCAACAATATCAGCAATGCCGGAAACATCGCTGTATACATTTGATGTTTTTAATTGCTCCTGCAGTGTTTTTATATTTTCCTGGGCAGCAGATAATTGGTTTTCCAGTCCGGTTACATTTGTTTTAGCGGTAATCAACTGTACTTCGGTACCAATACCTTCTTTCCAGAGGTTTTGCTGTCGCTGGTAAATATTTTTGGCAAAGCCTAGTTGTGTTTTTATTCCTTCTAATTGTTGTGTTGCCGCTGTTACATTCTGCCGCATGATAGCATCATCCAGTTTTAATAGTAACTGGCCTTTTTTTACAAGCTGGCCCTGGGAAACATACACCGCTTTTACCTGCGCAGGGCCCATACGGGGTGATATATAAGAGATGTTATCAGCATCTACATGTCCCTGCAGGTCTATATAATGCTTAAAATCCTGTGTAGTTACGGGTGCAACTGCTACCAGTTTTATTTTTGCAGCATTGGCTGTGTTGCTGTCAAGCTTCTCCAGTTCTGCCTGCAGTTTTTTTATTTCTTCGTCGGTTTTAGTCCGGTCGGATTTTAGTTTTTCCAGTGCCGCTTTTTTATCATTGATACCTGCAGCATCATCTTTTTTACTACCACCGCATGATGCAATTAAAACCGTTGCAAAAAGGGCGATCGAAATTTGTGTTATTTTTTTCATCTGATTTATAGTTAGTCTTTTTAATTAAAGTTTTCCGGTGGCTTTTAAGAAATCGATTTTAGCAATAATAGCATCCGATAAAGCCGATATATAATTGGTTTGTGCTGTTTTAAGGTCCAGTTGCGCTGCATTTATTGTGGTTGCATCTCCTGTACCTATTTCGTATTTCTTTTTGGTTTGTCCGTAAACCTTTTCGGCCAATGCCATATTCTTCTTTTGAAAATCCATAGAAGCAATGGCTGCAATAAAATTATTTTTAGCGTTCGCAACCTCTGCATCAATATTTATTTTTAATGCCTCGGTTTGATTAAGTGTTTTTTGTGCTTCGAGCCTTGCTTTTTGTGTTCTGGCTTTAAGAGCAAATCCGTTGAAGATCGGCACCTTCATCTGCAAACCGATATAGGAGCTGGTAAACCATTCGCCTTTATTAAAAAAATCGAATTTATCTCGTTGTGCCTGTTTGCTGTAACCGCCTACCAAAAAGAAAGATGGCAGCTGACTTAGCTTATACCTTCTCACATTCAGGCCATTCAGCTTATTGGCTATTTCAATAACCTGATAATCTTTCCGGTCTGTGTATTTATACTGGCTGGCTTCCAGTACACCTTCTTTAATTTTGTTGTCATCAAGTGTATCTGTTAGTACCAGGCTGTCTTTAATGGGCATTCCCATTAATAGTTTCAAACCCGAATACCCGTTTTTGATCAGGTTATTTGCTTTTAGTTTTTCTGTTTCCAGGTTGGCAAGTTGTACTGCAAGTTTATCAATATCTACTTTTTCTGTAAAGCCATTGTCATACATGATTTGTACATCACGCTTTAATTTTTCAAGCCGGCCAATATTTGCATCCAGCAATTCAATCTGTATTTTACCCGTTACCAGTTGGTAATACACTTTGTAAACATTGGCTTTAATATTCTCTTCGGTTAATTCGGCTATTTTTTCCTGGTAATCCATTGTACCGTTACGTGCCTTCAATGCAATAAAAACCTGTCCATCAAAAACAATCTGGCTAAGGGTTACGCCTGCATTTGCATTCCATGGGGTACCAAACTGAAATGGAAGCTTTCCAAAACCGCCAGCAGGAAGTGTTATGGGCTGGCCGCTGCCATTTCTAACATTTTCATTTATTAAAACCTGGTAAGTAGCAGGGGCAATAAAGTTTGGAACAACCTGCACCGGAATATCAATATTCCTGGTAAGGCCCATGCTTCCGTTTATTTGCGGCAGCGCAATGGAGGTAACATCCCTGTTCGTCTGTTTCTGTATTAAAATATCCAGCAGTGCATTCTTAACCTGTACCGAATTCTTTTTGGCATAGTCAGCTGCCTGTTGCACAGTAAATGAATTTACCGTTTGTGCATTTGCTACATTCAAAGCCAGCAGGCATATCATCAACAAACCATAATTCCTTATTTTTTTCATCACAATTATTTTATTACTTTTTATTTTTTGCTGATTCTTTTTCCTTTTGTTCCCTGTACTTAATAATGAGTTTGTAACCCTTTTGCGATACGAGGCCAAAAAGAAAGTGCATCAGTATTTCTTCTTCAATTTTTGCCAAACTGTGTTTTAAGCTTTGCTGAAACTCCGGATTAAAAGGAATAAACATGGTTTCTACCCGGTAGCGGCATAAAATATCTACTGCCATCTCTGGCCGGTATAATTCTTCCTGTACACCACGCAGCAGGTTTTGTGTACAAACATTATACAGGAATTCATTTTTATGCTTTTTGAATTTGCTGAAAGCTGTAGTATGGTATTTCTGCATATCATGCAGTATAGATGGGTTCATGGTCTTAAACATCTCTGCCATCATTTCCATTACCAGAAAAATCTCGTGCACTGCATTTTCCGATTTGTCGATATCCTGTTTACAGGCGTATTGATTGGTTGTTATAACCTCGTCCACAACGGCTTCTACCAGCTCGTCCTTATCTTTAAAATACTGGTAAATGGTTTTTTTGCTCATGCCCAGGTTAGCGGCAATATCATCCATACTTACACTACGTATGCCGTATCGCATCACCAGGTCGTGTGCTGCTTTCTGAATTCTTGCTTTAGTATCTGTCTCTGTCATAATCGGGCGCAAAACTAAGGAAACTTTTAATGTAACCAAAGTTTCCACCGCTTTTTTAGTAATTCCTAACAATTTTTTAATAAACGGTGTATTCAGCTGATAAAAGGTGTATTCAGCAATACCTGTTTAAACAATTATCTTTGATAAGTAAATTATTAATTATGAAAAATAGCTTCCATTATAAAAAATTGCTTCAGTATTTTCTGCAGGGGCTGCTTATTTTAGGCCCGGTAACCATTACTGCTTATTTTATTTTCTGGGCAGTAACCGGTATTGACAGTATGATACCCCTCTTTACACATACCGATGCAAATGGCGTGGTGCATGTACAAAACTATGGGATCGGCATTGTGGTCATTGTTGCTGTTTTGATCATCATTGGTTATTTTAGTTCATTTTTTATAACTACCCGTATCCTTAGTTTCTTTGATAAGCTGCTGGAAAAAACACCGGGCATTAAACATATTTACGGAACCACCCGTGATTTTTTTGAAGCTTTTGCCGGCGATAATAAAAAATTTACCAAACACGTATTGGCCAATGTAGATGATAACGATGTATGGCGTTTTGGTTTTGTTACCCGGGAAAATATGCAGGATTTTGGGTTGATTGATTATGTAACAGTATACATACCCATGGCCTATTCAGTTGCAGGTAATGTGTATGTTATTCCAAAAAACAGGGTCAGGCTTATAGACAATATCAGCGCCTCGCAAACCATGAAGTTTGCTGTAAGCGGTGGTGTTACTGATATTAACGACGATGACACAAAAAAATAAATAAGCTGCACATTTAAACTGCCGCTATGAAAAAAAATTTTCGTTTTATAATACTTATTTGCCCATTGCTTATTGCAAATTTCCCTTCGTACTGCTGGGGATTTTATGCACACCAAAAAATAAATTATTACGCTGTTTTTTTATTACCGCCCGAGATGGTGGTTTTATTTAAACCCAATATTGTCTTTTTAAGCGAACATGCCATTGACCCTGATAAAAGAAGATATGCCTTGCCCGATGAAGGGCCCAGGCATTATATTGATATTGATCATTATGGAGTTTACCCCTATACCAATCTACCCCGCAAATGGGCTGATGCTGTTGAAAAATTTGGTGAAGATTCTTTAAAGCAACACGGCATTGTACCTTGGCATGTACAAACCATGCTGCATCGCTTAACAAATGCATTTAAAGAAAAAAATTACAGCCTTATCATGAAATACAGTGCCGAGATTGGCCATTACATTTCTGATGCTCATGTACCGCTGCATGCCAGCAGCAATCACAACGGGCAGCTTACCAATCAAAAAGGCATACATGGTTTTTGGGAAAGCCGGGTGCCAGAACTGTTGGCCGAAAAGGAATTTGATTTTTTTATTGGCAAGGCAGAATACATACAAAACCCCGGAGATTTTATTTGGAAACGTGTTTTAGAAAGTGCCCGTGCTGCCGATACGGTTTTAACCTACGAACATGAGCTCAGCAAAAAATTTGCCGACGATAAAAAATATGCTTTTGAAAACAGGAATGGTAAAACTATCCGCCAATACTCATCAGCCTTTACCATTGCCTATAATAAAATGCTGGATGGTATGATTGAACGGCGGATGCGCCAATCCATTTTTGCCATTGCCTCATTTTGGTATACGGCATGGGTTAATGCGGGCCAACCAGATCTGAAAGAACTGGTTACACAAAAATTTACCGAAGCCGACCTTAAAGAATTTGAAAACCTCAATAAACAATGGAGTTCAGGCGGTAAAATGATTGGGCGTGAAGAGCAATAAAAAATAACATGCAAGAATTATATCACTTTGATATCCCTGATACGAATTTTGCTGTCAGTCTGAGCCTGTCGAAGACGGGTTGACTTAAAATTGCCCCGGTTTCGACAGGCTCAACCTGACAGCTTTTCAAAATTAATGTACTCTCAAACAGTCTGTAGGCAAGTTGGTTTGATTTGGGTATTTTTGCGTCTGAAAATTTATTTAGCGCATGACAGCCGTCCACAATTTTAATGCAGGCCCTTCCATTTTACCCAAATCAGTTTTTGAAGAAGCATCAAAAGCAGTTCTCAATTTTAATGATACCGGTTTATCTATTTTAGAAATCGGTCACCGTACACCAATTTTTCAAGCAGTGATGGATGAAGCCATAGCATTGGTGAAAGAACTGATACAGCTGGATGATGACCATGAGGTTTTGTTTCTGCATGGCGGTGCATCTACCCAATTTATGCAGGTGCCCATGAATTTGCTGGATGATAAAGAAACCGCCGCTTTTACCGATACCGGTGTTTGGAGCACCAAAGCCATTAAAGAAGCAAAACTGTTTGGCAAGGTAGAAATTGTGTGCAGCAGCAAAGAGAGCAACTTTACTTATATACCCAAAGATTTTGCAGTGCCCAACGATGCAAAATATTTGCACATTACAACCAACAATACCATTTACGGAACGCAATGGCAAAAAATTCCTACAACAAGCAACAGCCTGGTGGCCGATATGAGCAGC
The DNA here is from genome assembly GCA_043752185.1 of Chitinophagaceae bacterium. Lineage (GTDB taxonomy): Bacteria > Bacteroidota > Bacteroidia > Chitinophagales > Chitinophagaceae > Ferruginibacter. Next base: position 13,612 of record JAYUZB010000228.1, read on the forward strand.
GATATTTTTAGCAGGGTGTTGGATTTTAATGCCTTCGATCTTATTTATGCCGGTGCACAAAAAAATATGGGGCCGGCAGGTGTAAACCTGGTGGTGGTAAATAAAAATATTCTAGGAAAAGTAAAGCGCAATATTCCAACTATTATGGATTACCGCAACCATATTAAGGAAGGAAGCATGTTAAATACACCGCCGGTTTTTGCTGTGTATGTTTGTATGTTAACGCTAAGATGGTTGAAGGCACTTGGTGGAGTTGCCGTTGTAGAAAAACTAAACAATGAAAAAGCCGCTTTACTTTATGCAGCTATAGATGAAAATCCACTTTTTACCGGCACGGTAAATAAAGAAGACAGAAGTAAAATGAATGTTTGCTTTGTGATGAACGATACATCTCTTGAAGATTCTTTTTTACAGTTTACAAAAGAGCAAGGTATTGTTGGCATTAAAGGACACAGATTGGTTGGCGGTTTCAGGGCATCGCTTTATAACGCACTGCCATTAAGTAGTGTGCAGGTATTAACACAGGTAATGCATGAATTTGCGTTGCAAAAAGCATAATTCAAATCTATATAATTAAGAATAGTATGGTAACCATATCACCCTTTAAAGCACTAAGGCCCGCAGCAGAACTGGCAAAGCAGGTAGCATCACGGCCTTATGATGTGTTGAACAGTAAGGAAGCAAAGGTAGAAGCACAGGGTAACAATGTAAGTTTTTTACACATCACCAAAGGCGAAATTGACCTGCCTGAAAGCATGGACCCACATGCACCCGAAGTATATGAAAAAGCTAAAGAAAACCTGGATGCATTTATAAGCCGCAATATTTTATTCAGAGAAAGCAAAGCATGTTATTATATATACGAGTTGCAGATGAACGGCAAAAGCCAAACGGGTTTGGTTTGTGGCAGCTCGGTTGATGATTATGAAAACGATCTGATAAAAAAGCATGAATTTACCCGGCCCGAAAAAGAACTTGACAGAATCAATCACATAAAAACAACAGGCGCACAAACAGGCAATGTTTTTTTAGCTTACCGTAATGTTGCTGAGATTGATGAGCTCATCAATAAATGGAAAGAAAAAAGCCCGGTGTATAATTTTACAGCAGATGATGCTATTCAGCATACTGTTTGGATTGTGAATGATGATGATACCATTGAAAAGATATCAAATCTATTTAAAGAAAAAGTGCCCTGCACGTATATTGCCGATGGTCACCACCGTGCTGCTTCTGCAGCCAAAGTAAGGGCGGCGCTTGGTGCCAATGCTCCGGAGGGAGCCAATATCTTTTTGACTACTTTATTTCCGTCGGACCAGTTGTATATTATGGATTACAACCGGGTGGTTACAGATTTAAACGGATTGAGCAATGCTGATTTTTTATCAGCAGTTAAAAATAGTTTTTCGGTAGAGAAGGCAGATAAAGCTTTTTCTCCAGCAAAACTGCACGATATTGGCATGTACCTGGATAATCAGTGGTACCGCTTAACAGCCAATGAAAACAGTTACAGCACAGACCCAATTGGTATACTGGACATATCTATCCTTCAAAATAATTTATTAGACCCAGTGCTGAATATAAAAGACCAACGTACAGATAAGCGAATTGATTTTATTGGAGGCATACGTGGTTTACAAGAACTGGAAAAAAGAGTGAACAGTGGTGAAATGGCTGTGGCATTCAGTTTACACCCGGTAACCATTCAGCAATTATTTGATATTGCCGATACTGGAAATGTAATGCCACCAAAAAGTACCTGGTTTGAACCCAAACTGCGGGATGGTTTGCTTACACATTTAATAGCCGATGTTGAAGCTGAATAAAGGCTGTAGTTTAGGCGTCAGGCCACTACAAACAGATTTTAACGGCAATACTTATAAATAACAAAAGCAGCTAATTACTTAGGAGCCTCTGCTTAGTGGCCAGACACCTTTCATGAAGCTGAATAAGCGCTGTTAATGTTTAACATCCTGAAACCTTATTTAATATTTCAGTGTAACTTCATTTGATGAAAAAACTTTTTTTGATATTTATTTTGGTTTGCTGTCAAACCATTTTGTTTGCCCAGGATGCCAAACAGTTGCATGATAATGCAAGAGACTTTATGCATAAGGGAGATTATGCCAATGCGATATTGATACTTAACAGAGCACTCGGTAAACAACCCGGTAACATAGAAATTGTTAAAGACCTGGGGCTGAATTATTATTACTCGAAAGATTATAATAAATGTATTGAAATTTTAAAACGCATATTCGATAGGAATGATGTGGATGACCAGGTATTTCAAATTGCCGGTGATGCTTACTGGGCTTTAGAAGATGCAAAGGGAGCCGAAGAAACTTACAGGAAAGGCATTAAAAAATTACCCAACAGCGGCCCTTTATATAATGAGCTGGGCAAGGTGCTCTGGACCAGAAGCGATTTTACCGCTATTAAAGAATGGGAAAAAGGAATTGAAACCGACCCTGGTTTTGCAGGCAATTATTATAATGCCAGCAAGTACTATTATTTTACCACAGATAAAGTCTGGAGCTTACTATACGGAGAAATTTTTATAAACATCGATCCCAAAAGTGCATATACACCCGAAATAAAAAATATTTTATTTGAGGGATACAAAAAACTATTTGCAGATGCCAACATCGAAAAAAACAATAAAGAAAAAAACCCTTTTACTGTTGCTTATTTAAAAACAATGAACAGGCAAAGTATGTTGCTTACTGCCGGTATAAATACCCAAACCTTACTTACAATAAGAACAAGGTTTATTTTAGATTGGGATGCAAACTATGCTGCAAAATTTCCTTATAAATTATTTCAGATACATAAGCAATACATTCAGGAAGGCTTGTTTGATGCTTACAACCAATGGGTTTTTGCAACTGAGCAAAACCTGCCCGACTATCAAAAGTGGATTGACACCCATACCAAAGAATATGCAGCTCTTAACCGTTTTCTGCAGGATAGGATATTTAAAGTGCCTGCAGGCCAATATTATCATAAATAAAATACCTGTTTTTCATATTTCTGTAACTATTATGCAAATGATAATTTTTTATTACCTTGTTGCATAAACCATCTTTTATGGAAGAACAACGTGATGAAAAATTATGGCAGCTTGCCAAACGCCGGGCCGATTTTCAAAACAGCCTTATTGGTTTTGTGGTAACAACAGGAATCTGCTGGGTTATCTGGTATCTTACCAGTGGCCGCCATGGCTATTATTATGGAACGCCCTGGCCCTTGTGGGTTATGCTGGGTTTAGGCATTGGCCTTGTTTTTAAATTTATGAAAGCCTACAAAACCGATAAAGACACAATGGCCGAGCGTGAATACGAAAAGTTAAAGAATCAGAATAAATAAATATCCAAGTAAACGAACCAATGCTATATGAACGAACATTCCAGAATTTTTGATTACATCGATTTTCAGTTAAACAGGTTTCCAAAAAAGGATATGTTTAGCGGAAAAGAAAACGGCGAGTGGAGAAATTTTAGCACCGCCGAAGTAAAAGAAACGATTAACAAGCTAAGTGCCGGCCTTATAAAACTTGGTGTTAGCGGCCATGATATGGCCATTGAAAACCAGGATAAGATCGCACTTATTTCAAAGAACCGGCCCGAATGGCTGATGCTTGATATGGCCTGTCAGCAGGTTGGCGCTGCCATTTGCCCCATCTATCCCACTACCAATGTTAATGAGCTTGAATTTATTTTTAATGATGCAACCATTAAACATGTATTTGTAAGCGGACAGGATATTTTAGATAAAGTAAATATCATAAAAAGCAGTGTACCCAGTTTAATGAATGTGTACAGTTTTGATGAATTACCGGATGTAACATTCTGGAGAACACTTATTGCAGATATTACTGCCGCAGACCTGGAAAAGATGGAGGCTGTAAAAGCTGGTATCAAGGCCGAACATTGTGCCACCATCATTTACACATCGGGTACCACAGGTACTCCAAAAGGTGTAATGCTAAGCCACCGCAATATTGTTACCAATGTTATCAACGCTAAAAAAAGTTTTCCTTTTACCGATGACCTGGATGGAAGAGCGCTTAGTTTTTTACCCCTTAACCATATTTTTGAAAGAATGGTGTCGCTCATTTATATAAGCAGCGGCGCTTCTATTTATTATGCCGAAAGTTTGGACACTATTGCCGAAAATTTAAAAGAAGTAAAGCCTACTTTATTTTCAACGGTACCCAGGCTGCTTGAAAAAACCTATGAAAAAATAATGGCAAAAGGCGCAGAACTTACCGGTGTTAAAAGAAAATTATTTTACTGGGCGGTAGCTTTGGCAAACGACTACGATAATATAAAACCGCAAAGCCTTTGGTATAAAATACAACTGGCATTGGCTAATAAATTAATTTTTAGCAAATGGCGTGAGGCATTGGGTGGTAATATAAAACTGATAGTAACCGGTGGTGCCGCCTGCCAGGTAAGATTGATCAGGATTTTTACAGCAGCACAAATTCCAATTTATGAAGGGTACGGGCCTACAGAAAACAGCCCGGTTATAAGTGTTAACTGCCGCACAAAAGGCGGTACCAAATTTGGCACGGTGGGTTTGGTTATTGAAGGACAGGAAGTAAAACTGGAGGCTGATGGCGAGATTTGTGTAAAAGGCCCCAGCGTTATGATGGGATATTATAAAAGGCCCGAGCTTACCGCTGAAACCATTATTGATGGCTGGTTACACACCGGCGATATTGGTGTTTTTGAAGATGGTAAATATTTAAAAATTACCGACCGCAAAAAAGAATTATTTAAAACCAGTGGCGGTAAATATGTGGCCCCGCAGCCTATCGAAAATAAAATGAAAGAATCGCCTTTTGTTGAGCAGATGATGGTGGTTGGTGCCGAACAAAAATTTGTGGGCGCTTTAATTGTTCCGTCTGTAATTAATTTAAAAGAATGGATGCTGCATAAGGGAATAATTTTTACAACTATTGAAGATGCCATCCACAATCCAAAGGTTTTAGATCTTTATAGAGAACTGATTGATTCTTTCAATAAATTTTTTAACCACGTAGAGCAGATCAAAAAATTTGAACTGCTGCCAAACGAATGGACCATTGATAGTGGTGAACTTACACCAACCCTTAAATTAAAACGGAAGGTAATCATGGAAAAATACAAAACAGCATTTGACAGGATTTACAATTAAAGCAAGCCAGGCATCATTTACATTAACTTGTTTTCAATAGCATATCTGGTAAGATCTGAATTGGATTTTAAATTCATCTTAGCCATTATCCTGGTACGGTAAGTACTTAATGTAGTTACGCTTAGTGAAAGCATATCTGCAATTTCTGAAACTGATTTACCATTTGCCAGAAGCCTCATTACATCAAACTCCCGGTCACTAAGGGTTTCGTGAGGGCTGATGGCAGTATCTGAAGAAAGGGTACCAGCCAGTTTTTCGGCAATTGCCTGGGGGATATATTTTTTTCCCAGCAACACTCTTTGTACAGCTTTTACGAGTTCATCGGGTGCAGTATCTTTACTTAAATAACCCCAAGCACCCGATTTAAGTGCACGTAAAGCATATTGCTCCTCTGGATGAATACTTAAAATGAGCACGGGCAAATTGGGATGACTGATCTTAATTTGTTGCAGCGCATCCAGTCCGCTGCGGCCGGGCATCGCCAGGTCGCTTACTACCACATCCCATTTGGCAGTCATCACTTTTTGTATCAACGTTTCTGCATCACCTACTTCTTCAATTTCTGCTGTTGGAAATTCATCCAGCAAAATCTGTCGCAGGCCCTTTCTTACTACAGTATGGTCATCAGCAATTAAAATTCGTAGCATGCTTTTAGTTTTAAATGATGTTAATTTTTACAAGTTGTAGCGGAATAGATATAGTAGTTACACAGCCTTTGCCAGGTGTACTAACAAACTCATATGTGCCGCCAAAAAGCAGGCTGCGCTCTTTTATACCCAACAAACCCAGTGTTTTTTTATTTTTTATAGTTTCTATATCAAACCCTACGCCATTATCTTTTATACTGAAATACAATCTGTCTTCATCTTTACTTAATGAAGCCCTTACCAGGCTGGCATTGGCGTGGCGGGCTATATTAGTAAGCAGTTCCTGGTATATTCTAAAGATACCTGTAGCAACCTGGGGAGATACTGTAAAATCTCCAACCTCATTTACGAACACAACTTTTGTTCCGGAACGTTTTTCAAACTCTTCGCCATGCCATTCCAATGCCGGTAACAAACCAAGGTCATCAAGAATACTTGGCCGCAGATCTGTAGATATTTTTCTTACCGAACCAATCGTTGCATTAATCAATTCAATACTCTCTTTCATTTTGGATGTTATTCCATCATCTGTACTGTTTATTTTTCGCATAAGCCAATGCAGATCCAGTTTTAGCCCGGTAAGCTGCTGTCCCAGTTCATCATGTATTTCACGTGCAATGGTGGTGCGTTCATCTTCCCTAATGCTTTGCAGGTTTGAAGCAAGCTGCCTGATATCCTGATATGATTTTTGCAAACGCTCCTCTGCCATATTTTTATCCGTAACATCATGCGATAACCCTAGCCATACCCTTTTGCCCTCATAAACAATCTGATGGCTGTATGTTTCCACATATATAATGGTTCCATCCTTTTTCTTATGTCGCCAGTCTCTTCTATTTATTTCATCTGGTTTCATTTTTTCCACCTCTTTCAAAAAAGCTGCTACATCTTCGGCCGGCCTCAGGTCTTTTGTATTCATTTTTAAAAACTCTTCCCTGTTATATCCATACTGTTTTATGGCCGATTCATTTACGTCAATAAAATTCAGGGCGGGAACCGTTACCATCCACATTGGCAAGGGGTTGTTGTAAAAAAGCAGCCTGTATTTTTGTTCCGATTGCAAAAGCTCGTCTGCTGCCAGTTTGCTTTCATGTATATCCTGAATGGTAGCTAAAAGGGTTACCGGTTGAAAAGTATCATCGAATTTAAGATTGCCTATTCCATGAATCCAACGTTCTTCATTGTCATTTGGGCGGATAATTTTATACTCAATATCAAATCTGCTTTTTCTGCCTGCCACCAGTTCTGCAAAATAATCAGCCATAATTTTTCGCCAATCAGGATGTATGATCATTTGCCCGCCTTCAAATGTTTTCTCAAAATCAGCATCAATTCCCAAAATCTGGTCCAGCAAGGCCGTGCCGGTCCAGTTACCTGTAGCTATATCCAGGGTATAAGTTCCCAGGTTGGCAATTACCTGGGTTTCTTTTAAAAAACGTTCACTTTCTGCCAATACTTCTTCTACCTGTTTACGCTCTGTGATATCTCTTACAAATAACTGGTAGCGCCCATCCTGCAGTTTTTGGGCGCTTATATCAACATCAATAATGCTTCCGTCTTTGCGGATCAATCTCCGTTCATTTGTAACCGCCTGTCCTTTTTCCATCTTTGTAATCCTGAGCGGATTGGTAACAATATCTTCAGCGGGGATAACGTCTATGAATTTTAATTGCTGAAGTTCGGCCTTGGTATAGCCGCTCATCCGGCAACCTGCACTGTTAACATCAATCAAACAGGTATTTTCATCTGCAATAAAAATACCGTCTGCAGCCTGCTCTATTATGGTTCGATATTTTTCTTCGCTTTCTGATAATGCTTTCTGAGCCAGTTCTCTTTCTGTAATATCCTGCATGGCTCCCAGTATCCTGATGGGGTTACCTGCATCATCATATTTGATATAGGCACGGTCAAAAAAAGTTTTATACCCTTCTGGTGTATTAAAAAGAAAAACTTCAGACAAAGAGCTTTGTAAACTGTCCATTGCATGCTTCATCCTGGCTAAAATATTTGTTCTTTCATCAGGATGAATGTGCTCTAAAAACAGTTCAAAATTAATTTTCTGCCCGGCCTCAAGCCCATAAATGTCATATAGTTTCTTATTACCCCAGATTTCATTCTTTACAAAATCATGATCCCATATGGCATCGTTGGTGGCTTCAGCTATCAGTTCAAACCGCTCTTTTGATGTTCTGATCTCCTCTTCTGTTTTTTTTCTGTCGGTAATATTGTTACTTGTTATGATAAAACCACTAACTAAACCTTCTCGGCTTTTTAAAAGATTTATACCACTTAACAGGTTTACTTTTTTACCTGTTTTTGGATGTATAAAATTAAATTCGCCATTCCATTTCCCTTCGGTAAACACCTGCTTAAATACAGTTTCGTTATCTGTATTGGGATATTCAA
>JAYUZB010000229.1:0-9683 GCA_043752185.1 Chitinophagaceae bacterium
ATCGACCACCAAGCCTGTTGCATAACACCCAACATAATAAACAACCAGCTTGGTATTGCAAAAATGAGAAAGAATGCATCATTCTTTTCAAACACACCAGGCACCTTTTGGTGATGATCTTTATGCAGCATCCATAAAAACCCATGCATGATATACCGGTGAATGCACCAAGTGAGGCCTTCCATTAAAACGAAAGTGGCTAAAGTGATTGCTATTAATATTATCCAGCTCATTAAAGTCTATTTCAAAAAAGTTCTTAACAATAAAAAAAACATCAGTTGAATGAGTAACAAATTTACAGCGAATTTGTTTTGTTTATTAAATTTTGTAAAATGAAATACTGCCAGCAATAATAAACTTACAATAAACCAGCATATGTAGTTAAACATAGGTATTGATCCATCTCCATTCCAGGTCCAGTAGCCCAACTTTACAGCTACAGGTTCCATCAACCAATCGAAAAAAACAGCCAGGGTTGCACCATCCACAATTACCGAGAGTGCTTTTAATGCCATGGGTGTTTTACCGGTATCGGCTGCAACACGGTTGATGGCCTTCATCAACAGCGTATGTATACTTATGCCGCTGCAGTAAATGATGATAAACCAGTTTATGCCAATCAATAAAGGAACGTTCTTTATTTTAAAGCCCAGTACATTTCCGTAGGTGTAGTTACCAAACATTATGCCGGTATTGGTACCAATAATCTCAACTGAAATACCTACGGCAAAACAGATCAGCACAAAAAGAAAAAAGAAAATATTTTTTTCTGTTTGTGTCCAGATCAACAATGCAAAAGACAGTAATAAGTTAAAAGGGGTTGCAGCCAGGAAAAAATTTTCATCAAAAAATAATAACCCAATCAGCCCAATGCTGTGAAAGAAAACAGCAATGGCCGTGGCAATTTCAAATTTTGTAAACCTGTTTAACAAGCGTAATTTTTTCTATTGAACAAATCAATTAGGTGCAGTTTCAAGGTACGCTTCCATTTTTGGAAAAGCAATTTTAAACCACTCGGTATATTTTTGAGGATGGGATTGAATGGAATTTTTTATTTCTTCAATCGTTTTAAAACAGTAATCGCTTACCTCATCTGCATTGGGTACAATATCACCATCGTAGTTACCAATAAAAACATGGTCAAACTCATATTCGGTTAACCCATTATCAAATGGTGCTTTGTAAACAAAATCAAATGCCTTTGTAAGCCGGGTATTAAAACCCATTTCTTCCTGCAGGCGTATTTCTGCCGCCATTAAAGTTTCTTCGCCGGGTTTAGGATGACTGCAGCAGGCGTTGGTCCACAAGCCGCCGCTGTGGTATTTTTTTTCTGCTCTTTTATGCAGCAGCATTTCGCCTTTATCATTGAATATAAAAATGCTGAAAGCCCTGTGCAGCAGGGCTTTTTGATGCACTTCAATTTTTTCCATGGTGCCGGTCTGCACATCATGCTCATCTACCAATATAACTTCCATCAGTGCTTTTGATTAATATAAATTGAACTGGCTCCTCAAGCCTGCCTTGGCAACAATATATGCTTTGCCATAATTGGGTATACGGATACGCTGTTCCAGCATATTGGCAGGTGCAGTACGTTTTATCTTTTTGAAAAGCGATAAATAATATTTGTAAGCCACATAAACTCCAAACCTGGCTTTGGTTGGCAAATTTAAAATGCCCTCATAAGCATTTTCAAAATCAACGGCTATGTCTGCTTCAATCTCCTGCTTCATGCGTGGGGTAAAATTGGTGAAATCCACTTCGGGGAAATAGGACCTGTTTAGCTGCTCATAATCGGCTTTTACATCACGTAAAAAATTAACTTTTTGAAAGGCTGCACCCAGCGCCTGGGCCGAAGGCTTCAAATCGGTGTACATATTTTTATCGCCCTCGCAAAAAACAAAGAGGCACATGAGGCCCACCACCTCGGCACTGCCATAAATATATTCTTTGTAACCGTTGCTGTTGTATGCTGTTTTACTAAGATCCATTTCCATACTGCTGAAAAAGGCCTCTATTAAATCATGAGAAATATTATATTCCCGTACTGTTATCTGAAAACTGTGTAAGATCGGATTCAGACTGATGCCTCTTTCAATAGCTGCATAAGTATCTTTTTTAAACTCTGTCAGCAGCTCTTCTTTTTTATATTGATGAAAAGTATCTACAATTTCATCCGCAAAGCGAACAAAGCCATAAATATTATAGATAGGCGTACGAAGGTCGGCATGCAGTAGCTTGATAGCACTACTAAAAGAAGTGCTGTACTTTTCGGTTACAGCCCTGCTGCACTGTTGACTTACATCATGAAAAAGCTTAATCATTTCCTTTTTCTTGTTTTTGTTCTTAATAAAAAATTTCGCCCTGTTTATTTGCCAAAATGCTTTACAACCTCATTGGCAACAACCTCGCCACTTATTAAACTTGGTGGCACTCCCGGCCCCGGAACTGTTAGTTGACCGGTGTAAAATAAGTTTTTTATTTTAATACTCCTGCATGAAGGCCTGAAAATTGCCGTCTGCATTAATGTGTTTGCCAATCCATAAGCATTTCCTTTAAACGAATTATAATCTGTAACGAAGTTGCTTATTGAGTAGCTTTTTTTATAAATAATATTATTCCTTATTTGCTGGCCTGTCTTTTTTTCAAAGCGTTCCAATATTTTCTGAAAATACTTTTCTCTTAATTCTTCTGTATCAGCATCCAGCCCTGCGGCAACCGGAATAAGGAATACCAAATTGTCACAACCTGCAGGCGCCACTGTTTCATCTGTTACAGAAGAAATAGAGACGTAAAACAACGGATCGGTAGGCCATTTCTGGGTTGTATAAATCTCCTTGCCATGTACTTCAAAATCCGCATCAAAGAACAAAGAATGATGGGGTACGCCCTGTACTTTTTTATCAAGGCCCACATAATACAGTAAACAACTTGGTGCCATCAAGCGCTTATCCCAATACTTATCACTGTATGTACGGTAGTTCTCAGGCAAAAGTTTTGTCTCAACAAAATGATAATCTGCACCCCCAATTACAACATCGGCATCGTATGCCCTGCCTCCTTCTACCTCTACTTTAGTTGCCTTACTATTCTCAATTTTTATTGCAGTAACATTGCTATCAAATTCAAATTTAACTCCCAGTTCTGTTGCCAGTTTATACATGCCTTCCACAACTGAATACATTCCTTTTTTAGGGTACCAGGTACCCAACTTTATATCGGCATAATTCATCAGGCTGTATAAGGCCGGTGTGTCTTTTGGCAGCGCTCCCAAAAACAAAACCGGAAATTCCATCAACTGCCTCAATTTTGGATGCTTAAAAAACTTACCAATATGCTTGTCCATAGAGGTGAATACATCCAGCTTAAAAACTCCTTTTATGGTATCCCAATCTAAAAATTCGGTAAGCGACTGACCGGGTTTATACACCAGCTTGTTGATACCAACATCGTATTTATAAACCGCTTCTTCCAGAAAACTATCCAGCTTCTCACCGCTGCCTGGTTCAATATTTTCAAATAACTTTTTTAATTCTTCGTAATTGGCCGGTATATCTGAATGGCCTTCGTGCCAGTAAACACGGTAAGAAGGGTCTAACCTTTCCAGTTCATAATAATCCGAAACCTTTTTGCCAAAACAGCCAAAATAACGCTCAAACACATCGGGCATCCAGTACCAGCTTGGCCCCATATCAAAGGTAAAGCCTTCAGCTTTCAGTTGCCTTGCCCTGCCACCTGGCGTAATTTGTTTTTCAAGTACGGTTACATCCCACCCTGCTTTGGCCATAAATGAGGCGGCAGATAAACCTGCAAAACCGCTTCCTATAATTACTGTCTTTTTCAATGTACGAAAATAAGGTATTGGAGGTAATAGAAACCCGTGGTGGTGGGTATTATTTTAAAAATCAAAACCTGGTTAATTGTTGCTTTAATAATTTACGGGCAAAATGTATCCTGCTTTTTATGGTACCTAGGGGTTCGTTTAGTATATGAGATATTTCGTGATATTTATATCCTTCAAAATATAATTCAAATGGATTTTTAAATATTTCGGGTAAATGATGAACAGCTTCTTTAATCTCTTTTAATGTGAGCGTAGTTTCAGCCGCATTTGCAGTAGTAAACTGGTTGTAATCCAGCAAAAAATCGTTTGGTGTATTATCAAAAATGGTATTTTGCTTAGCACTGCGCCTGTAATTATTAATAAAAATATTACGCATGATAGTGTACATCCACGCTTTTATGTTTGTGCCAGCGTTGTATTTATCCCTGTTTGCCAGCGCCCTGTATAAAGTTTCCTGTATCAGGTCTTTAGCCGATTCCATATCACGGGTAAGTGTCATGGCAAATGGCTTAAGATACTCTGTGTTACTGATAAGCGATTGGTTGAATTCTACTGTTGACATAATTTTCTGTTTAACTATTGAAATGTAAAGTTAAACACAATTTTTGAAAAACAACACTATTTTGTTTAATTTTTTTTAATAAAAGTTAAACATACTGTAAATCAGTTCTTTATACGTCAACTAAAATCGGGTAAACAAAAGATAAATTAAAAACCAGCCAGAAACTCCATCACTTCGGCATAGGATTTTTTGAAATTGATGGGAGGTAATATCTTTTTTTCGTAAGTGGTGGTAAGGTGTCCAGATATTATTACAGGTATTTGTGGGAAGGATTTGCTCAAATTTTCTATAAACCTATCGAAATTAAACCGGGTGCCTACGCTGGTTAAATGGGTATATATGTAATCTGGCTTCTTTAATTTTACCAGGTACTCTACATCTTTTAAAGGAATGCTGCAGCCCAGGTAAATGGTACTGACACCTTTATTTTTAAACATATAATTCATAAAAAGCAGGCTTAGTTCATGATATTCAGTTTCGGGCAAAAACAATAAAACCGATTTATCTATTTTAACTGTACTTCTTACACTATCAATACCAACTATCAATTTTTGTCGAATGATAGTGGTCACCAGATGCTCCTGCCCAGGGTTAATGTGATTGGTAAGCCAGAGTATTCCAATTTTTTCCATAAAAGGAAATATTATTTGTGATATGGTTCTTTCAATCCCCTTCGTTTCAATAAAATCATCCAGCACCTCTTCAAAAGCTTCCAAATCCAGGTCAACCATATTTTGAATCAGCATATTCACAATTCTGTCTTGCAGCGCTTCTTGTTGATTTAAGGAGAGTATCTTATCATTAATTTCACCGGCATTCATTTTATCAATATGCGAAATTTTGAACCCAAATTTATTGAGTAGCGCAACATTTAATAATGTCTTAAGCTCGTCGTTGCTGTAAACCCGAATATTGGTGCCGGTACGGTTTGGTTTAAGAAAGGAATAACGCTGCTCCCAAATACGAATGGTATGCGCTTTAATGCCAGACAGATTTTCGAGATCTTTAATAGTGAAAGAATTCATACTTACTGATTTATTTAAGCATATTACAACCGGGGACTGAAATTGTTTAACATCATGCCAAAAAATGCTTAACGAAGGTAGTGTAATGACTTAAAACGGACGGGGAGGCAAATCTTTAAATATCTTATTAGTGAGCTTATTTTGGGGGAAAAGTATTGACCAGGCGGTAAGAAATATGATCATAAAATCGGTATACAAAGATGCTTTTCCCTGGTACCATAACTCCAATTTACCTTTGTACAGGTAAATGTTTTTGTACATAGCTTTGGGATCAGGCGCATCGGAAACAATTTTTTCTTCATCTCTGAAAATAAGAGATCCGATGCCCGTCATACCGGGTTTGCAATTGTAAATTTTTTTTTGCACTTCTTCGGGATATTGCTTAAAACTAACTTCCATCAAGGGCCTTGGGCCCACAATGCTCATATCGCCCTTAAATATATTGAGGATCTGTGGTAGTTCATTCACTTTTGTAATACGCAATATCTTACCAAATTTTGTAACCCGTGGATCGTTACGTAACGTAATTTCGCCGGTACCAATATTCGGGCTGTTCTGAAGCATGGTAGCAAATTTGCAGATATTGAAAAAACGGTTTTTATAGCCAAGCCTTTTTTGAAAATAGAATACTTTGTGCTCGCCGGTAAACAGCAAAGTAAGTATGCAGGGTATAAGTATGGGAGATAACAGTATTAGTGCAATGGTAGCAATAAGGATATCGGTAATGCGCTTTATTAATTTGTACATAATTTTTTGATACTTGATACTGGATACTGGATACTGGATACTGGATACCCGCAGAGTCTCATCGAGTAACAAGTATCCAGTATCTAGTATCGTTCTTAAAACACTTCTTTTATCTTATCGCAAACAGCTTTCAGATCTTCATCTGTAATATTTGTAGAGCAGGGAATGCTTAAACAACGTTGATAAACAAAATCTGACTGATTGGTTTTATTATAAAAAATATTGTTGGTAAACATCCGCAGCTGATTCATCGGCACCCAAAACGGACGGCTCTGCATTTTGTTATCATTCAAAATTTTCAAAACCTCTTTTTGTTTTTCCGTCATAATGGTTGGTAACCAGCAATTGGGGTTTACATCCGCACTCACTTCCTGAAATTTAATATCGCCAACACCCTGCAATTCATTTTTATAAAAAGCCATTACTTCCTGCTTGCGTTTTATAAAGCCTGGCAACTGCTCCATTTGCGCTACACCCATGGCAGCTGCAACATTTACCAGGCGGTAGTTGTAGCCAATCTCGTCATGCACATATTCAAAAGGATCGCTCTTGGCTTGCGTTGTAAGATGTTTGGCTTTTTTTGCCAGCATTTCATCATTGGTAACAATCATACCACCACCACCGGTTGTAATTATTTTATTGCCGTTGTAACTGAAAGTGCCCATCAAACCAAAACTGCCGGCATGTTTGCCTTTGTAGTAAGAGCCTAATGCCTCGGTACTATCTTCAATAACTGTAATATTATTTTGTTTGGCCAAAGCCATCAGCCTGTCCATATCGCAAATATTACCCAGCACGTGTACAGGCATTAAAATGGGTATTCTTCTGCCGTCTTTTTTATAATGACATACATCATTACGTTGTTCTGTCTCTTCTATAAAAAATTGCTCTAATAAATCAAGGTCCATTTGCCAGGTTGCGGGATCGGTATCAATTAAAATAGGATCGGCACCGGTATATTTAATGGAATTGCAGGTGGCAATAAAAGTAATGTTTGGTGTAATTACATAATCATCGGCATTTACACCCAACATCACTAAACAAATATGTAGGGCAGTTGTACCGCTACTGGTAGCTACGGCGTATTTGGTGCCGGCAAATTCAGCGCTCATTTTTTCAAACTGATCTACATAAGCACCAACACTGCTAACCCAACCTGTGTCTAAACAATCTTTAACATATTTCCATTCATTGCCGCCCATGTTAGGACCACTGAGTAAAAGCATAATTTCTATTTTTTAATAACCGCCTGACTTATTATTGCTGTGCAAACCTATATAAAAATATTGCTACCACCTAAAGGCAGAAATGATTTAAAAATCAATTTACCTTATTGATATGGTTTAAAAACTTACTGCTATAGAAGCAGTGATGCAGGTATTATTGTTGATAAAGCCATTTCCTTTTTCAAATACATTGTCTTTACTTTTCAGGGTTCTTGCTTCAAGGCGAATTAATGCTTTGCTGACCGGGGCATAGTCAACATTAAAAGAAAATCCGGTTGTTTGAAAACCATTTGAAGTACCACTTGCAACAATTACTTCATCCCTGTCACTATAAAATTCTCCTCTTGCCGCAACAGCCCATTTACTATTGATGGTATGCTTCAATATTAAAACCGGGGCATACCAGGTGTTCATTTTACTGCTGCCCTTTACTTTTTGCTCAGTGCCAATATCGAAGCCTGCTATAATTCCAAACTTAGCGGTTACATTAAAAATGCCGTAAATATTATGAAAGTAACGCCATTGACGGGTGCTATCAGGCTTATCTGTACCAATAAATGTGCTGTAGTTTATTAAAAGTTTTGAATTGGGTTTGTATTGCAACTGTGTACCATAACTCATCGCAGAATTACCGTTTACTTTTTTAATACGTTGCCATCCGTTTAAAAGCAAACCGCTTACTAACCATTTATCATTGTTGCTGGTGTAGGTAATTTTTGCACCACTTTCAAAATAGGGTGAGTTTTCGGCAAGTATACTCCTGGTAACTGTCCAGCAATCTTTTGAAATAGCGCTTTCAAAGCCAATATGAGAACTGAAAATTCCTGCATCTACCCACAGATTTTTCTTTTTGGAAATCTTTACACCTGCATTTGCTTCAAAAATATTTTTTAACACCCCCGGTTCTGCTGTATAGTTTGCATTAATGTATGTACCCGCTGCAAGCGCAAGGTTTGCTCTTATTTTTTCTGTATTATAACTTGCTTTTAAAAATGCAAGGTTGAGATTAAATTCATTATGACGGCTATGGCTGTAAAAAAATGCAGGACGGTTATTATTTACTGGCTTATTAAAGTCGTAGCTATAGTAAATTTCGAGAAAGGCATTAAATTTCAATGGGCCTGAACTGCTACTGTCCTGGCCCAGGATACTGATACTTTTTATTAATGCCAGACTTAATAAAAGCTTCTTCATTTTATATTCTTAAACAAACTATAAAAATATTTTTGGGCAATCCGGTTAAAAAAATTGCTCCAGAAATAAAATCGGAGCAATTTATTAAATCAGTTTAATTATTATAAAATCAAATATTCCTGAATTTCTCTACAAACGAATCGGTAACAATACCCGTTTTCAACAGCGTGTAAATTTCTTTTATGCCATCAGGTACAGTTTTGGTAATGGTAAAACCCAGTTCGTTTTTTATCTTATCAAAATTAACACGGTAGTCACGGGGATCTTCGCTGCTATCTACATAAATAACATTTACGTTGGGCACTACTTTGCAAACCTCTCTGATGATCATTCCTTTATTATAATTCTCTTCTGTGGTACCCACATTAAATACATTGGCTCTTACTTTTTCTTCCGGGCTTTCCAGCACCAATACTACTGCTCTTGCCAAATCATCTACATGGCAATAGGGGCGCCAAAACTGTTGGCCCCAAATTTCCTGCTTGCCATGCACTGCTGCATTGCGGGTAAATTCATTTACAGTTAAATCAAATCTTATTCTTGGAGAAAAGCCATACACCGTGCTGAACCGCAAGGCTGTGCTGCACATTGGGCTATCTTTTTTTTCTTCCAGCAAATATTTTTCAAACTTTACTTTTAACTCGGCGTATAAAGAAACGGGGTTCAGCTCTGATGTTTCCACCACAAAAGAATCGGGATCGGCCATTTTACCATAATTGCTACAAGTGCTTGAAAAAACAAAACGTTTTACACCAGCGGCTTCTGCTTTGTTAAACAACAAAACAGCTCCATCCCAGTTGGTTTCATTGGCTTCAAAACTGAATTTTTTACAGGCAGGATCGCCCACTATAGCAGCCAGGTGTGCAATGGCATCAACACCTTCAATGGCTTTATCCACATCATCAGCATTACGTACATCGCCTTTCATAAATTCAAAATTGGGGTTTAGCATTACATCATACAACGCATCGCCACCAAATTTTAAAGAGTCTAAAGCCCTTACCTGGTAACCTTTATTTAATAACTGACGAACTAAAACAGAACCGATGTAACCGGCACCACCTGTAACTAATACTTTCATAATT
>JAYUZB010000230.1:0-9669 GCA_043752185.1 Chitinophagaceae bacterium
TCAGCAATCTGTTTGATATCGGTTGTACAGGCACAAACCGGTACCGTACCAACTAGTACCACACAAAATGTATTAACCATTGCCCAGGCAGATGAATTGCTTACTTTAAAGGAAACCGAATTTGATTTTGGAAAGATTCCTCAGGGCAAACCCGTTACCCACATATTTGAAGTAACCAATAAAAGTAATGTTCCGTTAAAGATTGCCAACATTAATGCAAGCTGCGGATGCACCACACCTGAGTGGGAAAAAGATAAAGTGGTAGCACCTGGAGAAAATACAAAAATAACAGTTGGTTATAATTCTGCTGCAGAAGGCCCTTTTACAAAATTTATTACAGTAACTTATAACGATACTCAAAGCAAACAACTAACCATTAAAGGAGAAGTTTGGAAAACACCAGGCAGCTCTGCCCCCGAAAATAAAGGCATCAACGACTTAAAAAACTAAACAACATAAATAAACATCATCATGAAAAAATTATTCTTATCACTCACTGCTTTAACTTTCTCTGCTTTGCTGTTTGCTCAAAAAACAGTAGCTGATGTAGCTAAATTTGAATCTGAAACTATTAACCAGGGATATCTTAAGCAAAACGATCCTAAAGAAGTAAAGTTTATTGTTACAAATATCAGCAAAGAGCCCCTTATTATTGAGCAGGCTAACCCAACTTGTGGCTGTACCATGGGTGACTATACCAAATCGCCAATTGCACCAGGAGCTACCGGCTTCATTTCTGCAAAATTCAATGCTGCAAATGCTGGCCATTTTACAAAAAACCTTACAGTAAAATTTGCCGGAGTAGATGAAATGAAAAGTATTACCATTACCGGAGATGTTTTAGCTACCGAAGAGTATGACAAATGGGCTGCTGAAGAAGCAAAGAAAAAAACTGCAGATGCTACTTCAGCAAAACCTGCAACTTCCTCAAAAAACAAAACCGGTTCTAAAAATTAATAATTAATACAGAAAGTATTTAAGCATGTTTAAAAGCCCTCCGAAATTTCGGGGGGCTTTTATTTTTGTTTAATCAGACACAAATATTTTTTTATAAGCGACTTATTTTTTTTGTTTTTTATACTAAAAAACAAAAGTATCCGTTTATAATAAAGCTGAATAAAATATTGAGAAAACTAAAACTTTACCCCTATGAAAAAAGGTAATTATTTACCATCCGAAAATTACCCTACGTGTTTTTACCAGGTAAAACCTGCAAAAACAAATCAATTACATTATAGTTTACCTACTTTTTATTAAGACAAACAACTTACCGCAAAACAACCTTAACCAGTTTTGCAAATGAATTTATCTGTAAATAATCTTCTGTAACAAAACTTGTGTGCTAACAACTTAAAGATTTTTGTTTTTATGGATTGTTTGGATAACAATAAGACCCCTCTTTCCAGAGGGGTTTTTTTTTATTTGAACCAAACAGGTGTAAATGCTGTTTATGTAAATCAGGCAACATTTATCTTTACAATAAAAAATTATGACCCTAACAGTTGGACAAGCACCCCCCGAATTTACCTTATACGACACAGATAAAAATAAAGTGAGCCTGGCCGGTTACAGGGGCAAAAACGTTTTACTTTTATTTTTCCCACAGGCGTTTACAAGTACCTGCACTAAAGAATTGTGTGCTGTAAGAGATGATATAGGCCGCTACAGCAATACAAATGCCGAGGTAATCGGCATTTCGGTTGATTCGGTTTTTACATTGAAAAAATACAAAGAAGATCAACATTACAATTTTCCTTTGTTGAGCGATTTCAACAAGGATGTATCAGCTGCTTACGGGGCATTATATACCGATTGGATACTGGATATGAAGGGCGTAAGTAAAAGAGCCGCATTTATTGTGGACAAGCATGGCATGCTGGCTTATACTGAAGTGCTGGAAAGTGCCGGCGAAATGCCCGATTTTACTGCCATAAATGAAAAAATTGCAGGTTTAAGCAGGTTTGCAGGGTAATATATTCGGCTTAGTAAAATGGTGTTGGCTCTATTTTACTTATATTTATTGTAAATAAAGTAACAGATAAACTATTGCTTTATTAAAACATTTTCTATACTTTTACGTAGTTGAAAAAAATAGTTTACATACTAATTTTACTTATTGGAATAAATTTTACTTCTTTTGCTCAAACTAAAAGCCCTGCACAGGGCGATCCTATAGCAAAGCTGATAAAGCCTTATCCAATTCCTGCTACTACAGCAATTAATTTTGAATTTCTGTATGGCTACGATAAATTTTTTTCGCTCCAGATATACAATTTCATGGGTAAAAAAATAAAAGAATTCAACAAAATCCCTCTCATGATGACCATACCACTGGATGATTTTTATCGTGGTATTTATGTTTACCAGCTAAGAGATAAGGGCGGAAAAATCATAGATTCCGGTAAATTTCAGGTAGTCAAATAATCTTCTTCTTTCTTAAAATTAGATCACCTGCACTATCAAAAATTTTAGGTAGTGTGTATTTTCCTGTCCACGTATAATGGGATGATCGGCCGATTGTGAGTTAAAAACAACCTGCCTTATTTTTCTTTTGGCATCGGTTGCTGCCATTTGTATAATGTCTAAAAATAATTCGGGCTGTACCAGGTTAGTGCAGCTGGATGTTACTAAAAAGCCGCCGGGCTTAACCAGCTTTATTCCACGTAAATTAATTTCTTTATAACCTGCAACTGCTTTATTAATAGTAGCCCGGCTTTTTGTAAACGAAGGCGGATCAAGCATTACAACATCCCATTGCTTTCCTTCTTTACTCCATTCTTTCAACACATCAAAGGCGTTCACACATTCAAATTTACAAATGTTATCAAGCCCGTTTAAGGCTGCATTCTTATTACACATATCAATAGCACTTTGAGAAATATCAAGCCCCAAAACCGATCGGGCACCATAATGTGCAGCCGTTATTTCAAAAGAACCGGTGTAGCAAAATGCACCCAGCACATCGGCATCTTTTACAATATGCTCAATGGCCCGGCGGTTATCCTGCTGATCTAAAAAGAAACCGGTTTTTTGTCCGTTGGCTATATCTACATGAAATTTTACGCCGTTTTCTGTAATGATAATATTGGTATCAAATTCAGCAGATAAAAAACCTTTGTGCTGCTCCATGCCTTCCAGTTCCCTCACGGGCACATCATTGCGTTCGTAAATTCCTTTGGGGTTAAATATCTTTTCAATGGCTTTTACAATGGCCGGTTTCCATACATCAATACCCAATGCCAGGGTTTGTATAACAAAATAATCATTGAACTTATCAATGATCAGTTGCGGTATATCATCAGCCTCGCCAAAAATAAGCCGGCAGTTTTCGGTATAGCCAAGTTTTTTGCGGTATGCCCAGGCCTGCTGTAAACGGTTAACAAAAAACTGTTCATCAATCACTTCATCCTTGTCACGGGTAAGCAGGCGTACCATAATCTGCGACTGTGGATTGATATAGCCCCTTCCTATAAACTTTTTATCGTGGGTAAACACATTTACAATTTCGCCCGCTTTGGCAGCTGCATCCAGTGCTTTTCCTGGGTTTACCTCATTTCCAAATATCCAGGGATGGCCGGTTTCGACTCTTCTGCTTATCTTTTTGTTTAAAAAAATGCTCTTCATGGCGCAAAGGTAGCATCCGTGTCATACATAGTGCAGTAATGAGTCCCTTATTTACTGATAATTGTCAATTTGACTGCAAATGAGCCCTTGGCAAAATGTTTGACTATTGTACCTTTGCAACCAACTTTAAAAGAGATATGGAAGAAAAAGAAATATTTACCCCCGAAAACGAAGAAATGAACATTAATGCCGATGCTGATATACCGGGCAATACCCATTTAAGCAACCCCGGCGGCGAAGATGCTTTAGAAAAATTACAGGCAGAAGTAGAAGAGCAAAAGGATAAATACCTGCGCCTGTTTGCCGAGTTCGACAATTTTAAACGCCGCAATGCAAAAGAAAGAATTGAGCTTATACAAACAGCCGGTAAAGATGTAATTATTTCTATGCTGGAAGTGATGGATGATTGCGACCGGGCCGAAAAACAATTAACCGAAAGCAATGATATTGCTGCGCAGAAAGAAGGGGTTCAACTGGTGTTTAATAAACTGCGAAGCAAATTGCAGGCAAAAGGCTTAACAGCCATGGAAAGCATCAACACTGAATTTGATGTTGAAAAACATGAAGCCATTACTGAAATAGATGTACCCGAAGAGCAGAAAGGAAAAGTGGTTGACGAAGTTGAAAAAGGATACTATCTGAATAACAAAATAATACGTTTTGCAAAGGTGGTGGTAGGGAAATAAGAAGCCCCCTCCGCCCCCTGAAGGGGGAACTTTGGAGCCTGAATTTCAAAGCAGTTTTAAAAATATCAGAAACTAACAAATGTCAAAAAAAGATTTTTACGAAATACTGGGCGTGTCCAAATCTTCATCGCAGGATGAAATAAAAAAGGCATACCGTAAAGTTGCCATGCAATTTCATCCGGATAGAAACCCCGGTGATAAAGCTGCTGAAGAAAAATTTAAAGAAGCCGCAGAAGCGTATGAAATTTTAAGCGATGCCGATAAGCGTGCCCAGTACGATCGTTTTGGCCATCAGGCAACAAGCGCTGGCCGTGGTGGTGGTTATGGCGGTGGTGCCGGCATGAACATGGATGATATCTTTAGCCAGTTTGGAGATATTTTTGGAGATGAAAGCCCCTTTGGTAGTTTTTTTGGCGGCGGTAATGGCAGAAGAAGTTCTGGTGGAAGAAGCAGGGGCACACGTGGCAGCAACCTACGTGTAAAAATAAAATTGAATTACGAGGAGATTGCAAAGGGCGCACAAAAAACCATCAAGGTAAAAAAATATGTTGGCTGCAATACCTGTGGTGGCAGCGGCGCAAAAGATAAGAATAGTGTGCAGACCTGTGGCAGTTGTGGCGGCAGCGGACAAGTTAGAAGAGTACAGAATACTTTTTTAGGACAAATGCAAACAGTAACAACCTGCCCCACCTGTAATGGCGAAGGAAGCACTGTTACACACAAATGCACTGCCTGCAAAGGCGATGGAAGAGTGTATGGTGAGGAAACTGTTACCATTGATATACCTGCAGGTGTACAGGAAGGCATGCAGTTAAGCCTGAGCGGAAAAGGCAATGCAGGCGAACGTGGTGGCTCACCCGGAGATTTGATTGTGCTGATAGAAGAAGAACCGCACCCGCAATTGCACCGTGATGGACTGAATGTTGCTTTTGATCTGCACATTTCTATACCGGATGCTGTATTTGGCACACAGATAGAAGTACCCACCATTGATGGCAGGGCAAAAATTAAAATACCACCTGGCACACAAAGCGGAAAAATATTCAGGCTGAAGGGAAAAGGGTTTCCTAATGTAAACAGTTACGAAAAAGGAGATCAGTTAATACAGATAAATGTATGGACACCGCAACATGTTTCATCTACCGAAAAAGAAATGCTTGAAAAATTACAGCAGTCAGAAAATTTTCAGCCTAAGCCGGATAAAAATGACAAATCGTTTTTTGATAAAGTGAGGGAAATGTTTTCTTAATCTGATTTGTTTTTCTTTCGCTTTTTGCTGGCATAAATATTCTGAGCTTTATCTATTAATTTTAAAAACTCAGTTTGCAGGTAACTACCCGGATCGTAAGATTCAGCTGCAATTCTTTGTATATCCACCCAATCGGCCTGTTTAATATATTTTGACTGTTTTACTTTTAGACCAAACATAGCAACAGCCGTTGCAAATTGTAATTCTTTATCAAGGCTCTTAAATTCAACAAAATTGGCAAGGCAATAACTTTTAGTTACCAAAAGTGTAGTATCATCACAAAGGCTGTAGCGCATTTCAATATCAGCCACTTTATCTGCAGGCATTAAATCAGGTTTAAAGAGTTTATCGCTTGCCGGTACAATTTCAAAAATGGCCATAACACTGTTACCGCTTCCTATCTCCCCTCCTTCCAGGTCAATGGTACTGTCGGCAACTGCGTCTCTTCTGTTATCAAAACCTATCAACCGGTATTCTTTAACCAGGTCGCCATTAAATTTCATATTCATAAACACATCATCGGCCACTGCAAAAAATGTTTGTGTAAGTTCTTTAACCAACACTTTTTCTGCTTCTGTAATATCATCCAGGTAAGCATAATTACCATTACCCTTTTTTGCAAGTGTAGCCAATTTTGAGTCTTTAAAATTCCCCATACCCACACCCAGGCAGGTAAGATAAATGCCGCCCTGCCTTTCTTTGGTTATCAGGTCTTCCATGGCTTTTTCAGATGTAAGGCCAACATTAAAATCCCCATCAGTAGCCAGTATTACACGGTTACTGCCTTTGTCTTTGTATGTGCTTCTTGCCAAAGCATACGCAGTCATAATTGCGGCTTCGCCCGGTGTATCGCCACTGGCAGATAATTCTTCAATTGATTTTATTATTTTTTCTTTTTCGGCTCCACCTGTAGGTTGCAGCCAAATACCAACGGTACCGCCATAGGTTACAATAGAAATCGTATCAATCACTCTCAGATTTTTTACAAACATTTGAAAAGCCGCTTTCAATAATGGCAGCCGATTGGGCATATCCATACTACCCGATACATCAATTAAAAAAACAAAATTGCCTGGCGGAATCATGTTCAGGTCAAGTTTTTTGGCATTCACATTTAAAAAAAGTAATTGCTTTTCCATATCCCATGGGCAGGAACTAAGCTGCGATTCAAAACTAAAAATGTTTCCATTTTTCGGTTCACGGTAATGCAGGTTGAAGTAATTGATCATTTCTTCTGTACGCACTGCATCAGGCGGTACTGCACTATGCATATTGATAAAGCGACGTACATTGCTGTACGAGGCTTTATTTACATTTAATGAAAATCCGGTGTTAGGAAATTTATCTGCACGTACATATTCATTCTCTACCAGTTGAAAATAAGTTTCATTATCTATATACCATTTTACTTTGGATGTATGTTCCAAATTTTTTGTTACCGAAATAAGCCTGGGCCGGTTGCTGTTAACATTGGATGGCAGTATTTTTAAAGTAATGTATTGCCATTGATCGGCATTTACTTTCAGCGATTTAGGCTCATACCCATCTAAACTTATGGTAAGAGAATCCAATAAAGTTTTGGTGGTAATTCCAAACCCACCATAGGTACCAGTAAAATAAAAATGCTTTGTTGAATGCAGCAGGACTTTTGCATTTTGCAATGGCTGGTTTTTTTCATCCTTAATTTCGCCACGAAGATAATACTGCGATCTGGCTGTAAAGGCCATTACTATGAAGAGGATATAGAAAAAACATTTTTTCAATTGCAAGCTGATTGTAAAAAGTATAATATCTGTTATTAAGATATGCTTTCAATGCTTTGCGTTGCCCCTCTAATCCTCCACCAACTGATAAATTTCCTTCAGGTTTCTGCCAAGGCCATCATAATCAAGGCCAAACCCCAGCAGAAATTTATTGGGTACTTTAAACCCAATATAATCAATTGCAAGCGGATGCACCAATGCATCTGGCTTGTGTAATAGCGCTGCTATTTTTAAACTTGCAGGTTGCTGATTTATAAGTTGTGGCAAAAACTCATGCAAGGTTTTTCCGGTATCAACTATGTCTTCAATAATAACTACATGGCGGTCTGTAAGTGGTATATCAAGCCCAATAGATGTTATTACATTTCCTGTTGACTTTGTGCCTTTATAAGATGCCAGTTTAATAAAACATATTTCTGCATCAATGGTAAGTTCTTTAAACAGGTCGGATGCAAACATGAACGAGCCATTTAAAATTGCGATGAATAATGGCTTTTTACCTGCATAATCTTCGTTGATCTGCTTAGCCAGTTTGTCAACCTGCTCCTTTATTTGATGAGCTTTAATATAAGGTTGAAATTTTTTATCCAGTACCTGAATAACCATGTTTAAATCTATTTATTTTGAAACAATTATTTCCTGTCCTATTCTCAAATTATCAGACTCAAGTTTATTCCACTCTTTTAACTCCTGAACGGAAACATTATAAGTTCTGGCAATGCCATACAAACCATCTTTTGGGCCAACCAGGTGTACTTTACTTTTCTTGGCATCTGCATTTTTTACTGCACCTTGAAAACCTGGTTGCAAAAACAATTTTGTTTTTACATTTAATTTAGAATCAGCTTTTAAATTATTATACTCCAGAAGATATTTAAGCTGCATCGCATTTTTTTGTGCTGCATCATACAATGTTTCTCCCGGCTGCATAATATAATATTCCTGCTCTCCGGTTTTTGATTTTTTCTCCAGGTAAATTAATTGATCTTTACTAAGCAGCCCTTCTTCGGTTATATCATTAAACTCCATCAGCCTGATTAAACTTATGTTGTGTTTATTGGCGATAACCAATAAAGGTGTTCCCTTTTTTGCAAAAACGCATTTAGTTTTATTTATGCTGATTATTTTATCCTGGTCATTCGTCGCAGCGGCAATATCATTGTCGGGAACAGGATTCTCAACAATCAACTCAACAGGTGCTGCAGTTTCATTCTCTTCTGCTTTTGTAATATCCGTTTCGGGCAATCTGTTTAATGCAATCAATGTATATTGTTGCAGGCTGTACTCTTCAATGTATTTAACCAATAGTTCCGGATATCTGGGATTGGTTGCGTAGCCAGCTTTTTTTAAACCTCTTGCCCAGCCTGCATAATCAGCAGGATCAAGATTGAACAAAGCACTGTAGCGCTTATTGGCTTTTAAAAAATCGCTGTGATCACGATAGCTTTCAGCTGCATTGGTATAAGCCCTGAAGCATTCTCCAGTTGCATCATCATCATGTGTAACCGTTTCGCCGGTCCAAGTATTTTTACATTTAATTCCAAAATGATTGTTTGATTTTTTTACCAGTTCGCTGTTTCCATTTTCTGTTTCCAGAATGCCCTGCGCCAAAGTAATTGATGCCGGCACACCCGTACGTTTCATTTCACTGATAGCAATTTCTTTAAACTGGTCTATATATTCCTCAATAGATATCCTTTGCGCTGTAAGCGTTAATGAAGCCAATGAAAACAATATGGTGAAAATAATTCTGTACATTCTTTACTTTTTTTGAATTAATAAGAGCCCATCTCTTATGGTCAGCATGGCCTGTTCTACACGATTATCGTTTTTAACATGTTCGTTAAACGCATGTATTGCTTTTGCATTTTTCCCTTTTATATTTTCTTCCAAAACTTCGCCATGAAAAAGCACATTGTCTGCCACTATCCAGCCGCCACTTTTTACTGATGGTAAAGTTAATTCGTAATAGTTAATGTAGTTCACTTTATCGGCATCTATAAAAACAAGGTCCCAAGTTTCCTGCAGGGCTGGAATGATCTCCAGTGCATCGCCAACATGCAAATCAATCTTTGATTCCATTCCTGCTTTCGCAAAATAATTTTTCGCTGTTGTAGCATCATCTTCCCTTAATTCCAGCGTAACTAATTTGCCATCATTGGTTAATCCTTTTGCCAGGCACAAGCCGCTAAAGCCTGTAAATGTCCCAATTTCTAAAATTCTTTTGGGCGCAACCATTTTGCTAAAAAACTCCAGCACTTTGCCTTGTACATGCCCGCTTAGCATTTGTGCATGTAGATGATTGGCCAAAGTATAATCCTCAATCTCATTCAACACTGCATCCAAA
>JAYUZB010000231.1:0-21784 GCA_043752185.1 Chitinophagaceae bacterium
AATACCAAGGAAATTATCAGGAACAGAATGCTGAAACATGCATTGAACTACTGGAATATAAAAAATACCGAGGACCTTGATCCGATTGTAAAGCTGATACTGGAAGCACTATCATCTGAATTATATAACCTGGGCAACGAAATTAAAGACTCGGAAGTAAGGTTGCTTGAAAAGATTGCAAACCTGTTGGCTCCTGAATTTTTAACCTGTCCAAATCCGGCGCATGCCATCATGCATGCAATACCTGTTGAAGCAGAAGATATGCTCACCGAAACTGATCATTGTTTTACCCAAAAGAAAATTTCTTCAAAACAGGATGAATCGCTTGATAAAAGCATAGATGTGTTTTTTACACCGGTTGGCAAGCTAAAATTTTTTAAAGCCGGTATATCCTGTTTAGTAACAGGTAATGCTTTATATACGATTGATACAAATTACAATAAGTTAATAGCTACTCAAACTCTTTCGGGAAGCCGTATTGAGAATAATGTACTTTGGCTGGGAATTAATATTGATGATAAAATTGAGCATCTAAACAACCTGTTTTTTTATTTTGACTGGAAAAACCTGGAGTATACTTTATCAAATCTTAATTACCAGCTTTTGCCTTTAAGCAAATGGTATTTGAATGATACCGAAATAACAATTACAGAAGGGCTATCTTATGAAAAAAAACAAGTTGCCGGATCTCCGCAAAAAGATTTGTCTTTCGATTACGATCTGCTTTCATTAATTGAAAAAGACATAACCAATTATTACAACCGAAAATTTATTACCATTTCAGACGACCGGCATACCAATGTGCAGCATCTTAAGCAAACCTATCCGTCTGCATTTAATACTATTTTTTCAGAACCTGATCTGCAAAAAATGACTGATAAACTGCTTTGGCTAAAAATTGTTTTTCCGGCTGCGGTGCAACAGAGTTCGCTGGATGAAATATATGTTTATACCAATTCATTTCCGGTGATGAACAGACAGTTAAATGAAATGAAATACCGATTGAAAGGTGGCAGCAACATCATCCCATTAAAAGTACAGGGACTTGAACAATTTCTTGCTGTAAGGTCGCTTGCAGATGAAATGCATTCCTATATTTCCACCCCTTTCAGAAAAATGGAAGAAGAAGAAACCGGCACCTATACCTTACGCAGTGGCGGCGTGGAAAGATTTGACGGACGTAACGCAAAAGAATTTATCAGTTATTTGCTGGAATTATTACGCAGTGAGTCGGCTGCTTTTTCAGCACATGGTAACGATTTTATTGCATCCACGCTTCGTGAAATGGACCAGCGCATAGCATTGATGGAACAAAAAACAAAATCTATTGCCAACACCACTTCGGAGATACCACATTACATTATTGCAAAACCCTACGAGGGGTGTGATATGATGTATGTTGAATACTGGACCACCAATGCTGAAACTGCAAATGTGTTACGCACAGGTACCCGGCTGCAGGAATACAACGGCTCAAAAATAAAATCCGATTCGCTTTTTTTAATTACTACTTCAGCCGGAGGTAAAAACAGGCTTAAGCCCGAAGAAAGGGTAAAAGCTTTCCGATACGGACTGATGACAAGAAACAGAATTGTTACCAAAGAAGATATACGGAATTTGTGTTTTTACGAATTGGGTAACCGGATAAGTAAAGTAGAAGTTGAACGGGGTTTTGAAATGCCTGCACACCCCAAACAGAGTTTTTTACGCACTATTGATATTACCATTACCGCCACGTCATCTGAAAGATTAAATAAAGAAGCATGGCAGGTTTTGTTTGATCATTTAAAAGCCAAATTAAAAAGCAGGTCGGGTATGAGTAATCATTACAGGCTGTTTTTAAACAACGCATAAAACCGGTTTATGAAAGCACCCAGTTTATCGAACATATTGGCTGATACATTTGATGCAGACTTTAAAGCAGAAGTTATTGCTGCTGAAATGATTGATAATAATGTGCCTGCCGAACAGATCATGATACTGATGCTGGGCTCCAGAAAAAGATCTTTTCGTAAGGATGTAGATTCGGTTACCGATGAAATTTCTGATTATAATAACAAGGAATATACACTCATCACCACACATAAAGAAGGCATTTATGATATGCTGCCGCAAGGCTTGTTTCACTCACCAACCTTGCCCAAGAAGGCTACTACACAAAAAGAGATAATTGACAACATTAAGAAACACCGCATTGAAGAAAGCAATGCAAGGCGTTTGTTTTTACCTTTTGAAGCAGCCATAAATCATTTGCGTATTCAAATGGCTTCATTTGAAAGCAGGCTGGATAAAGGAGCACATCACAACGACCTGGTTAACTTATTTAAAAATCACTGGGAAATATTTAAATACCTGGATACTGCCCAATCAGATATTTTTTTGCAGGTACTTCCGTTGGTACATGATATAAGAGACGATTATGAATCTGCTGCTACTATTTTTGAATTGATATTATCGGTTCCCGTAAAAATTACCGGTCGTTTACAAGGTCAGTTAAGATCAGCAAATCCTGTTTTTTCAAGTTTGAACGATACACAACTGGGCATTAATTTTACTACCGGTAATGCTGCTTATGATGGAGGAGAGGATGAGATTGTTGTAACTGTTGGCCCGATTAATAATGAACAGTTAAAACAATTTATGCCGGGCACTAAAAAAAATAAAATACTGGAAATGTTGTGTGATTACCTTTTGCCTGTGCACGTTGATATAAATACCGACTTTGAATTGTATGATACAGAAAAAATAATGCGGCTTGCAGACAAAGAAAATTTTTCTAATTCTACGCTTGGTTTGAGTACATACCTGTAGGATTATCTTCGCCCCTTAATTCTTATTGAAATTTTATGGTAAGTCAGCAAGCCTGCCTCGTGGGTTTGCTTTAGCCGCAGCAATTTTTTGATCCCAGGTTTGTT
The DNA here is from genome assembly GCA_043752185.1 of Chitinophagaceae bacterium. Taxonomy (GTDB): domain Bacteria; phylum Bacteroidota; class Bacteroidia; order Chitinophagales; family Chitinophagaceae; genus Ferruginibacter. Next base: position 2,916 of record JAYUZB010000231.1, read on the forward strand.
GTACTGATGTATTAATACCATGATTGGTTTTAGTATCATAACGGGCATCTACCCGGGTAGCCTGTTGTGCAAACCGTTCTTTCAATTGATTTACTCTTCGTTGCAGCGCATTGGTTGTTGAAGAAGAAAGGCCAACCAGCGTATTATAAAATTCCCTGGCGCCAATGGCAAGTATGTCGTAATGTCCTTGTTCGTGTTTCAACAAATCATCGGTCATGCGGCTTGCTACCACCCAACAATCCTCTGCAATCAAATTCAGATCAATCGTAACATCAGTGATGGTAATTGCATTTCTTACCCTGCCAAGAACGAATTCGCCGGGAGCTATGTCAGGATGTATCTGGGCAAACTCAGTGACCCCACCTGGTTGCCCAAGTTGCTGATTAAAATCAGACCAGGAAAGTGTGCGATCGAAATTGTTGAGTGGCATAGTTGGGTTTTGAATTTGAGGAATTAATTGTAAAGATTAAAAGGAGTTTGTCCTATAACATCATCAGCTCATACTTTTTTTAGCACCTCGTAAACACTGTTCTGAACCTACTTTCTTAAACATCAAAAAAATATTTAATTCTGCAGAAACGATAGAACAACCGGAATCATTCCCTTTTAAATCATCCCCTCAATGTATAATTTTAAAACAGCTTCAGCGGACGATGGAAAGAAAATTTCCAACTCATGTTCTTCATTTTTCTTCCACAAATTAATCGCATCAACCAATATGGTTAAATAAATTTTTATTTCATTTTCATTCAGCATAGGGATTTTGTGATGAACTATCATAATTTCCTTCTGTTCCAGCCAAGTCAAATCAGTCAAGCAGTCGTATAATGCATCCCAATTTTTTCCAAAGTAATCAGGGAATCTTAATTTTTTGCTCAATTCATGAAGTAATTCATCCTTGCTTTTTATACGATTTGACAAGTGAATCACGAAAGCAGAATCATTTTGACAGGAAACAGTTTCTTTGATAAATTTTATACCGTTCATAACAAATCATTAAAATTGTGTAAAATTATCATAATGGTCTGCTGTAAAATGTCTTGAGCCATCGCTGCCAACAACTATCCTTCTTTGACCCGCATGTGTAATTCCTGGTGTGGGAACTACATATTCACGATAAGTAACTCCAGATGGTAGCTTACCTTGGCGATTTTGAAAAACACTTCCGTCATTGTGATGTGGATTACTTTGCCCCGCAGCGATTCGATCAAGGGTTGGTTGCAGATCATGTTCCACCCCTCCAACCGTAACTTTACATCCCGTTAGTCCTAAAAAATCTATCCATCCGTTAGTATCAAATACATAGCTATATTGTTTAATGCCGCCATCTATTCCAATTGGATCTTTACTAATATAAAACCCTTCCGCAGCATCATAATACCTAAATCTATTATAATACAATCCAGTTTCAGCATCTTCATATTGCCCTTGATACCGAAATGGGCAACTACCTTCTTCACCTTTAAACATTCGCACTTTGCCATAACTGTCTAACTGACTTTGCCAAAATGTTTCCCCTGTATCTTTATACATTTGGTAAGGTGTACCAAGATGGTCTGTAACAATACTATATTTTTTTTCTCCTTTTAATTTTGCGATGGGTGCAAAATCATTTTCGTTAAAAAGCCAGGTGATAATTCCTTCTTCATTTACAGTTGTATTACTCAGAATTGCCCCTGTCCTGAAATCTTCCTTCCATTCGTGCAGTGGTTTATTGCCATCCCATAGCCATTTGGTAATTGTATTTTTATATTTTTTTGATAATCGTCTGCCTAATGCATCATAGCTAAAAGATACAACATCTCCATCCGGGCGGGTTACAGAATGAAGCATTCCAGAAGCATTCCATTGGTAAAGCCATATTTTGCTGCCTGTTTCTCTTTTCTCTATTAAATTACCTTCATCATCATACTTAAAAACAGTACCATTTGCTTTTAATAATTTTCCCCCTTTACCATAATCCCTGTCTTTGCGGTCGGGGCTGTTAAATAAATTTCCTACAGGGTCGGGGTTACGTAACTGCTCTGTACCATCAGAAAAAATTGTTTTAGTAAGGTTGCCAATTTCATCATGACTGAATTGAGTAATACCGGTGCTACTGTCTGTAATCCGTTGCAAGCGATAATTTACATCCCAGCTGTACTGCCTGTTGTGTAAAGAGGTTTGGCTGTTTTTTATATTTTGTTTTACAGGCCTTCCCAATTTATCTCTTGTCCATTGGCTGCTAATATTACCTGGCATCAGTCGCTCAACTTCAAGACCCAGTTCGTTATAGTTAATATTGCTTTGCCAACCGTTTGCACTTGTGGAAGTAACATTGCCCAGATCATCAAACTCGTTATTGATATCTGCACCAAGTGAAGAACTGATTTTTGTACGATTACCTAAAACATCATACTGATAACTGATAAATTCTTCCGCATTGGTTTCTCTGATTATTCTACCTAAAATATCTCTTTCAAAACCAATTGCAGAATTACTGTTTTGAGCAACATTCAGCAACCCGTCCTTTGAATAAGCATATTTTTCAAATGATGCATCATGGTAATTAACTTCAACTATATTGCCAACCTCATTGTATTCGTATTGTGTAAATTTATTTCCGGGCCTTTCAACTTTGGTAACTTTTCCTGCTGTATTCCGGATATATTTACGGACCAATCCGTCAAACCCCGTTTCTTTAATAACCCTGTCAGCAGCATCTACTTCAAAAGAATACGTTTCATTGTTTTCATTTGTAAGTTGAATAAGATTTCCTTCTGTATCGTATTTGTAAGACACACCATGGCCAGCCTGTGTACGGGCACGCAAATGATTTAAGGCGTCGTAAGAAAATTTAATATCGTAATGCTTGTCTTTTGCCTCAACAACATTTGCTTCAGCATCAAATTTTAAATAACGGGTATTCCCATCAGGTTCATTTATTGTTACAGGCAGTGAAAGCAGGTTGAATTCTGATTTTCTAGTATTACCCACAGAGTCAGATGATTTAATGCAATTGCCCAATACATCATAACTCCATTCCATTTCATAACCATTGGAAGCAACTAATTTTATTAAGTTGAATGAGGCATCATAATCAAGCAGGGTCTTACTTCCTTTAGCATTAATAATTGTCTTTAAAAAACCATCGGCATATTCATATTTAGTTTCGGCTTTTATTGGGTTGGTTCGTTTGACTAAATTTCCAAAAGCATCGTATTCCCATTTCCACTTACCCCCACGTTTGTCGGTTGACTCTAATGGAGTATGTTTTAAAAATCCGCTTCCATACGCAATCTGAAAAAATGAACCATTGGCTTCTGTAACCGTTGCAACATTACCCCAATCATCATAAGCAGTTGCTTTCTGATTACCCAATGGATCTATTTCCCACTCCAGTTCATTATGCCGGTTAAAACGATATTCCCAGGCAGCACCCAATGCATCAATATGTTTTATAACAACACCGTTCTTATGATAAAATAATTTTTTAAATCCACGGCTATTGATGGCTACTGTGCAAGTTGGATCGGTATAATCAAATTTATAATGCAGTAAATTTCCGGTTCCCCATACTTCAATACATTTGGCATCTATTCCCTGGGCTTTATTATACCTGAAATGCCAGTTACATCCGTTACGCCAAATCTCTTTAACCATTAAATGGCTTTCGTATTCAAAATGCATGGCCTGGTCAAGGGCATCCATTTGTTTTACCAAATCGCCTTCAGGGGAGTAAGCATATTTTGTTATAGCAAAATTTGAACGGCCCTGGTATGTAGGGTCCGGTGCTTCAATACTGGACATCTGTCCCTGCTTATCATTATTAACAATCAGTTTCCGGCCTGTACTGTCAGTTATTTGCGTTAATGAACAATCCTTATTGTATGTAAATCTTATTGCAAAACCATTGCGGTTTGATATGCTTTGCAGTAAATGAGTTTGGGTTTGGTTAAAGGGATTTTTGATTTCATTTTGTGTAAAACGGTAAATCAATCCTTTAACATCAGTTGCAAAATAATAACCGTCTTCATGCAGGCAAAGTGTTATTTTTTCGCCTCGGTTATAACTCTCTTTTTTAAGTTCGGGTATTTCAAAATGTGCAACCCGGCCATCAGCCAAACGTATGATGGCGGTTTTTGTTTCATTATCAATTGCCAGTGCTAGATCATAACTATGATGCCAGCCATAACCCAGCGGACCTTGGTAACTGCTGTAACTATGCCAGGTGCGCTCAAAAGAAAGCGGTATAGGACCGGGTAAAGAAAAATCAATATTATCGGTATAAAAATGGCCGCTTGCAACATCAACCGGGTGGCTTTGTCCTGTACCAACTAATTTTGATGCAGCAGTAAGTGGTCCGCAACCAACTTTACCATTCAATTTATCCAATCCTTTTTGTGCAGCTTTTCTGCCAGCAGCTTTGAGCTTCCCTAACCCTGCCTTAAATAATTTATCTAAAATGGCCATTGGATTAATAGGAGTAGGGATGGAATTTACCAATACCGGTCTGCCAATTGGTATTGGCATTACGGTTCCCGAAGGCACAAATAATTCAACCATTGGCCCTCCTGGTTCGGGAGCTTTTTTTGCACCGGCACGTTGGCTTTTAAATAAGTCAATTACACCCACATCCCAGCAATCGTAATTAAGATGAAAGCTGCCAACCATTGGGTCGCCATCTGCAACAACAAAAAGGCTACCCAAAAAAGCCTTGCCATTATTTTTTGAAACAGTTGCTGCAAATGCCGGATGAAATCCTGCCCCCATTGGTATATGCGGCACATTCTTGGTTTTTGTGCCGGTTACTGCCCTTGGAATAAAATCGCCAAACTTTACAGAGGCACTCATGCCCGCTACACCCATAGCAATGGCGGCAATAGCTTCTTTATTTTTTGCTACCGAAGCTATAACACCTTTATCATCGGGTGCCGGTGGCGGCAATGCATCTAAAATATCTTTTTTAAAAGTATTGATGGCGCAGCTTACCCAATCTTTTGTGTTGAACAACATGCCAATATAAGGATGGGGTAGTGGTACCGGTGCCGGTGAGGGCGGTATGGTTACCATGTGTACATCTATACCCATAACAGGATCCATCTGTTTTGCTGCCGGTAAAATAGCCTGCCCCTTAAATGCACCAAGGGCCTTCATAACAGGCATCATCAGCGATTCGGAAAGTTTACCGGTTATACCTTTTATCGAGTCAACAGCACCCTTAACAGCCATGGCAACATCTACAATATTTGCTTTACCCGCTTTAAAATCACTTATCGCATCAGCAGCTTTAGTTACCGACTCTTTTGTATCATGCACATTACCCTTTGCAGCATCAGTTGCGGCACTTAAATCAGATTGTGTATTATGTGCAGCAGGTGTATGCGCATTATGCATATGTTGATTGCCGGCACCCGAGGCAGTATTATTATTACCGCCTGCTGCATTATTACCTGTTCCGGCATTGCTGCCCGAACCTGTATTTTCGCCCGGCGGTATTACGTTAGCCATTATAAATATGATTTAAACAAGTAAATTCTATTTTGTTAACTGTTCTTTATTTTCTGAATATGGCCATGTAAGACCAAACGCCACCCGCTACAACCAACACAACCCCAAGTATAAAACCAACAACCCTGGCTGTATTGCGGCCCAGATACCTGCTGAGCTGGCCAATCGTCCACTTGTTTTGATAACTCTCATCGGGCTTAAACAACCAATCCCAATTTTTTAGAGCACCTATAATTACTAATATACCAAATACTAAAAATGCCAATGAAACAATCTTGCTGAATGTGCTTCCATTATTGTGTATCCAATCTTTAATTTTTTCAATCATCTTAAAATGTTTTTTAAATACAGATCTGTTAATTACCAGTTTTAATTTTCAGCTGCTTCCAATTCCTTTTTTTTCAATGTGACATTATCAGGAATTTGTTTCCAGTTTCTTACTTTGTCTAACCAATCGGGGCCGTAAATGGGTAACGCAATTTCGTTGAGTTCCTGCATAGATATATTTGTAACATGATTTGTTTGTAAGAGCAAATCCAATACTCCTGCATAAGTAGTACCTGCTGCTGCTTCAGCATCAATTGTATTACCAAGCCTGGCACCGTCCGATAAAATTTTAGCGGCATAATCTTTTTGCCCGCTTTTTAATGCACTTTCGCCGGCCATCCTGCAGGCTTCAATAGCCAGGGGCATGTTTCCCTGTTGTTTATAGGTTTCAAATGCAAAACTAAAATCAGTGCAGGCTTCCGTTCTGTTGCAATTAATAAAAAAAACAGTTCCTCTAAACATAACCGCCTGTGCCATAAGTTGCGATACAATATCATTTTCAAAATAAGTTTTGGATGCGGTTGCCGTTTCAACTGCTTTGTTAGCATAGGCGAGGGCTTCATCTTTTTTTATATATCGTATTTTATCATTAGCTAAAGCAATATATACTACTACCACCTGCAAAATCCAATATGGGTCTTTAGTTATAAATTGAGTGGCAGTTTTAATACATTCCTTTCCCCATTTTTCAGCTTTGGTTTCATTGCCTGCACTTATTGCATTCATCATCTTCATAAATGATTGCCTGTAAGCAGTTGCAGGATCATTGGGATCGCCCATGGCAGCAACCTGCTCCATTGCCTGGGGCATATTTAAATTTATTGGGATGGTTGTAATTTGAGGAGTACATTTTATTGCCAGTTCTTCAAAAACAGGATTGGCAACAGTATCATGAAATAAAAATTTTACAGCCGGGTTTATGCCTGCTTCAAGTGCATCTTTAAACCATACGTTCAAATTTTTATCGTTACTCAGGCCTTTAAATACCGCAACAGCAAACAAGCCATCCGAAAGATTCATTTCTTTTGCAAGGGCATTAAAATTTTTAACAAACATCAATGCCGGGTTTTTATCATTTTGCATTGAGTAATCGGCCTGCCAGGGAACTGGTACAAATTCTATACTGCTATCTTTTTCACTGTTATTCCAGATGTGCATTATTTCTTCCAACTCAGCTAAAAGAGATTTACTGAAATGTTTTGGATCGTAGCATTCCGAATCAAAATGAAAGGCAATATCCATAATAGGTGTATCGGTGCCAATCATGTAGGTGTAAAATGTATCAACCATTTCGGTTTCATCGGGCTGGCAGCGAATAAGAACTAATCTTGCCCTGGTATTTACCTTCGCATCTTCCCATTTTTCGCAAATCAATTCAATGCGTTGTTGTATGGGATTAGATTGCATGGCGGCTAATTAATTTAATTTAACAATAGCACCTTCAATTGATGTAGGGCCGGATGATTTTACAGATGTGCTGGCATCGCCATTGAGTGTGGATTTTGGTGAAGTTACTGTAGCTTCGGCTGTACCTGAAACAGTAGAATTTTTACCATCCATTATGGCAGTTCCGTCTTTTTTAGCAGAAAAGGAAGCAGACCCACTGGCCATTACTGCATCATCGGTACCTTCTATACTAACATGCGCTGCTGAAATGGTTATGGTATCTCCATCCATAGTTATAGATGACTTTCCATTGGTTAAGGCAATTTTTGCAGAAGCAGTAATGGTAATAGTATTTGTACCATCAATTTCTATTTTATTGCCCGATGATTTATCAACGATGGTTATCCCTGCTCCATCATCAAGTGATATTGTATGGCCGCTTTTACTGTTAAGGCTTTTTGTATTATTTCCGCTGCCACCGCCACCGCCACTTTTTCCATGAAACATGCTTCCCATAACAAATGGCCGGTCAGGATCATTATATCTGAAACAAATTAAAACCTGATCGCCGGATTCCGGTATTACTACAAAGCCCCTGTTTTTGCCACCTCCTTTGCCACTTCCGGCATCCGGCGTCATTACCCTTATCCATTCCGTCATTTCATTTCCTTTTTGCCAAAGCATCTGTACACGAACTCGGCCCATATTATCAGGGTCTTTATTGTCTTTTACAGTTGCAATCTGTGGTTCTGCCAGTGGAGCTATTACACCGGTTACAGGTAGCACTTCAACCCCAGATGGTACCGCTTCAAATTTGTTGTAATACTTACCATTTTCATTTAGGTGGTGTTCAATTTCGGTTACCAGAAATTTTCCGTAGTCTTCCTTTATAAAAGATGTTTCCTGAAGTTTTGAGACTTTTACATCTATTATAGTACCAAGAGACATCGCCGGATTATAACAGGTGCCGGTTAACACTTCAAGATTTGCTGCCATGGCAGCTTTTTGTTTCTTTACAAAATTTTCCAGATCAGATTTATTTTCAACACGTTGTTTAACCGGCAAATTAACCGGCTCCGAAAAAAGATTGTCAGACTCTTTTAAAACATAACTGGCATATTGGCCCATACCATTTACATTGCCCGGAGCATCGTATTTTTCTACCTTGTCTTCTTTAGAAATGTAAGAGTAATTACTGAAATTCATTGGTAATGCCTGCAGTGTCATTTGCATACTGCTTATATCTTCGCCATACGTAATTTCAACTGTTTTGGGAGAAGGGGGTTTACCAAAATTCAGGTCCTTTCCATCGTAGTAAAAAAATTCGCTAAACTCACCAGACAAGCGGTTAAGAAAGTGAAAGCCGCTTTCTTTATACTGGGAGATATAGGTAATTTGCTTACTGTACTGATTCTTTATATTAACATTACAGTTTACCTGACTGAGTGGTTTTGTAACCTCCTGTACTATCTTTTTTAAATCACATTTATAGAATGATGCAAGATGCTGGCCATTTTCCAGCAGGATAGTAGGACTGTAGCCAATCAATACCAGGTCTGCATCAGATTTGCCCGATTGTTCCATTCGTACCTCGCAGATAATACCCCTGAATTCAAAAGCATCCTCCAGGCTAATATCTAATTTTTTAAGACGTATCAATGCCGATTTGCCAATTTTTTTCTGGGCATTCTCCAGGCTGAATGAACCGGATGTTTCCAACACATCATGACTGATGCGAATAGTAAACTCATGATGTGCATTAAATTTCTGCCGGAGCGTAATATTGGTATAATGCTCAATCTTGGCTCCGTCAATTTCAATTTCTGCAACTACTAAATATTCCATAATCTTATTTTAATGATCATACATAGAAACAGGGCTGGCATAGAACAACTACAATATTACCTATACCAATAAAGGTATAAATAATTATACCTGTACTGGTTATCAATGATGTTTTACCGGGTATGATGCGGTGTAAATAAAATGGATATTTACTTTTGAGGCCAATCGTTTTTATGCTCTGCTCCACCAATTTTTATTGTTTGGGCAGAAACTGTAAAGCTTATCAACATGGGCTGCGAGCCTATGGTATCAAAATTTTCTCCAAAACGTACAACATACCCCTTTTCAAAAGAGAGTTCCTTAAGCTTAGCATCTTCATCACTCTTTTTAAATGTGATAGTGCCATCTAATGGCTTGTGCTGGTTATTTACCATTGCTTCAATGATTGAAGTATCATCGGTAGATTCAACTACCAGATCAATAGTGCCGCCATAAACTACTGATGCAGGCCTGCCTTTTCCATCCACTTCTCTGTGAAGTGCATAACTGCAAGAGATAACATCAAATTCCTTACTTCCGATTTTTGCTGTTGCTTTAAATGACATAAAAAAAGTTTTAACTGTGAATAATACTACAATATAATTTATATTTCTTATACTTCATAACAATTACAAAGATTTTTATTTCATTTATAAAAAGGGAATAATGACATTCAGTTACAGGGGTATTTTTAGTAAACTCTAAATTTTGTTTAAGAAGCATCTTTATCAATGTATTTAAAATTCAAAATGGTTTTCGGGGCATTAACCGTAATTTTGAGTAATAACATAATGAGTGCTTTTTGTACTCATATACATGAAAATATAAAAATATTATGGCAGATATTCTAATTATTGACGATGAAAAATCCATCCGGAAAACTCTTACAGAGATACTTAGTTACGAAGGATATAAAATTGATGAAGCAGGTGATGGCGAAGAAGGGCTGAAAAAGTTTTCAGAAAAAACATACGATGTTGTGCTTTGCGATATTAAAATGCCAAAGCTGGACGGAATAGAGTTTTTAGATAGATCAAAACTCATTAATCCGGATGTGCCTGTAATTATGATTAGCGGCCACGGAAATGTGGAAACCGCTGTAGAAGCTGTAAAGAAAGGGGCTTTTGATTATATCAGCAAGCCGCCTGACCTTAACCGTTTACTTATCACCCTAAGAAATGCTTTGGATAAGCAACAGCTTGTAACCGAAACTAAAGTGCTGAAACGTAAGGTAGGAAAGGCTTTGGAAATGGTTGGCGAGAGTGCACCCATCAATAAAATAAAAGACACTATTGAAAAAGTAGCACCAACAGATGCCCGTGTTTTAATAACTGGCGAGAACGGTGTGGGTAAAGAACTTGTGGCCAGGTGGATTCATGAAAAAAGCAGCCGCAGCAGCGGGCCAATGGTAGAAGTGAACTGTGCAGCAATACCCGGTGAGTTGATAGAAAGTGAATTGTTTGGACATGAAAAAGGCTCATTTACTTCTGCAGTAAAACAACGAATTGGTAAATTTGAAACTGCCAACGGTGGAACTTTGTTTTTAGATGAGATTGGCGATATGAGTCTTACTGCCCAGGCAAAAGTTTTAAGAGCATTGCAGGAAGGCAAGATTACCAGGGTAGGTGCTGAAAAAGATATTTCGGTTGATGTACGTGTTATTGCTGCTACCAATAAAGATTTGCTTAAAGAAGTAGATGAAAAGAATTTCAGGCTTGATCTTTATCATCGCCTTGGCGTAATCATTATTCATGTTCCTTCTTTAAACGAACGCAGGGATGATATACCTGCATTAGTTGATCATTTTCTGGAAATTATTGCCAGCGAATACGGCCAGCCAAAAAAAGAAGTGGATACAACAGCCATGGAAGCTCTAAAAAATTATAACTGGACGGGCAATATCCGGGAATTACGCAATGTTGTTGAGCGGCTCATCATTCTATCTGGTAAAAAAATTATACTTGAAGATGTAGAAAATTATGTGTTGCCAAGGAAGTAATACTTCAATAAAATCAAATCAGAATAGGAATTATTTAATTTCAAAACTGTTAGATCAACTAATATTATAACAATCTAAGTTCTACGCCGCGGCGTAGACAGGGGTTTATGAAAACAATTTATTGCATAAGTGGACTGGGAGCCGATGAAAGAGCTTTTTCAAAATTGAAGATAAATGGCTTTGCATTAAAAGTAATTAGCTGGTTAATACCCGAACCAAAGGAAACTATTGAGCATTATGCTACAAGAATGCGTGTAACTATTACAGAAGAAAATCCAATACTGATGGGGCTTTCGTTTGGCGGTATGATATGCACCGAAATTGCCAAACAAATACCGGTAATTAAGATAATCATCATTTCCAGCATCAAATCATCAAAAGAATTACCCTTTTGGATGAAGACCGTAGCAACTTTAAAACTTAATAAGATTGTTCCGTTAAAATCATCCAGGCTTACACAACCAATACAAAATAAAATGCTGGGAGTAAAAACAGCCGAAGAAAAAAACCTGGTAGCCTGTTTTAGAAATAAAGTTGATTTGCCTTATACCAATTGGGCTGTTCACAATGCAATAAACTGGAAAAATGATTGGCAGCATCCCAATATCTATCATATTCACGGTGATAAAGACAATATGTTTCCCATTAAAAATATTAAAGCTGATTACACCATTAAAAATGGCGGACACTTTATGATTATGAACAAAGCAGATGAGGTAAGTGCCTGCATCAATTCAATACTGCTGCAGAACTAGCTTATTCTGTTAAACATTTCAAAACATTATTTGTATAAATATTTATCAAATGGTTTATTATGGTATTTTTGGCACATCTAAAATTTAACGCATGAGTATAGGCTGGATTATTTTTATTATTGGAACCCTTGGCTGGCATATTGGTATGTATGGTATGTTTAAGAAAGCGGGCATTGCGCCCTGGAAGGCACTCATACCTTTTTACAACACCTGGTGTATGGTTGAAAAAATGGAACTGAAAAAATACTGGTTCTTTTTTCAGCTTGTTCCAGTTGCAGGCCAGTTTATCACCATCTGGATATGTATAAAATTTGTTGAACATTTTGGCCGCTTTAGTTTCTGGCATCATGCTGCAACTGTTTTTTTACCATTCATTTATTTTCCTTACCTGGGATACTCAAAATCTGAAAGATATGCCGGTACCACTGTTGTAAAAAATTACAAAAAATCGGGCGCAAGGGAATGGATTGATGCAGCTGCTTTTGCAATTGTTGCAGCAACACTTATCCGCACATTTGTTTTTGAAGCGTATACCATTCCAACTCCTTCAGAAGAAAAGACTTTGTTGGTGAACGATTTTTTATTTGTAAGTAAAATGACTTACGGCCCACGCATACCCAATACGCCCATTGCCATGCCTTTTGTGCATCATACAATTCCTTTCTTAAACACAAAGTCTTACGTGGAGTGGATTCATATCCCTTACACCCGCTGGTTTACAAGCCCGGTTAAAAGAAATGATGCGGTTGTTTTTAACTTTCCGGTAAATGATACGTTGATAAATGATCCTATAGTGAACGGGCAACAACAGTTTGGTTCGCAAATAACTTATTACCAGGCTGTACGGGAACTGGGAAGAGAAAAGGTATGGCAGGATTATGGCGACCAGATCATTACAAGACCCGTTGATAAGAGAGAGAATTTTATTAAGCGCTGTGTTGGTATTCCTGGAGATAACATTCAGATCATTAATGGCAAACTACACGTTAACGGAAAGCCTGAAGATTATTTTCCAAAATCAGAAAGATTTTACTCATTACAGATACCGGATGGTATATACCTTGATGAAGAAAAATTAAAAGAACTAGGCATCAATGTGCGAACATCACAAGGCGATTTTCAGCCAACAAATAAATCAAATTTGTTTCAGGTAAATATTACCAATGAAGAAAAGAAAAATTTAAAATTGCCTCCTGGGTACATTCTCACTGACATTATATTTGATCCTGATAGTAAGCTTTTTCCATATTATGATGACTCAACTGGTAAAACCTGGTCAGCTGATAATTACGGGCCTGTATTGGTTCCCAAAAAAGGAGCAAGCATACAATTAACACCCGATAATCTTATTCGCTATCAGCGTTGTATAGAAGTTTATGAAGGCAACACATTTGAAAATCGTGGTGGTAAATATTTTATTAATGGAGCAGAAGCTAACAGCTATACTTTTAAAATGGACTATTTCTGGCTTATGGGAGATAACCGCCACAATTCACTTGATAGCCGCTATTGGGGCTTTGTACCCGAAGATCATGTGGTAGGTAAAGCTTCGCTAATTTGGTTTAGTTATGAAAACGGGCCCCGCTGGAACCGTTTGTTCCGCTGGATCAAATAATTTATTTTATAAGGGTTGCCAACCTTTATAAAATTGCTTTTAACTCAAAGTATTTAAATGAAGGTTGGCAACCCAGAAAGATCCTCTCTGTTGCAAAGCAGAGAGGATTTTTTATCTGGGTAAAATAGCATTAAATTTAGGGTATGAATAATGAAGAATACAGATTTTCTTATGAAGTGTACAATTCAGTTAACGAATTGAACGAACAGGATGCATGGTTGCTGAATGAAGCCAGGGAAGTTACTGCAGCTGCTTACGCTCCATATTCCAACTTTAATGTAGGTGCCGTGGCCAAACTGGCAAACGGAGAAATTGTTGCCGGTACCAACCAGGAAAATGCTTCGTATCCTGTTGGTATTTGTGCCGAGAGGGTCTTACTTGCATCTGCCGCTTCACTATATCCCAATATTGCAATTGATACCATTGCTATCAGCTACGATAATACCCGTGGCGAAAGCAGCCATCCGATATCGCCCTGTGGTATGTGCCGCCAAAGTTTAGTCGAATATGAAGAACGTGTTAAACAACCCATACGCTTAATTTTAAGTGGGTTAGACGGAAAAGTTTTTATCATTGAAAAAGCAAATGCACTTTTACCTTTATCTTTTGGAAGTGTAGATTTAAGGCCCCCTCTATCTCCCCCCAAGGGGGAGGACATTTAGGAGATATTTGCGGATAATTTACAATTCTGTGCTTGTTTTTTGTGGCAACTTTTAAAATAAAGTGAGAACGCCGTTGGCAATTTTTCCTTCATGCTCCAGCAACCATTTCTTTCGCCACAGATCGCCACCATAACCAATCAGGTCGCCATTGATGCCAATAACCCGGTGACATGGAACAATGATGCTGATGCTGTTGTTGCCATTGGCTGTACCTACTGCACGAATTGCTTTTACATTACCTATGCGTTTGCTTAATTCAAGATAACTGATGGTTCGTCCGTAAGGTATATTGCACAATTCCTTCCATACGGTTTGTTGAAACGCCGTACCAACCTGTAAAGTATGAACGGTGAATTCTTTTCTGGTTCCTGCAAAATATTCATCAAGTTGTTTTATGCAGTTTTTTATAACCGGAGATTTGGGTTTTACAAAGCTGAGTTCGCTTTCGATTAATTTAGCTCCTTTCCACGAGTTTACAAATAATACATCTGAAATAGCACTGCCGGTGCTCCTGATTTCAAGCACACCAACCGGCGATTGATAATATACAATTTCAATGTTCATTTTTTGCTTATCCAAATTACAGAATTTCTTTTGTCTCTTTGGTTAAAATATAATTTCTTTGAACAAGCATTGAAGAAGAAAATTATGAAGAGCGATTTAAAATTTTATGAAAAAGCCATGTCGGCTGTTGCAGACCCTTACAGAATGTCAATTATTCAGGAGCTTTCTAAAAAAGGCGAGATCAGGTGCTGTGATGTAGTGGGTTTAACGGGCTTATCTCAACCAACCTGCTCTCATCACATTAAATTACTGGCCGATAGTGAATTGATTGCCTGCCGTAAACAGGGCCGCAATAATATCTTCACACTTAATAAGGAGAATTTTAAAAAGTTGGGGCAGTATTTTGAAAAATTTGGAGAGTGACCGAATGCCGATCCTGTATCCAGCATCATCCCATCTTACTTCCATTCTTTACAGGTAGTGTTGGCTGCAGCAAAACCACATCATTGTTTTCATTATAAACACCTAGCACCAGGCACTCGCTGAAAAAGTTTGCAATTTGTTTTACAGGAAAATTTACAACAGCAATAACCTGTTTGCCAATTAATTCATCTTTGTTATAAAGTGCTGTTATTTGTGCCGATGATTTTTTTATTCCTAAATCACCAAAATCAATTGTAAGCTGATAAGCTGGTTTTCTTGCACCCGGAAAATCATTCACTTCCATGATAGTTCCTGTGCGGATATCAACTTTTTCAAAATCTTCCCAACTGATCATCTGTAAATATTTTAAATGAGTGGCATAAACCTATGTGTTTTGTTTTGTTTACTAAATAACTATGTGGTTAAAAAAAATGAACCACAATAGACAGATAGAAACATAAATTTTCACATAGAGTATATCAATTATAAATTTTCAACTTTTACCACGGCATCCAAATTAAGCCTGCCGTAAATGTGTGGAAACTCCTCGTTAACAGAAGGAGCCAGTTCATATTTTAAAGGCGCAGTTAATTTTGTTTCATCAATATGCAACAAAAATAAATTGCTTTTATTTTGATAGTAGCGTTCTAAAACTCCGGCAACCTGTTCAACTTTGCTGGTATGTATAAATCCTTCCTTCGCCAGCGATTCGGCCTCGTAAAATCCATGCTGCAGGGCTTTTTGCCAGTTTGCATCAGTAACTACGTGGTAAATCATTGATCTAATAAATTTGCAAGTAAAAGCAGTTCTTCCATTTTATAGCGGTTGCGGTCGTTATCAAAACATTTACTTAACTCTTCCAGTAAATATTGAATAATTCGCCTGTTATTTAATTGTCTGAAGTAAGAAGGAACAGCCGGAACAGAGATGCGTTTAAAATATGCTTCCACATCATTGTGGCTATACATTTGTCCATTAAGCGGATCAATAAAGAAATTTATTTTTTCAGAAGAATGCCCAACCGGGTTCAGCAGATCATGCTGCGGATCAAAATATGCCAGTATAAATTGCCGGGGAATATTAACAGCTTTTACCGGTATATCCAGCAGCTCGCAAAGAGCGATGTAGATGATGCCATTGCTTAAAGCATTTCCTTTTTTGCTGTCAAGCGTTTTATTAATTAAATAATCATCGGGATTGTTATACGCAAACTCAACACCTTTTTGTTTATAGTAATTATAAAAAATACTGGTAACAATATTTATCTGTTCAATAGGAGTGAGGTAGTTGTTCAGTTCCAGCCAGGTATTGCGGCGCAGCTTTTCAATTTCCTGGTACACGGCTGTGATGTCCATATCCGGGTAATGATATCGTGCTACCAGCAAAGCGCCTTCCATTAAATCGGCATCTTTGGCGGCCCAATCTGTAAAATCATCTGTAAGATCTCTGAAATGGAGGCGGTGTATCAGCAATTCAATTCTTTCCTGTATGTCTTCATTACCGGTATTTTCCCAAAGGTTTTCCAGGTTGGGTATTATTTCTTTACCAAATGAAATAATTTTATCACTTACTGTGCTATACACATCTTCATCCGGATCATCAATCAAATGCAAGAGGGCTGTTATTTCTCTATTTTCTTCCAAACTTCAGTTTTAATTTTTATGAATTTCGGAAAATGAAGGGGAAATCAGGAATTAAAATTGTCCACAGGCTGTGGTAAAATAAAATGGATGAGAGATGCAGCGTTATCAGAACCGTTGAGTTAATCTAATGTCACTAAATTTCTACCCAGGTATGATCGGCCAATAACTTTACCTGTGCAACTATTTTTTTGAAAGGGCCATTGCCGCCCCATTCCTTCGGGCTTATCATACTTACAATATGTGTTTCATCATGTTTTTCGTATAAATAATACAGGTTGCCAATTACAGGCGTAAAGCTAAGTTTAGCATTGTAAATAATCATACTCAATTCTTTACGCATCTGAATTTCCTGTGCCTGCAAGGCCAGTAATTCAATTTGTTTACGAATCTGATCAAGCTGCATATTCGTTTGCTCTTCCATTGCACTCAGGGCCTTGTGCCTGATAACGCCTTCCTCGGTTGGTTTAATTACGGCACCGCTAACGCTGGTGCTATAAGGCATTACACTCAATTGCTTGTGATAAATTTCGGTATTTATATAAGGCTTTTGTTCTGTCGTAAATCCTTTTTGTGTAACGCTTAAATAACCGTTTGGCAAAAGCTGGTGAATAACTTCCAGTATCAGTTCCTTATTTCTGAAAAAAGAAGTTTCAAAACAGATGCTGTTGATAAAAACGGTTTTTACTTCATCTGCAACATCCGTATCTGCAAAGGCATGCACATCTTCATCAATAGTAATTTTATATGCAGAAGCAAATGCCTGGTTTTCTAATGTAACCCAGTTTGTGCTGATGCTGATCTCTTTTTTACTTTCGGTTGCTTCTATTTTGTACATACCCGACTTTGGCCTGTTGCCTGATTCATAGGTTCCTTTTTCGGGAAACAGTTGCCAGGACCCTATAAAATTATATACTGTAATCATTGATAATTAAAATTGTGTAGTACCTGTGCTTGAAACAAAAATATATGGTTTTTGTTTTGGCAGATCCATTTCTTTTTTTGTGTGCTCTTTAAAAGCGTTTAATAAGAGATATCTGTTTGGTGAATCCCCACACAGTCCGGGAGAATTAAAACGGCACCAGCGAGGGTTGTGGTAAAATAAAATTAATGGTTACGCAAAGTGCGGTAAAATCAAAACAGATCAAAACAGCAAGGCTTCTAACAATGCCCGTACAAGTATCAACATAAATATCAGCAATAAGCGCCGCCATGCCTTGTTGCTATGGTCTTCAATTAAATAGAGATATCGCAGCGGCAGGTAAAACAGCATAAAAGCAAAGGACAGAAAAATAAAAAGCATGCATATATCACCAATGCTGCCCAGGCGCATGTAGGCAATTGCAGGCAGTAAGCTCTTTTCCCAAAAAACAAAAGACAACAACGAAACGCCGGTGATGAGCAATATATCGCCTGCCAGTTCCCGGGTAAACAGGTATTTTTCTGTTACCGGCTTGCGGCTTTTGCCGCCCGGCCTGAAAGCAAGCCAGGTTATTAAAATGGATACAACAATGTTGGTGAACATCTGGCTACCTGGGATGGGAATATCCGTTGGCACTTGTGGCATGCCAATGATATTTCTGAATGCGCTTTCCGCAATCGCCACAGCAGCCAGCATAATTAGCCAATGGCCAATGATGAGGAAGATAATATAAGATATGCCTTTTTGTGGCTTAGCTTGTTTTGCAAGGCGGTGATACACCGGCCGGTGTTTTAACCATAGGCCCAGCATGTACAATACAAGACCGCCAAGCATCCAGCCGGAAAATGATGCCGATGTGGTAAGATCCTGTAATTCAGGAAAAATTAAACCAAGCAATAAACTGATGGCAAATACCAGCCAATCGAATACGGCGGGTTTATTTTGTTTTATATTGTTAAATGCTACAGACATTGTTAAAGAATCACATTTATATGGTTCGTGAGACACGAACCAAGGCGAATATGCACAGTTCGTGTTGGCTGCTGTTGTCAATGCCTTATTTTTTTTGTCTAATTGCAATTAGGAGCATAGCAACTGACTCAACAAATATTGATGGTGTGTCTTTATGAATAAAATGTCCGGCATTGGACACTCCGATTTGCATAGAAAAAGGCTTATTCTTCGTCCATTGGCTTTGTGCTAAATAGCGGGCATCCATTAATTGCTGATTGGCTCTTAGAGATGAGTCCGCTATTTTCATAGAAGTCAATACTACAGTTGGAACAGAGGGCATTGGCTCAAACCATTTTTTCCACTCATCA
>JAYUZB010000232.1:0-3825 GCA_043752185.1 Chitinophagaceae bacterium
ATGGTATGGAATTACCAATTTTTTTTCAATATATTTGTTCAATAAATTTAAAAATAATGTTTAAAAAGGCCAAAATGATAGTGATAATTCTTATGCTTAGCGGCATAGGTTTCAGCGCTATGGCCGATAAAGGCATAGGAAAAAAGAATAAATCCAAAGTTAGTCTCAATATTAACGCAGGAAATTCTCTGAGAAATTCAATTGGCCTTAATCTTAAAACTGGTTTAAAATACACCGGAAGTTTACTGGCAAATCAACAGGTAAACGGTACTTCATACTTAAATAATACTTTACTTACCTATCAAAAAGGTAACACTGTTTATATAATTCCTCACAAACAGGTATTTGCTGTTCCCGATATGAAACAGGGATACACCGGAGTGAAACTGATTATCAAAACGCATTAAAAAAGCTTGAAAAAAATTCAAGCTTTTTTTATTCCCTTATTTTATCAATTTCCTTTTTTAAGATTCTGATTCTCTTCGTAGGTCATAGTTCTGTAACCAGATGTAGGAAAATCAAACAGTGAAACCTGAACCGGGTCATAATTTATTTTTGCAAGTGTATACTTGAATTTCATTTTGCCAGATTCAATTTCATATTGAACAGCAAGTCCAGGAAGGTTACTGAACGTAAGATCATATTCTTTATTAGATGGTACCAGTTCGGGCGTATAGTACACTGCAAATGTTTTGCCATCGGCCATTTTTGCAATTGCTTTTTTGGTATTATAACCACCAATTGTTTTAGACTCACCAGTAAGTTCAAATTTAATATTACTGTACATTTTATTTTTTGCTATCCAGTTTTCCTTAGTAAGTGTAATCATTAATTTTTGGCCACTGAATTCTTTTAAAATAACTGCATTATTCGTTTTCGAATTATAAATAGTCAGTTCCTTACCCAAGCTACTTGCCATATCTGTACGGCTGTTATTTCCTTTCAGATAAATTGTAGTTGTAGCTCCAGTCAATGTATTATTACCAGTTTCAATCGCCATATCATAAACGATGGTAGCTTCAGCAATATTACGCTGTGCATTTGCAGAATTAAATGTTGCAAAAAAACCCGCTAATAACATAAATCCTCTAATTTTTTTCATTGTATTAATTGTTTACTTAAAGATACTACTTCGCTCAATATTTTATTTAAATTAAGCTAAGCAGTAGTGTATAATAAAATCCCGTGCCAAAATTGAGTTATGCAAAATAAAAAACCTGCAAAGCCTTTAACAGCTTGCAGGTTGTGAAATCTTTAACTATAAACTAATTTTTGTTTGATTTTTTCTTCATGTCCTGCAGTTTTTTATTGCTTTCCTGCATGGCCATCATCCGTTCCTGAAACTTACTTTGCTTTACCGGTTTCTTTCGGTTCTCATCAATTTGAGCAAGTATTTTTTCATGATTAATGATGTACTTCTGTATTATAATCTGAAGTATAAGTGTTATTGTATTTGATACCGTGTAATACCAGGTTAATGCAGCAGGCAGATTATTAAATACACCTAACAGCAATACCGGGAAAATGTAAGGCATATATTTCATTACAGGATTACTGTTATCCTGCATGGTGCTCATACTGTAAATAGAGATAATTAAACTGGTTAAAGTTGCAGTAATTGTAAACAGACTAACGTGATCTCCATAAAAAGGAATTGAAAATGGCAAAGAAGCAATTGAATCGTATGCAGCCAAATCTTTTGCCCATAAAAAACTTTCGCCCCTTAATGAAATATTAGATTGAAAGAAGTAGTATAACGACATGAAAATAGGAATCTGCAACAAAGCTGGTAAACATCCGCCAAGCGGACTTACCCCTGCCGATTTCCAGAGTTTCATCTGATCCATACTAAAAGCCTGTTTGTCATCACCATGCTTTTCTTTCAGCCTGTCAATCTCAGGTTTAAGTGCTTTCATTTTTGCACCGCTTAAATAACTTTTATACAAAATGGGGGAAGTTATTAAACGGATTAAAAGAGTTAGTAAGAAAATTACCATCCCCATACTGGCAATATTATTTCTCAGAAAATCAAAAACTGGTAATAGGAAATGCCTGTTGATGTATTTTACAAAAGCAAATACACCACTACCATAAGGCACAATGTTTTCCATTTTATTATTTGATGCGGCTAAGATTGTATAATCACTGGGGCCATAATACAATTGCAGCGGTATAGTAGTTGCATTACCTGTTACAGCTAAACTTAAATTAGCAGTAGTTTGTGCAATTATATGCAACGAATCGGCAGGCACTACCCATTTAACAACGGCACTTTGAAATTTATTTTTTGCAGATAACGCTGATATGAAAAACTGTTGCTTTACTGCAAGCCAATCCACCCCTTTATCAAATTTCATATCATCACCAGAACCCACATATTCAAAATCGTAATCCCCTTTTTCTAAATAACAGATATGCGTTTGCTGCCTTTCATAAGTAATATCTTTTTCCACCTGCGGTGTCTCTGTTTGCCATAAAAGATTAATAGTATTTTGAGAAACCCATTTATCGGCAGCAGTCATTGAGATATTAAAATCTACAAGGTAACTACCAGGCTTTATTGTATACTGATGTATAATTTCTTTGCCGGTTGTATCTTTTAAAATAAAGGAAATACTTTGTGATTTATCGGCATTTACAGTTTTGGCAGCTGTTACAAAAGGTATAATGGCTGTTTGCCTGGTGTCATTGGCTCCTATATTAATAAGATAAGATAGTTTGTTGAATTTGCCATTATCAAGAATTATGGGCTTACCATCAAATTTTTTAAAGCTTTTTAATTCAACTGTTTTAGGTTGCCCGCCTTTATTTGTAAATACAATTTTTATCAAATCATTTTCCAGGGTATCAAAGCGTTCTGTATTGTTTGTATCTGCAATAAAAACGGCTGGTAATTTTTGTTTTGCATCTAATATAGAATCGGTTAACTTTAAATCCTTGTTAAGGGCTACTGTATCAACTTTTGGTTTTGCAGCTGCAATTGAATCTTCAATACGTTTTTTTTCGACAGTATATGCCTGGTTACTACGGCTATTAATGACAAACATGGCAATTAATAATGCCCCAATAAGCACAAATCCAATAACCGTATTTCTATCCATTCCCATTTTTTACTTGTTTTAGGTTGGCAAAGGTAATTAAAGTTTTATGGCTATACCTTACCAATTAAAAAAAGCCTTTCCCGGTAAGGAAAGGCTTGGTATAAACATTTTGCAGATATTATTTTTTTGCTTCCGGGGCAGCAGCTTTTGCAGCAGGAGCTGCAGCAGCTTTAGGTGCAGATGATTCTTCCTGCTTCAATTGCCTTGTCATAGTTACAGATGCAATGGGGATACGTGGAGAGTTTAAAACTTCCATGTTGTCCATCGGAATATCTTC
This sequence comes from Chitinophagaceae bacterium, assembly GCA_043752185.1. Taxonomy (GTDB): domain Bacteria; phylum Bacteroidota; class Bacteroidia; order Chitinophagales; family Chitinophagaceae; genus Ferruginibacter. Next base: position 3,379 of record JAYUZB010000232.1, read on the forward strand.
TACCCTGATATTTTCATTCAGTTCCAATTTCTCGATGTTTACTTCAATATGCTCTTTCAGATATTTTGGAAGCGATTTAACTTTTACTGTTTTCATTTTAAGTACCAGCTTTCCACCGGCTTTTACACCTGCAGGAACTCCGATATAATGGAGTGGCAGTGTTGCGATAACTTTTTTATCTTCTACCAACTCTAAAAAGTCAACATGCAGTAACAAATCTGTTACTTTATGAAACTGCAGATCTTTTAAAATACAACGGTAAGATTTGCCGTCAATAGTGATGTTTGCCATCATAAATTCTGAGGTGTAAACGATGTCTTTAAAAGCAGTTGCAGGAGCAGAGAAATTGATCTCTTGAGAACCACCATAAATTACACCTGGCACCATTTTCTGAGAGCGAAGTTGGCGGGTGGCTTTTTTTCCGCTTTCGGTCCTCAGTTGTCCTTC
>JAYUZB010000233.1:0-9529 GCA_043752185.1 Chitinophagaceae bacterium
TAAAATTTAGTTTGGTAAGATCCATTTCATAAAAAGCATCCATCAGCTTTAAATCTGCTTCGCTGTTGTTGTAATCTCTTTCCATATCCACACCGTGGTATTCACAATTTGGAAAAACACGCTTTGCTTTTGTGGCCGAATGGTTACCGGCGCCAATATCCAACAAGCGAAAAGGCTTTTTACCAAATGCCCGTTTTAAAAAAATAAACTTGGTTATAAAAGAAGAGGAGAATGCTTTTATGTTCATGCGGCAAAGATAATGAGTAAGGAGGTACTGGATACTGGATGCTGGATTCTCGGTACCGCATTTTAGATTCTTGCTACCGCATTTTGAATTCTTGCTACCGCATTCTGGATTCTTGCTACCGCATTCTGGATTCTTGCTACCGCATTCTGGAATGCTCGATATTGGATACCAGATTCTGCTCAGTAATAAAATGTCTTTTAATTTATTAAGCTCTTTCCAGCATCAAGTATCCAGCATCCAGTATCAAGATTTAATCTTTTTTTACTCCAATAACCGGCAATGCCTTCTCCCTGATGAGTGCATTCAGCTTAACAAGGTCCTCATCCATAATTTTTTTAAGTTTATTCAACTGTACATCTGCCTGTCCGCCTAATTCTGCAAAAGCATCTTTAACCTGCTTTGCCGGCGCACTGTTACCGCTTACAGCAAAATCATATAGGCCTGATATTTTATCATCCAAACGGATTGGATAGTTCAATACATCCTGCCCGCTTTTTGCTTTGGTTTGATGCAATGCTTCTTCAATCACCGTCATTTGTTTGTTAATGGTGTCGGCTTGCTGTTTAATTTCTTTAGGAACATCTTTGCCCTGCTTATCCATAAAATCATTGATCTGCTTGCGTATATCACGGATATTTTTTCCAGCTTTTTGTATATCATTAAATTTATCACGTATAGAAAGCAGAAAATTAAACTGCTCTTCATAATCCTGTTGCGATACATTGTAAACTGGGTTTGCTTTGATGTTAAAACTTCCTTCCACAGAATCTTTTTCAGCCTTTATTTTATAAAAGTATTGTCCGGGTGCTGCTTTAGGGCCGGGTACTGTTCCATGCCAGATGATCTGTCCTTCTACCTTATCGGCAGGGGCATAATACATATTCCATACAAACTGGTTCATACCTGCACTTACATCAATCTTATCTTCCTTCTCTTTTGCTTTTGTTGAAAAAGTTTTGATGAGCTTTTTATTTTTATCCAGGATGTCAATACTCACTTTAGCCGAATCGGAAATATTTTTTACATAATAATTTATAACTGATCCGTTTGGCGGATTCATTCCTGCATTTTTTGGATTGGGAACCTGAAAACCATCAAAGCGATAAGCGTCATTTACGCCAAAGGCAAATAAATTTTTATCAATAATGCTGTTATCTTTTTGCTGCACCGGTGTTAAATCATCCAGCACCCAAAATGATCTTCCCTGCGTAGCCACAATTAAATCATTTTCTTTAATGGTTAAATCAGTAATGGGTACCATCGGCAAATTCAACTGAAAAGGTTTCCAGTTGGCACCATCATCATAACTGATGTACATGCCGTATTCTGTACCGCAATACAACAAACCCGATCTTCTTTTATCTGCTCTTAAAGCACGGGTAAAATGCATGGCATTAATACCGTTGGTAATTTTTGTCCAGGTTTTGCCATAATCTTCTGTTTTAAAAAGATAGGGCGCAAAATCATCGCTCTTATATTTTGTACCCACAAAATATGCTTTGCCTTTTTTAAACGGATCTGTTTCTACACAGTTCCACATCATCCACTGGCCAGCTGCTGCGGGCGTTACATTCTCCCAGTTTTTTCCGCCGTCTTTACTCACATGTATCAGGCCATCGTCGCTGCCTGTCCATAGCAAATCTTTTTCCAATGCAGATTCTGTTGCAGTAAAAACAGTGCAATACACTTCTACGCCGGTATTGTCTTTTGTGATGGGGCCACCACTTGATGCCTGTCGTTTTTTATCATTGGTGGTCAGGTCTCCACCCAATGCTGTCCAGGATGCACCTTCGTTTTCTGTAACAAATAAATGGTTACCACCGGCATATAATTTTTTAGGATTGTGTGGCGAAAAGAAAATAGGGAAGTTCCATTGAAAACGGTATTTGGCAACATCAATTCCACCACCCAATGGATCATCAGGCCATACACTTACTGCACGGTTCTCTCCGGTTTTATGATCTAACCGGGATAAATAGCCGCTGTAATTACCGCCATACACTACATCCGGATTTAGCGGATCGGCAACTACATAACCACTCTCAGCACCAGCTGTTGTTTGCCAATCACCCTGTGTAATTTGTCCACCACTGCTTCGTGATAATATTCTTACGGTAGAATTATCCTGCTGAGCACCCAATATCCTGTACGGAAAATGATTATCGGTACTAACCCTGTAAAACTGCGCTGTAGGCTGGTTTTCGTATGTACTCCAGTTTTCGCCGCCATCAAAACTTATTTGTGCGCCGCCATCATCTGCAACAATCATACGGTTTCCATCTGCCGGGTCAATCCACAAATCATGATGATCGCCATGCGGTGTTCTTATCGATTTAAAAGTTTTTCCACCATCGGTACTTTTTAAAAAGTTTACATTAAGTACATACACATTGTTTTCATTTTTGGGGTCAACAAAAACTTTTGTGTAATACCATGCACGCTGACGAATGCTGTTGTCGCTGCTTTGCAATGTCCATGTTTCACCTCCATCGCTGCTTACATATAATCCACCATCTTTATTTTCCATGATGGCATACACTTTATCAGCATTACTCTGGCTAACAACAACACCCACAATTCCCCAAAGCCCTTTTGGTAAACCTTTGGCTGTAGAAATATTTTTCCATGTTTCGCCGCCATCAATACTTTTCCAAAGACCGCTGCCTTCTCCACCGCTTTCCATGCTGTAGGGTGTACGTAACATTCGCCAGGTACCAGCATACATTACACTTGGGTTGCCAGGTTCCATAACAAGATCGCTGCAACCGGTTTGGCTATTTACATACAAAACTTTCTTCCAGTTTTTTCCGCCATCGGTAGTTTTAAAAATACCACGCTCTTCATTGGGCCCAAATAAATGACCCATGGCTGCTACCCATACTACATCCGGATTTTTTGGATGAATAACAATGCGGATGATATGCCTTGTATCTTTTAAACCAAGATTTTTCCAGCTTCTTCCTCCATCATCGCTGCGCCATATACCAAAACCTTCGCTCACATTTCCACGCAAAGAATTTTCTCCTTCGCCAACATACAAAACAGTTGCATCGCTGGGTGCTACAGAAACACAGCCAATGCTGCCGCCAAAATATTTATCGGTAATGTTTTTCCAGTTGCTGCCACCATCAATGGTTTTCCAAACGCCGCCACCGGTAGCTCCAAAATAAAATGTATTCTTTTGATTAAGGTCGCCAACAGCAGCGCCACTTCTGCCGCCACGGTATGGACCAACAGAGCGGTATTTTACTTTACTTAATAAAACACTGTCTTCATTCAGTTTTTTTTGAGCAGTTATGTTAGTTGAAACCGCAAAGATTGTAATAAGCAGCAATAGTTTTTTCATATCAGTTAATTAGTGTTGGAAGATACAAATAAAAAAGTGTTCCGGAATTATCAGAACACTTTTGGATAAACGTTTTATTTTTAATTTACTTTATAAATTTTTTCATCAACGGCGACATTAGTTACTATTTTATCATGATGAGTTACGCCACGAGGCCCTGCAGTTGTGTAGGCAAACCAATACCCATCGGCATTTTGTTTATAATCGCTGTAAGTAGTTTCCACATCTTCCAGATTCCCAAACTGAAACATTTTAGTACTTGTTTTAACTATTAAATTAGACTGGCTGTTAATAAAGTAAACAGTTACATTGGTATTGGGTGATGTTACTTTCAATTTATAACATGAAGCCCCATCTATCGTGCCTTTACCTTCCATCTCAATTTTAATTCCTTTTTCTTTGTGGTTAATAAACGAGCCATGCAGGTCTAATTGTACCTGTAATGATCTAACCTGATCTTCCGCCAATGGCCTTGGTTCTTTATCTCCCTGTATGGGTGTAAATATCCAGCCATTTTCAGGTGTAATAACCTGATAATTATTTACACCATCGGCATCAATATCAATGCGTGAGCCAATCATCTGCTTTTTGGTTGTTGTAATATTAATAGGTGCTGTGGCGCCCATTGCGGTAAAAGTGCCGGTCATCAATGCGCTTGACAGCGACATTATTTTTTGCCTGCCACCCATGGCTTCAACATGTTTGCTGATAACTTCATCAACTGTTTGTGCCTGTGCAAACTGGGCAGAAACAAGCAACAGAATAGAAACTCCTAAGACGGATAAGTTTTTCATTTTTATCTACTTTATTTAAATATGTTTTCATCAACCGCAATATTGGTTTCAATTTTATCATAGATCAAGTCTCCTTGCATACTTGTTGTGCTGTAAGGAAACCAAAATCCATCTGCGTTTTGCTTATAACTTGTAAAAGTCGTTTCCATATCTATGTCTTCGCCATTGATATTTCTTTTGGACACTGTTTTATTTATGTAGTAATTTTTTGCCCCGATAAAGCAAGTGGTAACCAGGCCATTACTAAAAGTAACTTTCAATTTGTAATTATCTTCCCCGTTTAATTTTTCAGTTCCCAGCAGTTCAACAGTGGTACCTTTTTCCTTATAATTCAAAAACGGGCCCTGTAAATCTAACTGGTTTTGCCCCGATTTCACCTGGTCTTCAGTCATAGGAGATGGCTCGGTCATACCCTGAACGGGCATAAAAACAACCCCTTTTTCCGGTGTAACAAACTGGTAGTTTTCAGTACCTGCAACAGAAATATCCATTCTCATACCCTTCAGGTTTAATTTTGTTTGCACAATATTTACATCGTTGCCCTGTATATTAATATTGCCGGTATACCTAACAGATTTTAGTGTTAGCAATTTTTCCTTACCACCAAGGGCTTCAATGTGTTTATTAATAACTTCATCAAGAGTTTGAGTCTGTGCCTGTACAAACTGAACCAGCACCATTGCCATTATAAACATTCCGAAAATAATTAAATTTTTCATTGCATGATTTTTAGGGCCGAAAGATAAATCAATTTATTATGAAGAATATTTTTTTTGCTTAGTGGTAATCCAGTAACTTAAACCTTTGATCAAAATAAAGCCTTCCCAATTACCATGACCAGTTTTATAATACAAGGCAATATTGTTGATATTAAAGGAAAAAATATTTTCTACGGAGAGCTGGAAGTTGCAGATGGAAAAGTAGCATCCATTAAACCGCTTACAACCCAAGACTCCAAACTCCTGACTCCTAACTTTATCCTTCCCGGTTTTATAGATAGCCATGTTCACATAGAAAGCTCCATGCTGGTACCATCCGAATTTGCAAAACTGGCTGTAGTGCATGGCACAGTTGGCACCATTAGCGATCCGCATGAAATTGCAAACGTATGCGGCATGGAAGGCGTGGAGTTTATGATTGCCAATGGAAAGACAGTGCCGTTTAAATTTCATTTTGGTGCACCAAGCTGTGTGCCTGCAACTGTTTTTGAAACAGCCGGTGCTTCATTACTTTCCGGCGATGTGGATGCCATATTGCAAAATGACGACATTTATTATTTAAGTGAGATGATGAATTTTCCCGGTGTGTTGTTTGGCGATGATGAAGTGTATAAAAAAATTGCATCTGCAAAAAAATACGGCAAACCGGTTGATGGTCATGCGCCAGGATTAAGAGGTGATGATGCAAAAAAATATATTAATGCAGGCATAAGTACCGACCATGAATGTTTTACTGCTGATGAAGCATTAGACAAATTAAAATACGGTATGAAGATTTTGATACGTGAAGGAAGTGCTGCTAAAAATTTTGAAGCGTTGATTGATCTGATGCATGAACATTTTGAAATGATGATGTTTTGCAGCGATGATAAACACCCTGACAGTTTAGCTGAAGGACATATTAACCAACTCTGCCAAAGGGCCGTAGCCAGAGGGATTGATTTGTTTAAGGTTTTGCAGGCTGCCTGCATAAATCCTGTTGAACATTATAAAATGAATATTGGTTTATTAAAAGTTGGTGATGCTGCAGATTTTATTGTGGTAGAAGATTTGGTAAATTTTAAAGTGATACAAACTTATATTGATGGTGAATTGGTTGCGGAAAATGGAGAGTCGAGAGTGGTGAGTAGGGAGTCGGGAGTCTTAAATAATTTTGATTGTGATGAAAAAAATATTTCTGATTTTCAATTTTGTATTTCAGAATTGGGAGAAACAGTTTATGCCATTGAAGCATTGGACGGACAATTGATAACCAATAAAATTATTTGTAGGCCAATTAAAGAAAATGGTTTTTATAAAAGTGATATTGAAAATGACATTTTAAAAATTGTAGTTGTTAACCGTTACAAAAATGTGCCTGTTGCAAAAGCTTTTATTAAAAATTTTGGAATAACAAATGGTGCAATTGCTTCTTCTGTTGCACACGACAGCCACAACATTGTAGCAGTTGGTGTTGATGATGAAAGTATTTGCAAAGCAGTGAACTTAGTTATTAAAGAACAAGGAGGTGTTAGTGCAGCCTCACCCCAAAGAGCTAACGCTCGTTCCTTTACAAGGAACTCCAAAGGAGAGGGAACTGGAATGTTTAAATCGATGGTTTTGCCATTACCCGTTGCCGGTTTAATGAGCAATGATGATGGATACAAAGTAGCTGCTGCTTATACTGCCATTGATAAAATGGTTAAAGCAGAAATGGGATCAACATTAACAGCACCATTTATGACCTTATCTTTTATGGCGCTGCTGGTAATACCGCATTTAAAACTCAGCGACCTCGGTTTGTTTGATGGAGATGCATTTAAGTTTGTTGAATAAAATCTTTACTCAGTTTTTGCTCCCACAATTTTCATCGCAACACTATCAGTACCCTTAGGTGCAAAATATTTTGTTTTAAAACTGGTGCTGCCACCGGGTGCAATGGTTTCATAAATTACTTCGTGGTCTTTTTCAAGCAGGGTGCCAGTTTCGCTGTAAAACGAAAGTTCGATATCTACATCTTTATAACTGGCAACGGTTGCTTTGTTGCTCACCTTTCCTTTTATAACACGCTGTCCTATCAGGTTTTTCCGGTCGCTGCCTGCTACAGATAAAAAGCGTTTGGGGTTTTTCTTTTCTGTTTGCTCCAGTGTTTCCTTGGTTTGTTCGTATTGGTCTTTTGATTTTTCTTCTGCTGTTTTTTCATCACCACCACAGGCCGCAAAAACAAAACTCAATGCAATTAAAGCCGGTATTATCTTTTTCATTTGTTTTTAATTTGAATACAATAAAAATACATTTTTGTGAAACAGAATGTTAAAAGATTTTTTACCATGTATACTTCGACAAGCTCAGTACACAGATTTTCACGGATTTTATTTTGCCTGCAGATAACGCAAAAAAAATGCAGATATAGCTTTTTTTATTTTAGTTTTGTTTGACATCGCTTCGTTTAAAGTTCAGCACAGAAATAATGTACAAGAGTGCGACGCCAATGAAGCTGATCAAGGAATCAATGCCGGGAACAAAAAACTCAAAACACCAAATTCAAAACTATCATGGTTATTAATCTCAGCGAAGAACATTCTTTGGTAAGCAATTGGGTAAGCGAATTAAGAAACGTGGATGTGCAACAGGACCGTATGCGCTTCAGGCGCAACCTGGAGCGTATTGCCGAAGTAATTGGCTACGAGATAAGCAAAAAAATGCCCTGGGAAGAAAAAGAAATTACCACGCCCTTAGGTATCAGCAATAGCAAAGTTTTGGCAGAGCAGCCTGTACTGGCTACCATTTTACGTGCCGGATTAGGCATGCACACAGGTTTGCTCAATTATTTTGATCAGGGCGATAACGCCTTTATAAGTGCATACCGCAAACACAATCCCGATGGCAGTTTTGATATTCACATGGAATATATGAGTTGCCCCGAGATAGAAGACAGGATAGTAATTATAAGTGACCCCATGATTGCAACTGGGTCTTCACTGGTAAAATCTATTGAATTTTTAAAAGTGGAAGGGAATATAAAAGAATTGCATATTGTTTGCGCCATTGCCTGCACGGTGGGTATTGAATATGTAAAAAGAGCTTTTCCAAAAGCCACCATCTGGTGTGGCGATATTGACGATGAAATTACCGCCAAAGGCTATATTGTGCCTGGCTTAGGCGATGCCGGCGATTTGGCTTTTGGTGCTAAAATGCAGGGATAAAACAGTTTTGAATTTTGGTTTTTGGGTTATGTGTTGGGCTGTTTTTTACCAACCCCAACATCCATGAATTTGCAGAAACCCGGCATAAAAAGCAACCACAAAAGAAAAAACTCAAAACCCGAAATAATTCTAAGCAGCTTTTTGGCGCAAATCCTTATCTTTAACGTTCTGAACAGTTAATGAAAATGAGAAAATTATTAGTTTGTATTTGTGCCCTGTTAGTAAGCCAGATGGTAAATGCTCAGGATCCGCACTTTTCGCAGTTTTTTGCTTCACCTTTAACATTGAACCCGGCTTTTACCGGTAAGTTTAGTGGTAGCTGGCGTTTGGCTGCCAATCATCGTGATCAATGGCCATCTATACCAAAGGCTTATGTAACCACCAGTGCTTCTTTGGATTTTCCTATTCTAAAAAGCAAGGTTCCTGAAAAAGATGTTTTCGGGGTTGGCCTTTCTGGTTTAACCGATGCCAGTTCCAACGGCCTTCTTAAATTAAATTATGGTTCTGTGTCCATGTCGTATCACAAGGCATTAGATGAAAATGGTTATAGTACTATTGGCGCAGGTTTTCAGGCAACTTACTCAAGCCTAAGTTTGGCCAGAGATAAGCTAACTTTTTCCGATATGCTTACGCAAAATGGTTTTACCGGTCCTACTGCTGAAGTAATTTCAGGAACGGCTAAAAGTTATTTTGATATTAATGCCGGTTTATTATACTCAGGTTCTACTAATGGAGAAAACAATTTTTACCTGGGTGCCAGTATGTATCATATTAACCGCCCAAAGGTTGGTTTTCAGGATAAAAACTGGTACTTAAGTGGCCGTATTTCGGCACATGCCGGAGGTTCATTTCCCGTATCAGATTTAATTACAGTTCATACTTCTGTAATTCACCAGATACAGAATAAAGCCAGCGAAACCACACTGGGTGCGGCTATTGCAGCCAACTTAAGCAAAGATGCTGAAAAGCCCAGCGCTATTTACATTGGAAGCTGGATACGATTAAATGATGCTATAGTTCCCTATGTAGGGCTTGAGTTTGGTGGTTTAAGAATTGGGGTTAGTTACGACTTTAATATCTCCAGCTTAAAAACGGCTACCTCTGGCCGGGGCGGTTCCGAATTCTCAGTTATCTTCATTAAAAGACCAGTTGATTACCAGGGAATCCCCTGTCCAAAGTTTTAATAATTATATTAATTATAAAATTGAGGCCCGCTTTTGCGGGCCTTTATTATTTTA
>JAYUZB010000234.1:0-3785 GCA_043752185.1 Chitinophagaceae bacterium
GAACCGAATTTTTGTAATAATATTTCGCTGCCGCTGAATGCATACGGATTGGTGATGGCGGTATCTAAATTTGTCTGGCTGATGAATGCATCAATCATCACTTTATCTGCTGCAGTTTTTTCGTAACTGTAAAAGTTAAGCAGGTTATCCAAACCCAGGCCATGTGTTGATGCCACAAAACTATCAACAGGGATATCGGCCTGTAAAGAACCCGATGTGCCAAAGCGGATGATATTGAGTTTGGTAAGTTTATCTTTTATCAACCTTGTTTCAAAATCAATATTAGCAAGCGCATCCAGTTCGTTAAAAACAATATCAATATTATCGGGGCCAATACCGGTAGAAATTACAGAGATATGTTTGTTACCAATATAACCGGTATGTGTGATGAATTCACGATGCTGTAACTGGTGTTCAATTTTATCAAAATGAGCACTTACTTTTTTAACCCGTTCCGGATCGCCAACTACTATGATGGTTTCGGCCAGTTCTTCGGGCCTTACATCTAAATGATAAATGGCACCGCGGCTGTTGATGATAAGTTCTGATTCTGCAATTCGTTGCATAGGTTTATCGTTAATGAGCAAAGATAAGATAAATGAATAGGGATAACAGGTACTAAACTGCACAGGTATTAATATAAAAAGCAGGATCAATTTTCATCAATCCTGCTTTTCAAATTTAGTAGAGCGTTTTTATTTTATCCCATACTTCGTCTCATACTTTTCTGCCAGTTGCTTTTGTTTATTGTTCAGATCAATCTGGCGGCCTTGTATAAAAGCCTGCGTAATAATATTTGTACGCATATCCAAAATATCGCCTTCGCTTACAACAATGTTGGCGTCTTTACCGGTTTCAATACTGCCGGTTTTATCGGCAATGCCTAAAATGTTTGCTGCATTTATAGTGATGGCACTAAGTGCTTCTTCTTTACTTAAGCCATAAGTGGCAGCAGTGCCTGCATTAAAAGGCAGGTTGCGGTAGCGGGTGTTGCCATCATCATCGTTAATGGTAAATAATACACCAGCTTTTTGTAACATGGCTGGTATTTTAAATGGCTGATCAATATCATCATCAATCATGGCAGGTAGATCGTGCAACTGGTTTAAGATAACCGCAATATTATTTTGCTTCAACAGATCGGCAATCTGCCAGCTGTCAACCGCACCAACAAGCACTACATCAAAACCAAACTCTTTTGTAAAATCAACAGCCAGCAACATCTCTTTTACAATATTGCAATGAATGAATAGCTTTTGTTTTTTATCAAACAAATTTTTAACTGCTTCAAATTTTAGGTTGGTGTTTTCGTGTTTGCTTTCGGCCAGGTATGCTTTTGCTTCCCTAAAAAATACTTTCACTTTTTCAATCTGCTCCAGCCCGGTTTTTACAGGATCTGAAGGTGCCTGTTGCACGCCAAAGCCGCCGCCTCTGCCGCCACGCCTGTTTAATAAAGAAGGCATACGAAAATGAATGGCTACATCTGTTTTGTATGCTGCATCTTCCCAGTTCCATGCATCTAACTGCACTACAGAAGATGAACCGGAGATAATACCACCTGCCGGAATTACATTGGCTAATAAAATGCCATTGGTGCGTAACGTGTTGGTTACTTTTGAATCGGTATTGTATGCAACCAGCGAGCGGATGCTCGGATTCATTTCGCCAATTTCTGAACCATCAACGGTTGCCCGGTTGCTTGGCACTTCTACCAAACCCAGTTGCGATGCGGTTAAAATTAAACCAGGATAAATATGTTTGCCTTTACAGTCAATAACTTTTGTCCCGGCAGTAGCAGCAGCGGCACCTACTTCTGTTATTTTTCCATTTTTAAAAACAACAGTGCCGTTATTAATTACCTGGCCATTGCCCACATGAATAGTGGCATTGGTTAATGCAATGGTTTCTTTTTGCGGCAAGGCAGGCAGTATGGTTTCCTGCGCTGTAACATTGGTTATTGCAAAAAGACAGCTTATATAAAAAAATATTTTTTTCATGTTATTTGTTTTTTATTTAAGAACTGTCAGGTTGTATTGAGCTTGTCGAAATGTTGTCGAAACCGGGTTGTTTCAGTTTCATTCCGCCTTCGACATGCTCAGGCTGACAGCTTTTATATTTATCAATTATTGTTTTCTACATCATCAGCATCAATGCCCAATAAACCATGATTGTGATGATCATGATCGGCGCAGCTGTTAATTACTTCAAACCTGGGCCTGGCCCCACGGCCACCCACAGCACCAGCTGCACCCGGTGTTGCGGTTCTTTTTGCAATGGTTAATTTTTGTATCAATCTTGCTTTTTCATTTTTATTCTGAATACGCATGGCTGCATCTTTATCCCTGTCGAAATAAATGATTCCATCAACAATTGTTTTTTCTGCCCTGGCATAAATAGATAAAGGATTATCGCTCCAAACAACCAGGTCGGCATCTTTACCAACTTTTATGCTTCCCACTTTGCCATCAACATGCAGCATTTTTGCAGGGTTGATGGTTACCATTTGCCAGGCTTCTTCTTCACTCATACCGCCATATTTCACACTCTTGGCGGCTTCCTGGTTCAAGCGGCGGGCCATCTCTGCATCATCTGAATTAATAGCAACATTCAATCCTACTTTGTGCATGATGTATGCATTGTAAGGAATAGCATCTACCACTTCCATTTTATAATTCCACCAGTCGCTGAAAGTTGATACAGCTGCACCATGCGCTTTCATTTTATCAGCAACTTTATAACCTTCTAAAATATGGGTGAAGGTGTTGAAAGTAAAACCAAATTTATCGCCCACTTTCATAGCTGCATTAATTTCGCTTTGTACATACGAGTGGCAGGTAATAAATCTTTTTTTATTCATGATCTCAACCAGTGCATCCAGTTCCAGATCTCTGCGAACTGTCATGGGTGCTGCGCCTTTCTTCTTATTATTTTCATCAGCTGTTTTCCATGCAGTCTGGTAATCAGATGCCCGTTGAAAAGCATCCATAAAAACCTGGTCAACACCCATGCGGGTGTCAGGAAAACGGGTATTACCCTGTGTGGCCGAACTTCTTTTTACATTTTCGCCCAGGGCAAATTTTATAAATCCATCGGCGCCGGCAAATTTCATATCCTGATCATTGGCACCCCAGCGCAGTTTTATTAATTGTGTTTGTCCGCCAATCGTATTTGCCGAGCCATGCAGAATATGAGAGCTGGTAACACCGCCACTCAGCTGGCGGTAAATATTCATATCATCCGGGTTGATGTTATCGCCAATTCTCACCTCGGAAGTAACACTTTGTCCGCCTTCGTTGGTAGATGCCGATGCAATATGTGAGTGTTCATCAATGATGCCGGCAGTAACATGTTTGCCGGAGCCATCAATAACTTTGGCTGTTGCGTCTGCAAGATTTTTTCCTACAGCAGCAATCTTTCCGTCCTTCACCAATACATCGGTGTTTTCAAGTTTGCCAACTTTTTCACTGGTCCAAACGGTTGCGTTTTTAATTAAGAAGTTTTCTGCCTTTGGCATTTCTTCCCAACCATTACTTAAAAAAGGATAGGTTACTTTTCCTAAAACCAATGGTTGTTTAGGTCTTGCACTATCGGCTTTAGGTTCCATTTTTTTATCAAAAGTGGCGGTCCATGTAAATAAATTTCCCTGTGCATCGCTGCCACGACCGCTCCATACATTGCCTGTTGAAACACCGCTTAAAATGGTTTCTTTTGCATTAGGTCCACGGCCTTCAGTATAACTCAGTTTTACCAGTTTGCCATCGAAACTGTATTTACCGGTAAGGGTA
>JAYUZB010000235.1:0-41507 GCA_043752185.1 Chitinophagaceae bacterium
GATGTTAAAATATTTTGTGTAGTGCCATACACTTCGCTGCTGCTCCGTATTTGCGGCAGCATGTTACCGGGTATATCAAATATTTTTTCCAGTTCTCCATCCCATTGCAGTGTATGTATATTGCACAACATAGTACGTGATGCATTGGATACATCCGTTACATGAATTTGCCCCTTGGTTTAATTCCAGACAAGCCAGGTATCAATAGTTCCAAAACACAATTCGCCTTTTTCTGCTTTTGCTCTGGCACCTGCCACATTATCCAAAATCCATTTTACTTTACTGGCCGAAAAATAAGCATCAACGATCAATCCTGTTTTCTCCTGTATCATTTTATCCAATCCTTTTGCACGCAGCTCATCACAAAAAGCAGCGGTTCTTCTATCCTGCCAAACAATGGCATTGTAAATGGGTTTGCCGGTTGCCCGTTCCCAAACAACGGTTGTTTCTCTTTGGTTTGTAATGCCGATGGCTGCAATATTTTCGGGAGATAACCCAGCCTTGGTAATCGCTTCTGCGGCCACACCCAATTGTGTGCTCCATATTTCATTGGCATCATGCTCAACCCAACCCGGCTGCGGAAAAATTTGTGTAAACTCTTTTTGAGCTGTGCAGATGATGCTTCCTCTTTCATCAAAAATAATTGCACGGGAGCTGGTGGTGCCCTGATCGAGTGCTAAAATATATTGAGCCATAAAATCGATTTTCAATCAAGATAATTTAATTTTCATTGATGTGCTTTTAAATTTCCAATTTTATAAAGCGCTTGCTACATAGGGCTCTAAGCCCCTCTCCTTTTGGAGAGGGGTTTGGGGTGAGGTCAAAAAAAAGCTGCAGGTTAAAACCTGCAGCTCAATAATTTTATTTAGAAAATTTTACCCTCTTCCTCTTTTTCTTTTTCTGTCATCATCATTTCCACCTCTTCTCTGTATCGTTGTGTTTGTTCTTACCCTGGTATTTCCTCTTGGGCCGGTAACACGGGTTCTGGTACGGGTAACTTTGTAATTATTACGGGCAACTGTTGTTCTGGTTCTTACAACTGCCGAGCTTGCCCTATGTGGTGTGTAAACCCTGTGTGCCACTACCACTCTATGCGTACGCACAACTGCACAATGGCGATGATATACCAAACGCCTCGGATGAAACACATGCCATCTTACAGGGCGCCATGGCCTCCACCAACCGGGGTAATGCCTCCATCTCCATGGAGAAACCCAGGGCACATAAGCCGGACGATAAACAAAACGAACCGATGGCCAGTAGAAAACATTTACTATAATGCGGCTGACTTCGTTGTAATTGTAATTAAATGAAGGCCCGCTGCCTTTGCCATCATTATCGCTTTCTACTTCATCTCCTTCATCAGATGCTTCCACAATTACCTGCTCGCCATAAATTTCTTCATCGCCAATTATTTGAAGTATAGCTGTGGTATCGCCTGTTTTTTCCAGTTCTATAACAGCAATATCCTGGTTCTCTGTTTCAGATACAGCAACCTGTAAAATAAAAGCATGAACATCTTTGCTGGCCTTATCAATTACTTTTATGTAATCAATATCTCCATCGCCATTCAGGTCAAGATTATTTACATTTTTACTTTCTGTGTTGATCAGTTTTTCAAATTCTTCAACAGAAGAAGATTGTTTAAACATTTCCAAAGCGCCCTGCAGACTGAAATTATCGCCGGGCATTCCGGTAGAATCTGTTTGTGCTTTTGCATTTACTGCTGTGGCAATAACGCACACAACAAGTAAAAGAAACTGCTTTAAATTTTGCATGGTAAAAAATTTTTGTTTGTGTAAGACTTTGTTAATTTATCAAGGTTTAGTTGAACGTCTTTTATTTTTCAGATAACCAAAATATAGTTCGCCTTTTGCTTTCTTAACATCCCAACAGGTTATATTAATTGTGATAGATTGAAAAAAGAATGCGCCAATAGGCACTTTCTTACAAAGAATATCTATATTTGCAACGTTGTAGCAAAAAATAAACTTTGTTTAAAAACCAGATTATAAAAAAAATTGTAGCCGCTGCCATGCTGATGCTGTTTGCATTTAGCATTACGCCTACAATTGTTTTTCATAACTGGCTGGTTAACCATACCGACACCTTTAAAAACTATGTACATAAAAAGGGTGACCAGTTAGGCAAACAAACTTTCAATTGCCACTGCGATCATGTAGTTGCAGAATCTCCTTTTACGGAACCTGACAAAGCAATCATCAGTTACCCTGCACAATCCTTTTCTTTATTTAAGGCTGAACCGCAGGTTCAATATACTTCTTCACCATACTTCCTTTATTCTTTACGTGGGCCACCTGCTGTTTAATATTTATTCTTACACCGGTAAGTGTTTTTTCATTTTACCAGATGAAAATACACTTACAGAAATTGAACATTTATTAAAACAGTATCTATGCGTAGTTTATCAATCCCGTTCTTAACGTTACTTATCATCTTAGTAAGCAGTACAAATTCTTTTTCAAAAAGCAGTTCATTTAATGAGCCTGTAAAAAAATACATTCCGGTAAACGGCACCTTTTCCGGTAAAATAACCGATGCCAAAACCGGTGCTGCCATTGAGGGTGCAACTGTTTATATTTCCGATATCAGGTCTGGCACATCAACCAATGCTTCCGGTAATTTTTTAATCAGCAATATTCCCCAGGGCATTCACCTTATAGAGATATCCCATATCGGCTACAGCAATATCATAGAAAGTATCGAAATAAAAAACGACATAAAAAAAGATTTTGCACTAACTGAATCCATCATTGAAAACAATGCTGTGGTAGTAACAGGTGTAACAGGTGCCACACAATTAAAGAAAGTTCCGTTTGCAGTAAGTGTTATGCGTAAGGAAGATTTTTTCAGAAATACTTCTTCCAATATTATTGAATCGCTTACAAAAATTGGTGGCGTATCAACATTGGCAACCGGCCCGGCCATTTCAAAACCGGTGATACGTGGCCTCAGTTATAACCGTGTGCTCACCATCAATGATGGTGTACGACAAGAAGGGCAACAATGGGGCGATGAGCACGGCATTGAAGTCGACGAAGCCAGTGTACATAAGATTGAATTACTGAAAGGCCCGGCTTCTATCATTTACGGTAGCGATGCCATGGCGGGTGTTGTAAATATTATTACCAATGTGCCGGTACCTGTTAATACCATAAAGGCTAATCTTTCCAGTAACTATCAAACCAATAATAATTTAAGAACTATAAATTTCAATGTAGGCGGAAACAAAAAAGGTTTTAACTGGAACATCTATACTTCCAACAAAGCTGCCGGCGATTATAAAAACAAATACGATGGCCGGGTATTTAATTCAAAGTTTACCGAGAATAATATTGGCGGCTATGCAGGCTTCAATGCCAAATGGGGTTTCAGCCATTTACTAGTCAGCAGTTTTAATTTAAAAGCCGGATTGATTGAAGGTGAAAGAGACAGCGCCGGTTATTTTATAAAAAACCTTGCAGGCGGAATAACTGAAAGAGCAACCAACCGGGATTTTAAAACAATTTCTCCGCTGATACCTTATCAACACATCCGCCATTTTAAAATTGCTTTAGATAACAATATTAAGATTGGCAAAAACCAACTCACCTTTAATATTGGTTACCAGCAAAACCAGCGGGAAGAGTTTGGCAACCCCGATGATAAGGAGGAACGTTCTTTATATTTTGATTTGAAAACAATTACATACACTGCACAATACCGCCTGGCCGAAATGAAAGGATGGAAAACTTCTTTTGGAATTAATGGTATGCAGCAAAACAACACGAACCGTGGTGTTGAGCAGTTAATACCCAATTACAATCTTTTTGATTTTGGTATTTATGCCTTCTCACAAAAAACAATTAAAAAACTTACACTTAGTGGTGGTGTACGTTTTGATAACCGAAATATAAATGCAGGCAATTTATTAGATGGTACTTCTATTAAAGGCAATGCTTTTAAAAATTCTTTTTCAAATGTATCGGGCAGTATTGGTTTGGCGGCACAGGTTAGCAATGCAATAAATTTAAAATTTAATGTTGCAAGAGGCTTCAGAGCGCCCAGCATTCCGGAGCTGGCAAGTAATGGCGCACATGAAGGCACCATACGCTACGAATATGGCAACAACAATTTAAAAAGCGAAACAAGTTTGCAGTTTGATGGCGGCATTGAATACAGTGCTGAACATATTTCAATTGGGCTGAGTGCATTTTATAACAACTTTAATAATTTTATTTTTTACAGAAAGTTAGAAGCCACAGGTGGTGGCGATAGTTTGGTGAATGTTAACGGCGACCTGTTAACTGCTTTTAAATTCGATCAAACCAAAGCTGCCTTAACAGGCCTGGAGGCCACGGTTGATATTCATCCGCATCCGCTGGACTGGCTGCATATTTTAAACACTTTTTCAATAGTAAGCGGACAATTAAGAACGCCCATTGAAGGCAATAAATATCTGCCCTTTATTCCTGCATCGAAATTAGTAACGGAATTTAAAGGCAGCTTTAATAAAGTCACGAACAATATTCGCAATCTGTATGTAAAGCTTGAAGTAGATAATACTTTCAGTAAAAAAAATGTATTCACCACCTACAATACCGAAACCAGCACATCGGGATATACTTTGCTAAATGCAGGCTTTGGTGCTGATATCGTAAATAAGAAAAACCAAACTTTGTTCAGTCTTTCGTTCAGCGCTTTAAATATTGGGGATGTGGCTTATCAAAATCATTTGAGCCGTTTAAAATATACCGAAGAAAATATAGCAACCGGAAGAAACGGTGTTTTTAATATGGGAAGAAATTTTAGCATTAAAGTGAATGTGCCATTGAGTTTGAATTTGGCGAAATAGATTATAAACCGAAATTTATTTTTTGCCGGGGAAACGTTCAGCAAATCTGAACAACGCCTTACCGACTTCCCGGCAATTTTATTTTTGCTTCCTTCTCCTCCACCACAACAAAAACCCTGTAATACTCAACAACCCACCCGTCAATCCAAAAAGAAAATAAATAATCTTAATTCCAAGCCCGCCGAATTTACCCATGTGCAATTGAGAGTTGATGATGTCATACTTATCATCTGCACTGTTCTCATTTATCATTCTTGTTTTGGCAATGGCACCGGCACTGTCTAACATAATAGCATCGGCAAATTTTTTGGAGTGAATATATGCATTGGAGGCACGGCTGCCATACACCGCAGTTTTACCGCTGTTGCTTTGTGCAAAATAAATTACAGCGGCAGTAAAATCGGGGTAGGCTTTTTTTATTTCGTTATAAGCCGAATCAAATTTAAAAGAGAGCGGTGGTGAAGCTTTTAAAACAGGTGTATAATTGTATGATGCATAAAATTCTTTTTTAAAAACATATCGCTGCATCCAGAAACCGGTAACGGCAATCATCAGGTTAAATACAAGGGCCCATACTCCAATAATTTGGTGCAGGTTATTTTTTTTATACGCCGATTTTCTGAATAATAAAACAGCTACTATCTTTTTTCTGAACAGCATAAAACCGGTGATGATACTCAATAAAAATACCAGTGCAAAAAAACCAAGCAGCCACTCACCGGTTTTACCCAGGTGAAATGAATTATGGAATTTAGATAACCAACTCACAAAGCTATCACCGGCTCCTCTTTTCCCTGCGATGCTTCCTGTTTGGTTATGCACAAAAACTTCCATTGCCTTTTCTCCTTTTTTATAAGAAGAATCATAAATGAAAAAAGAAAAAACTCCTGTACTTCGTATTTCGCAATTGCTTACCTGTGCATGCGGATATGCTTTTTGTATTACCCCGTAAGCACTATCCACGGGGATGCGGTAAGTTCCCGGGTCAAAAAAAGAATTCCGGACCGTATCCAATTCTTCATGAAACACCAGGGCTGCACCGGATAACGACATCAATAAAATAAACAGCCCTGATAACAGTCCGGCTGTTGTATGCACATAAAGAACAATTTTTTTCATCATCAACCGGTTTTGATTTCGCTTTGAATTATCTTACAATAATAATTCAAATCTTCAAATGCGTATCAAATTCAATATCTGCCTGCTAGTTTTACTGACTGTAATACAGACAACTGTTTTTTCGCAAAATACTGATATTGATATTTTGAAACCCATTAATAAAAACGAATCTGCTTTTAAGAATACTTATTTTAAACTAAATGCAGATGCTGTAACACCACTCAGCATTGGTATACCTGCAGGACTTGCCATAACCGGTTTTATTCTGCATGATAAAAAAATGAAACAGGATGCCTTGTATATGGGTGCTGCATTTCTTGCATCTACTCTTGTAACAAAATCTGTAAAACATATAGTGAACAGGCAACGCCCTTTTGCAAAATATCCGTTCATTGTTAACAGAGATGATACCGAAGCAGGGCTATCTTTTCCATCAGGTCATACATCTGCAGCATTTTGTATTGCTACATCTGTTTCATTAAGATACCGCAAGTGGTACGTTATTACCCCGGCTTATATTTTTGCTGCAAGCGTTGGCTGGGCACGTATGTACCAGGGCGTTCATTACCCAAGCGATGTTGTTGCAGGTGCACTTGTTGGTGCAGCCAGTGCCTGGCTGGGCTATAAAGCACAAAAATGGATTGCGGGTAAAAAAGATCAAAAAAAGAAAGTTACTTTGTAACATGATCGATATTAATATCAACACACCTGCATTATTGTTTCCGGCAATTACTTTATTAATGCTGGCTTATACCAACCGTTTTTTATCGCTGGCAACACTGGTACGTAAACTGCATGAAGAATATAACCGTGGAGAAAAAGAAAAAAATATTTTAAGTCAGATTAAAAATATACGTAGCAGGTTAAACCTGATACGTTATATGCAGGCACTGGGCGTTTTAAGTTTTCTTTGTTGTGTATTGTGTATGTATGCACTTTTTCGTAACTGGATATTGGTTGCACACTGGATATTTGCAGCCAGTCTTATTTTTTTGCTTCTCTCCATTATTTTATCGTTGCTGGAAATAAACAAAAGCACCAAAGCTATTGAACTGGTATTAAGTGATATTGAAGAACTTGATAAAGAAAATATTTTTACCGATATTTTTAAAAAGAGTGATGATTAATGCAACTCTACCGGTTTTGTGGTTTCATAATTTTCATCGTACTTAACAAAAATACGCATGTACAAAACACGGCTAAGGCGCATGAGCCAGGGTTGTGTTGCAACCAATATAATTGTATTTATTCCCAGCCACCAGAATATGCGGTTATCATCTGTTGAAATACCAATCAATACAACCCAGGCTACAAAAGTTGCAACAGAAACTGCAACTGCCAGTGCATAACTTACATAACCGGTTCCAAACCAAAAGCCTTCTTCCAAATCATATTTTTGTTTACAAACCGGGCAGTTATCTGGCATATTAAATATGTGAGAAAGCTTGAGGCTTTTATATGGATTTGCATCTGTGAACATATTTCCACGTCTGCACCTTGGGCATTTCATAGTTAATACACTCCAGAAATAATTGGTGGTTGGTTTTTTAGACATGAATGCAAAGTTAACAAAGCTGTTTTTGTTTTCTGTAACAAAAGATACACCTACTTGTATTTTAGTTTAAAAAACAGCAAAATAAAACTCATGACCAGCACCATGCTATTAGTATAAATTATTGCAGCATCCATTACCAGTAAACCGTAAGAAAGCCATAATAAAACACCCAGTATCAATAACAACAGCATCATCAACGAAAGATCTTTTGCCGATTTTGTTTTCCAGATATGTATTACCTGTGGCAAAAAAGTGATGGAGGTAATAGTACCGGCAAGTAAACCTAAAATTTGAATTGCTGACATGGATATTAATTTAATGATGGAATTGATTGTGTTGGTCTTTTTCTTTCACCAATCTGCTGGCGCCACATAGCAAAATACAAACCTTTTTCTTCCAGCAGTTTTTCATGCGATCCTGTTTCCACCACATCGCCTTTTTCCAGCACATAAATTCTGTCGGCATGCATGATGGTGCTTAAGCGGTGTGCAATTAAAATAGTTATCTGCCCTTTTTGAGAAGACAGATCTCTTATGGTATTCGTAATCTCTTCTTCAGTTAATGAATCGAGTGCTGAAGTAGCTTCATCAAAAATTAATAAATGCGGCTGGCGCAGTAAAGCACGGGCAATGGAAATACGCTGCTTTTCTCCGCCCGATAATTTTAAACCACCTTCGCCAATCATCGTATCCAAACCCTTCTCTGCCCTGGCAAGCAAGCCTGTACAACTTGCTTTTACCAGCACATCATTCAATGTTTCTTCGCTGGCCGCAGGGTTTACAAACATCAGGTTTTCACGTATGGTTCCACTGAATAAATTGGTATCCTGTGTTACAAAACCAATCTGTTTGCGCAGGTCATCAAAAAGTATTTCGGTTTCGTCTAAATTATTGTACATGATCTTTCCTTCAAGCGGGCGGTATAAACCAACCAGTAATTTCATCAGTGTAGATTTGCCAGAGCCCGAAGGGCCAACAAAGGCAACGGTTTCGCCAATCTTTGCATCAAAGCTGATGTTGTTGATGGCTTTATGTGTAGCTGATTTATGTTTAAAAGAAACGGCTTTAAAAGAAAGTGTTTCAATATTGTTGAGTTGTTTTGGATTAGCCGGCTCCTGCTCCGGTTCTTTTATCATCAGGTTATGAAAATTATTTAAAGAAGCTTCAGCCTCACGGTAAGACAGCAGTATGTTACCAATCTCCTGCAGCGGGCCAAAAACGAAGAAAGAAAATATCTGCATGGTTACCAGTTGCCCTGCGTTCATTTGATTATGAAAGATGAGGTACATCAAAATAAACAGAATTACCTGCCTTAATGTATTTACAAATGTGCCCTGTATAAAACTGATGCTACGGATTTTTTTTACTTTCTTAAGTTCCAGTCCAAGAATTTTGTAGGTGTTTTTATTCAATCTTTTTACTTCCTGTTCGGTAAGCCCAAGGCTTTTTACCAGTTCAATATTGCGAAGCGATTCGGTTGTAGAACCAGCCAGGGCTGTGGTTTCGCCAACAATATTTTTTTGTATTATTTTTATTTTTTTGCTGAGAAAATTGGTAATAACAGTCAGTAATAAAATACCTACTATATAAGCAACGGGAATACTCCAGTGTATATAAACGGCGGCATACACAAATACAAATACCACTCCTATAATTACACCAAATAAAATGTTGATAAAATTGGTCATAAACCTTTCCACATCCGACCGTACCTTGGTTAAAATAGAAAGTGTTTCGCCGCTGCGCTGGTCTTCAAATTCCTGGTAAGGCAGTTTCATGGCGTGTTGCAGGCCATCAGTAAAAACCTTGGCACCAAATTTTTGTATCACCACATTTAAAAAATAATCCTGAAATGCTTTTGCAATCCGGCTTATCATGGCTACTGTTATAGAAGCTGCCAGGATATACCAAACGCCGGGTTTACTCCAGGAAAAAGAATAGAAAAACCGATCGTAATTAAATGGCTCATTACTGCCCTGGTGGTCATTAGCAAGATTAATGAGCTTTCCCAACAGGATAGGATCAACAAGTGAAAAACCAATATTGATAGCAGCTAAAGTTAAGGTAAGTGCCACCAGCCATTTATAAGGCTTCAAATAGCGGAGTAATATTTTCATTCAGTAGTTATGTTTAAGTATACATCGAAAAAAATCAATGCATCAAATATCGTACAAGTAAAGCATTTTATGGCAAGATGGCAGAAATATTGAAAAATTACAAATGAAAAATTAAGAATTAAGAATTTTGGAAGGTTCAAATAGCCCTCGGAATTGGGGGCATTTTTAATTTTTCATTCTTAATTAATTAAGCTCCCCATCCTTCTCTATCTAAACTGCGGTATTGTATGGCTTCTGCCAAATGCTCCGGCTTTATATCTTCACTAGCCGAAAGATCGGCAATGGTGCGGCTTACTTTTAAAATACGGTCATAGGCACGGGCACTGAGGTTTAATTTTTCCATCGCCACTTTTAATAAATTTTGGCCGGCTGTGGTTATTACACAAATTTCTTTAAGCTGTTTACTGCTCATTTGTGCATTGGCATAAACACCTTCATTATTTTTATACCGGTCTTCCTGTATTTCTCTGGCTTTAATTACACGCTCTCGTATGCTGCTGCTTTTTTCATATTGCTGCGCAGATGATAGTTCGCTAAAAGCAACAGGCGTAACTTCCACATGCAAATCAATCCTGTCCAGCAATGGCCCCGAAATTTTATTTAAATATTTTTGAACAGCGCCCGGCGGACAGGTACATTCTTTTTCGGGGTGATTAAAAAAGCCACAGGGGCATGGGTTCATACTGGCTATCAACATAAACGATGCAGGAAAATCCAATGCAACTTTTGCTCTTGAAATAGTTACTTTTCTTTCTTCCATTGGCTGGCGCATAACTTCCAAAACCTGTCGTTTAAATTCAGGCAGTTCATCTAAAAATAAAACGCCATTATGAGCTAAAGAAATTTCACCGGGCTGTGGAATGCCGCCGCCGCCAACCAAAGCTACGTCGCTAATGGTGTGGTGCGGACTCCTGAATGGCCGCTTGGAAATCAATGTAGAATTCTCAGGAAGTTTGCCTGCAACAGAATGAATTTTGGTTGTTTCCAATGCTTCCTGCAAACTTAGCGGCGGCAGTATGGTTGGCAAACGCTTTGCCAGCATGGTTTTACCGGCACCGGGCGGACCAATTAAAATAGCATTGTGTCCGCCTGCTGCTGCAATCTCCAGCGCCCGTTTAATATTTTCCTGTCCCTTTACATCGCAAAAATCAATTTCAAAATCGCTTTGTGCATGTGCAAATTCTTCACGGGTATTTACAATGGTTGGTTGTATAGATTCTTCGTTATTAAAAAATTCAATCACTTCGGTAATGTGTTCTACTGCGTAAACATTTAAGTTGTTTACCATGGCCGCTTCTCTTGCATTTTGTTTGGGAACGATCAATCCCTTAAAACCTTCCTTACGTGCCTGAATGGCAATAGGCAATGCACCTTTGATGGGGCGTATTTCTCCATCAAGGCTTAGCTCGCCCATAATTACATATTCACTTAATCTTTCAGGATTTTCAATTTGCTCCGTTGCACCCAATGTACCTATTGCAATAGGAAGATCAAAAGCGGTACCGGTTTTTTTTATATCGGCCGGTGCCAGGTTTACCACCAGCTTGGTACGGGGCATAAAATAATGATTGCTCTTTATAGCACTCTCCACACGCTGCAGGCTTTCTTTAACGGCATTATCGGGCAGGCCAACAATATAATAGTTTTGGCCCTGGTTGTTTACGCTTACTTCAACTGTAATAGTAATTGCCTCTACTCCATAAACAGCACTGCCAAAAGTTTTAACCAGCATGGGTATGAATTTTGGATAAAGTTAGAAAAAGTTTAATGGGAAAGTATAAGAAATTTCATATAGCGGTAAAAAGTATAAAATCACTTTAAGCCATACAATATTTCTTTCAATATTTTATCGGATATATTGGAAGTATCGGCTTTATCGTAAATAGAAAGAAGATAAATGGTTGTTTCAATTATCTGAACAAACGTGATAACCCTTGCTCCGCCAGACTTCCCTTTTCCTTTTGAAGTAATTGCCATTCGTATTTTATAACAATCATTACCAAGAGCGGTTCCCATCTTAGGTTCTTTCAAAAGTGTAGTCGCTAAATCAATAATATCATTTTTAACCGAAGGGTATTTCTTTGCCAGTTGCTTTAGTTCCTTTTCAAAAAGTGGGGTTGTTATAATACTAAAGCTCATTCAAAAATTGATTAAAGGGTTTGGCCTTTACTTTTCCTTTTCGATGCTTATTTACAAAGTCAACAGATTTTGAAAGATTTTCCAGTATTTGCTTTTCCTTTTTGGTGAGCTGCTTTGCAGGAGATATTTTATAAACAGCTGCTTCTTCCTCAACCATTGAAAATTCAATATCAAGGTCTTCAAGAAAAGTCTTAATCACTTTTTCCTGCTTTTTTGATTTTGTATTTACAATCATTTTCATTTCTCAAAGTTAATAATTTATAATTAGCATATAAGCTTCATCAAGTTAATTTTTGTACTTCCCTGTGCCCGGATGAAAACTCTCCCAGCTATGCCAAAACTCCTGGTAGGCCTGTATTGCAGAAAGACGGTTGCCTTTCAAAACTCCTTCAACACATTCGCCATTCATATTCCAGACCGAGTTGGTTGCAGTATCTTTTAAAGTTTGTGCAGCAGCATCAAAAGTAAACACAAGTAGCATATCATTCAGCTTCCTGTTCCATACATGAAAAGAGCGGTTGTCATTTTCCAGTACTAACACTAAATTTAAATGCTGAAAAGTATCATTGATCACCCTTTGTTTTACCAGTTCATTCCAGTCGTATGCTTTTGCATGGCCGGCAATTTCTATTCCCACCACCCACGATTTAAATTTCCAGGAAGCGCTGTCTCTTTTTTCAAGGCCGCTTTTAATAATGCCTTCATCAAAACCCTCAAGCCCTTTGTAATGGTTTGCAAATAAAGTATCGGGTTGCAATATTGTTGTGTTTGGGTATTTTCGTATCCAGGCACCAAGGCTCATTTGTGCAGATTCAATTTCTTTTAGCGCCGTTCCTTTTAGCTTACCTGCAACCGCTTTACCTGTTGCCTGCCGCCACCAGCTTTTAGTAGTTGCATCTTCAAACATGGCATTAAAGTGATCCATGCCTACCAAACGGAATTTTTCAAATTTGCCATTTACAAACGGGCTAAAAACCCTGCCCGTTCTGCAAACAGAACAGTATGTAACCAATACCGGCTCGCCACCCACCGTATCCACAACCTGGTGATGATAGCCGATTATTTCTAGGGGATAAGCTTTTGCCTGGCCGTTTACCGCAACGCCAATAACTAGTTTTGTGCTGTCAACTTTATTGGCTGCTACGGTTGCCAGTATTTTAGTTTTAGACTGATAAAACATTTTATCGGCCAGGAATTTAAAATTGAAAGCATAAAAAACAGTGGCATAGAGTAAAACAAAAAATGCAAGAAAGATCTTTTTCCACCAGCGGCTGTTACGAAAAATGTAGATCATCGGCGGCACAAACAAAATCAATCCCAATACCCTGAACCACCAGATATAATTGTGTAGGAAATAAGCAATTTGTATCGTGTCGCTTTTCTGGCTGCCGGGAAAAGGCATGATGAAATAAACACGGAGTATTTCGGTGGCCATGAGAATTAAGAAACCGGTGATAAGCAGTAGTGATCTTTTCATTAGCAATTATTATTGAAGTAAGATAATAATAAAATACTGCTTTATAATTTGCCTGTGCTGTTTAGTGCACTTGAGCTTGTAAAGATGATAAAAACGAGTAGGGCTAATTCGGGAGTTTAACAGATTTAACCGAGCCTGATAAAATAATTACGTATGACATACTTTTTTTAAGACTATCTCTTTTATCGTCATAAGTCAGTACTATCTCTGGTAAATCCTTAACCAATCTAATGTCAGAATTTTCAAATGGCTCTCTTTTTTCCAACATTATTCTATATTTTTTAATAAATATTTTTACCCGGCTGGAGTCTTCGTTGTATCTGCATATTGCAGATTCAGGCCAACTTAAAGAAGAACCAATCAAAATATCAAAAACAAAATATGCTTTACTATTTTGATGAAGTAAATCAACTATTACCAAATCAGAGTCATAATATAAATTTTCTTTCCGTTTACAGGAAAAAAGAAAAATGGAGGACAGTATTATTATTAAGATGATCTTCATACTATAAGAAATAAACTACATCTTCTCCAACATATCCACCACTCCCTCTCTCTTCAATATCAAATAACCCAGCCTGTCGTTACTGATACCGTCTTTTAACTGGTAAGGAAAATGTAGCTGGTCGTTGATGACCGATGTTTCGAAATATTTAAAATCAATATTGGGGTGTTTTTTCAACTCTTCGCCAATTTCGTATAAATGGGTGGAGAGGATGAACAGCGAATTCTTTATTTTCAAAAACCCTTCAATGACGGTACTGCTGCACTTCATAGCGTCCTGCACATTGGTACCTTTAAAGAGTTCATCAATCAGTATTAGCCATTTTTTACCATCGCTTATTTTGGTGATGGTGGCCTTAATACGCTGCACTTCGTTGTAAAAATAACTTTCGCCTTTGGCAATATTATCCACCACGTTTATATTGCTGAGCATACCATCAAACAAGGTCAATTTCATTTGCTGTGCCGGCACCCCCATACCAACATGCGCCAGAAAAACAGAAGCGCCCACCGATTTAATGAAAGTGCTTTTGCCGGCCATGTTGGCCCCGGTTAAAAAAAGAAAGTTTGTTTTTTGATTCAGCACCACATCATAAGCCACGGGTTGCTGCACCAGTAAATGATACAAACCTTTTGCTTCAATAACAGGCTGGTCATTTTGTACAAAGTCAGGAAATATCAATTCAAATTTTTGTACTGCCCTGGCCATGCCATACCAGGCATCAATTTGTGCGTACAGCACTACCAGGTCGAGCATATTATGTTTGTACCCATAGCGTATAAAATGTGCAAGCTCCAGTTGTTGTGCATTGGATAACTCATCTGCATTTTTATATTGTTCTGCAACTTTAAACTGATCTTTTGTAACTATTCTTTCAATAGCCGATAAAACTTTTTGCAGCGGTGCAGGAATATTTTCTCCTGAAAACAATTGCAGCAACAACTTAAAACCTTTTATGAAATCAAAGCAATGTTTGGCTGAATAAGTTACCAGGGCAAAGTCGGGGCCGTGCAGCAGCTTGTAACTGTATGCTTCTAATGAGGATGGGTGTGCAGGAATGGTACTTATCTGCGAATCGAAAAATTTCTCTACCACCATCACCGTGCCATTAGAAATTTGTTTAGGCCATTGCTGCTGGTGTTTAATGATAAGTTGCAGGGTTTGCTGCACGGCAACAATTTGTTCCTGTGTTTTTAATGCAGTGGAAAAATTGATCTTCATTTGTTCGCTGCCATGTGCGGTGCTGCATAAGTCCAGTCGGCCGAATACTGATACGTCTTCTCCACTGTTAAACATTAAAAGATCGGCAAGTGTTGTTTTGTCAATATCCATAGTGGAACGCAGATTTTTATGATGATTATGATTAACGCAGATTATCCTAATGAATCATAGAAGATTATGGGTGATGTGCGTTCCCCTTTTTTATCTGTTAAATGTTAAACGTTGTCCTTTTGTTGCTTCATCAAAGCTTCCATTACTGTATACCATGTTGCCACTTATAAAAGTCTTTTCTATAGATGCAGGAAATGTAAAATTCTCTAAAGGGCTCCATCCGCATTTGTATAAAATATTTTCTTTGGTTACGGTTGATGGCAGATTATTATCAACCACCACCAGGTCGGCAAAATAGCCTTCACGTATATAACCCCTGTTCTCAATCTGAAAACAATCGGCTACAGCATGGCTCATTTTTTCGGCAATTTTTTCTAAAGAGATTCTTCCTTCTTTGTAGTAATGCAACATTAATAACAAAGGATGCTGCACCAGCGGTAAACCTGCATGTGCATGCTCATACCCTCCCTGCTTTTCATCCCAGGTATGCGGTGCATGATCGGTGGCAATTACATCAAGCCTGTCGTCAAGCAGGCCTTTCCACAAAGCTTCTTTGTTATGTGCCGCTTTTATGGCGGGGTTGCATTTTATTTTATAACCCAGCTTTTCATAATCATCAGCCGTAAAATGTAAATGATGCACACATACTTCGGCCGTTATTCGTTTTTCTTTCAATGGCATCATGTTGCCAAAAAGCTGTAATTCTTTTTCGGTGCTGATGTGCAGTATATGTAAGCGGCTGCCGTATTTCTGTGCAAACTTTATGGCAATTAACGAAGATTCAAAACAGGCTTCTTCATCTCTAATGAGTGGATGATCAGCTGCAGATAATTCTCCCTTCGCTTTTTTTATGCGTTCGTAATTTGCTTTTAATATCCTTTCATCTTCGCAATGGGTGGCAATCAATAATTCACTTTCCCTGAATATTTTATCTAATGCTGCATGACTATCAACCAGCATATTACCGGAACTGGCCCCCATAAATATTTTTACTCCACAAACATCCTTTTTATGGTTGTTCATTTTTAAAACTTCTTCAGCATTGTTATTGCTGGTGCCCATAAAAAAAGAGTAGTTGGCAAGCGATGTATTGGCTGCAATGGTATATTTATCTTCCAGCAATTGAGGTGTTAGGGCATTGGGTACTGTATTAGGCATTTCCATAAAACTGGTTACACCACCGGCAACAGCGGCTTTACTTTCGGTATAGATGGTTGCTTTATGTGTAAGACCGGGCTCTCTAAAATGTACCTGGTCATCAATTACACCGGGAAAAAGATGCTTTCCCTCTCCGTTTATTTCCATAACCTTATACTTTGTTTCTATTGTTCCTGCAACTTTTTCAATCCTTTCGGCATTTGTTAATACATCTAATGATTGTATTTTTCCTTCATTTACAACCTGTATGTTTTTAAAAAGGTATTTTTGCATAACTTGAATATTAATATCTGTAAACTAAAATTATCTAATGCAATTTATTAAAAGCTTATTCAAACTATTGTTTTTTATTTGTCCTGCATTTGCAACAGCCCAATCTACTTTTTTAACCCCGGGATCAAAAGATGTGCATTTTGTTGACCGTATGGAAATTAAGCAGCAGCGAAATACGGATCTTAATTTTTCTTCGGTAAGGCCATTCAACAGAAAATATATTGTGGAGCAGGTGGAGTTTATTGATAGTGCAAGGCTTGGTTATATAGATAAAGCAACCAACAAGGATAAATACCAGGAATGGAACAGCCAGGGCCTTACCGATCTGGACGAATACAACCTAACCAGCTTTTTAATGAATAACAGCGAATGGGTAACCGGGCCCAAAAAAGATTTTTTAAGCAAACGGCCTGTGCTTAAAACCTTTTATAAAACCAAACCCAATTTTTTAGAAGTAAAAACAAATAATTTTTTTCTGGCGGTTAATCCGGTTTTTCAATTTGTGCAGGGTATTGAAACAGGTTATAGTAAGCCTATCTATTTAAACAGCAAAGGTGTTACCCTTAGAGGTACTATTGGAAAAAAAATTGGTTTCTCCACTTACTTAACAGATAACCAGGAAAGGGGGCCACAGTTTTTTCAGCAACAGGTTAGCAACTTTAGAGCCGTGCCTGGCGTGGGTTTTTACAAACCATTTAAAACAAGCGGCTACGATTATTTTGATGCCCGTGGTTATATAACTGTACGTGCTGGTAATGCCATTGATGTGCAGTTTGGTTACGATAAAAATTTTATAGGCAATGGTTACCGCAGTTTATTTTTAAGCGACTGGGGTAACAGCAATTTGTTTTTAAAATTGAATACCCGTATCTGGAAAATAAATTACCAGAATTTATTTATGGAGTTGATGCCGCAGTTTAAAAAAGCAGGCGATACTTTACTTGACCGTAAATATGCTGCCATGCACCACCTGAGTATGAATGTAACCAAGTGGCTAAATATTGGGTTGTTTGAAGGTGTGATCTTTGGCCGCAAAAACCGTTTTGATTTTCAATACCTGAACCCTATCATTTTTTACAGACATATTGAAGGCACAGTTGGCAGTCCCGATAATGCCATTGCCGGTTTTGATTTTAAAGCCAATATTGCCCACAAAGCACAACTGTATGGCCAGTTATTGTTAGATGAATTTGTTTTATCCGAAATTAGAAACAGCAAAGGTAGCTGGGTAAATAAATGGGGTATACAGGTTGGTTTAAAATATATTGATGCTTTTGGCTTACCCAACCTGGATATACAACTGGAAGCAAACCGGGTAAGGCCTTTTACCTACACACATAACGATACTATTTCTAACTACACACATTACAACCAGCCATTGGCACATCCGCTGGGTGCAAATTTTCAGGAATTTTTAGCCATTGTACGTTATCAACCTGCGCCCAAATGGCATGTATTTTTACAGGGCATTTATTATTATCAGGGACTTGATAGTGCCGGTAAAAACTTTGGTGCAAACATCTTCAGGGATTATACAACACGTACTATGAACGATGGATTTAAAATTGGCAGTGGTAATAAGTCAACCGTTTTAAATGCTTACCTGCAGGTATCTTACGAAATAAGAGAAAATATTTTCTTTGAAGTAAGCGGACTTTACCGCCATGCTAAAACATTACTTAATCCAACAGCTACTACAACAACCATGTTTACCGGCGGCGTAAGAATTAATATGTTTAACAGGAGATACGATTATTAACGAGCAGTCTTTACTCTACCGTTAATGAAAAGAAGATTGACCGTGAATTAATCTTGTCTATCGTACTTGAAAATTTAAGATTTTTATCTCTGCTATGCAGGTTGCCAATGCCCCAACCCATTTTAACTTCGGGGGTTAATATAAACATGGGGAAATAAAAATGAAACCCAAGTCCAACTTCTACACCATAGTCAAACTTTTTCAGTTTAATTTGCTCTTCGGCTTTTCGGGCTCCGGCATTTGATGCCAAATCATACTCAACCTTACCTCCACCAATCATGTACACTTTAAAATTATTTATGCGGTCGCTGCTGAATTTTATCTGTACCGGAATACTCAGTGAAATGGATTGTGTTTTTTTCTCTGTAACAAAATCTTCGCCGGCCGCAAAATCCGGGTAGCTTAGGTTATACAAAAAATTACGTTCGGTAAAAGTAAGATTAACAGGATAGGTACGCAGGTCGAAATGATTGCCCAAACGTATATTAACCAGCCAGGCCAGGCTTACCCCTGTGCTGTTAACGCTTTCAATAACAGTAATACTGTCTAACGGGGACTGGTTAAGAAAACTGGGGTTGTGTGTAAAAGCAAAATGCGATCGGTTAGAACCGAGTGTAATACCAAAGCGCACCCGTTTGTCGTCATGATCTTCCTGATTAACTTCCTGCCTTAATTGTGCAAAGCCAATTAACGGGCAAAAGAAAACAGCTATACCAATATTAATTATTTTTCTCCGCAATAGATACTGCATATGCCTAAGCTCAGTGGTTTAGTGTACGTGTTCTTATATCCTAGGTTGTCCAGAATATTTGTAAAATTTTTCCCTTCGGGGAATTTTTGAATTGATTCGTCGAGATATTGGTATGCGTCGCGGTTTTTAGAGAATATTTTACCTGCCACGGGGCAGATAACTTTCATGTAAAAATTATAAAAGGCTTTTACAACAGCAGATTTAGGTTTACTGAATTCCAGCACCACCAATTTTCCGCCGGGTTTTAATACCCGTAGTATTTCGGCCAAACCCTTTTCCAGGTTTTCGAAATTACGTACGCCAAAAGCCACAGTTACCGCTTCAAACGAATCATTTTTAAAGTTTATTGTTTCGCAATCGCCATTTAACAGTTCAATGGTGCCGTCAAGTCCAAGCTTTTGTATTTTTTTGCGGCCCAGTTCCAGCATGCCATCACTGATATCTATACCGGTAATTTTATTAGGTTTCAGTATACCAGATGCCATAATGGCCACATCTGCTGTACCCGTTGCCACATCCAGTATTGTTTTTGGCTGAGTTTTCAATAATTGCTTAATAGCTTTTTTGCGCCACCTGATATCTATACCGGCACTTAAGAAGCGGTTTAAAAAATCGTAGCGAAAAGCAATATCATTAAACATCCCCGCAACCTGCTGTTTTTTAGCAAGCGCCGAATCTTTATAAGGTACAACTGTATCGTGTGCGTAATCCGTCATGGGTTGCAAATATACGTGGTTTTTATACAGATGGATGCTGGCTGGATGATGGATACTGGATGCTGGATACTGGATTTTGGATGCTGGATACCAGTTTTATAGCAAGCAGCTTGACTTTATGATATAGGTTTTTTAATTTGTTAATTATTCACTAATTAAATCCGGATTATGAGTTACAAAAAATTAGAGATTTGGACATTAGCCAGAGAGTTATCAATTGAGATTCATAAAATGACTTTTATACTTCCCAAATTTGAGCAGTTTGAAGAAGCCCAGCAAATAAGGAGATCAAGCAAATCTGTAAGAAGCAATATCGTGGAAGGTTATGGCAGAAGAAGATATAAAGCTGATTTTATAAAATTTTTAATTTACTCGTTATCATCTAATGATGAAACTATAGATCATCTTGAAACACTTTTTGAAACTGAATCGTTTAAAGATGAAGCTATCTACAACACAATGCACTTAAAACTGGAGCTATTAGGAAAAAAGCTTAACAATTTTATACAGGCAGTTGAAAGAGATCATAATGAATTCAAGCCTTAGCAGAGAGTTTATCCAGTATCAAGTATCTAGTATCAAGTTTCCGGTATCCAGTATCTTTGCCCCATGCAAATCAAATCAGCCAAATACGTTATCAGCAGCCCCGATTTTGAAAAATGCCCCCTGCCCGACAGGCCGGAGTATGCTTTTATTGGCCGCAGCAATGTGGGCAAATCGTCGCTGATAAATATGCTTTGCGATAATGATAAGCTTGCAAAAACATCAGGCTCGCCGGGAAAAACGCAATTGCTGAATCATTTCGAAATTTCTTCAGCACCTACACCAAAGGCAAATCAAACGGCACCGGTTTCAGGAGCTGCCAAACGTACCATGTGGTATTTGGTTGATTTGCCCGGCTATGGTTTTGCCAAAGTGAGTATAAAAAGCCGCAACCGCTGGGAGCAGATGATTGAAAATTATTTGCGCAAAAGAGAAAACCTTACCATGGTTTTTGTGTTGATAGATGCCCGCCACAGCCCGCAAAAAATTGATCTGGAGTTTTTAGTGCAACTGAGAACCTGGCAGGTTCCCTTCTGTTTAATTTTTACAAAAAGCGATAAAGAAAACCAAAGCGTAGTAAGTAAGAATGTAAAAGCTTTTTTGGAAGCCATGAAAAAAAACTGGCAGTTTTTACCGCAGCATTTTGTAACCAGTGCTGTAAAGAAAACCGGTAAGACAAAAATTCTTTCTTTTATTGATGAGACGAATAAGAGTTTGGAAAGTAAAGCGGATTAAAGTCTGATGGCTGTATTTTCACAAATACAAACCTGCTGAATTTTTAGAAAAATAATTTTAGTTTACCACCTTATTAGCACAACTGCTGCTTGCAAAGGCTTCGGGCTTGGCCTTAAAGGCAAAACCCATTCCCAGAATGTAGCCCATGGCTTCCCGTAAGGCTTCATTGCTTTTAAACTGCGGGTTGGTGTTGATGTCGGCATGCACTTCCATATCAACATCGTACACAGTAAACAAGTCGCAAAGTTCATACGCAATCTCAATACTTTTTGCCACTTCCACCAGCATCCTTTCTTTAATGCTGTATTTAAGCAATGTTTTTTCGTTGTGAATAAACATAAAGCCGCCATGGCCTTCACGCAAAAAAACAATAACAGTGGCAAATTCAGTTTCCTTTCCTTTTACCTGGCTGTCGGTGCCAATACAAACTTTTAAATGAAAACCGGCTGCTGTTTCTCTTTTAATAACTTCTTCAACAGCATCTTTAATTTGCAACTGGATGGGATCTCCGTTAAATTTTCTCCATAACATAAAAATGGGTTTTTTAAAGTTAAGGATAAAAAACAATAAAAACCCCCTCCGCCCCCTGAAGGGAGAACTGAGCAACAGTAAAATAATTTAAGAGATAATAGAAACTTAACAGCTTGCTATTAAAGAAGACTAAACCATCTGGCTCTAAGTTCCCCCTTCAAGGGGCGGAGGGGGTTTGGGTTTGTTCAATAAAAAAAGGGGAGCAGCCCCTAACGCTACCCCCCGACTTACACATGAATCTACCTTACTGTTTTATAATCCGTTCTGTTTGATTTTGAATATTGTTAAAAAACTGAATGATGTACATACCTCTTGAAAGGTTTGAAGCATTCACCCGGTTAGTACCTTTAAGGCCTGTACCAATGCTGATTGTTGCACCATTCATGTCACTAATTCTATATTGATAATTTAAATCGGCAATGATTGTTATTTCATTATTTATAAGGGTTGATACTTTGAAAAGTTTTTGATCACTACCTTCTGCTTTTAATGCTATTGTGTTTGAGTAAACAGTTTGGTCTATTACCGACGTAACTTTTAAGCGGTAAAAAACAGTGGTGCTTTTAAAAGGCAGGTACGAAAATTTTGTTGAAGTTGCTGCCGCATCTGCCAGCCTTGTAAAGTTGGTACCATCGTTTGATGTTTGTATTTCGATGGTTTTAATTGGTTCGTCTGCAACAATGTTCCAGTTAAGGTTATGTTTACCTTTTTCTGCAGTTCCGCTAAGGCGTACATCACGTATTGGTAAGCCGCTGAATGAGCCGGTAATGGTATAAGAACCCAAACTTCCATAAGCCCCTATATTACTGTTACCGGAGCCAAGTATTTTTATGTAATAAGTACCGGCATTTAAAATGGTATCTGCTGTTGCACTTAAAGTTGTTAATGGATTATATGTTCTTATAATTGCGGCAGATGAATTGTATAATTCAAAAGCTACATCCAGGTTTGCACCTGCTGAATTTGCTGCCACACTAAATGGCGCAACTATTAAATGAAAATTTGAATTTGAATTCAATGTAAACTTAAAAGCGTCTTTATCTGCATTGGTGGTTATTACACCATTAACATTAAAACTATTTCCAGGCATTGTGTACGTACTGGCGTTAAGTGTTTCGGTATAATCATCAGTACGGTATCCAAAACCGTTATATGTTACAATGGTGAACAGATTATCTTCCACAAATCCGCATCCATCAGGTGTTGGTCCATTGTTCCAGTTACTGAAATTTTTGGTGGCGCCCTGGCTGTTACCCATTATGGGTGCCCAGCCGGTTTCGCCGGTACCGTAGCCTGTGCTGTATGTCTCCATCAAATTACAGGTTACCCCGTATTTTGATTGATGTGCTAGACTTACTGTGTGGCCGCTTTCGTGAGAAATCGTTTCGGCAATTCTTTTGGTATTTGCTGGCCCCAGCCTGTCGCTGAAAACAAAAGCTGGTGTATCATCTCCCCAACTAAACGAACCACTATATGCCACACCGCTGTAACCTACAGTATACCAACTGCTGCTGGTAGTTACAATGATACGGGTGCGAAGGACTAATGGTGCAGCCAAAAAAACGGTTGAGTCTGTGGTGATGTTAATATTAAAAGGTCTGTAATCTTCGGCTACCCTATTAAATGCTTCAATTATTTGTGGATCGGTCATACCCGAAGCTGCACAATTAAAGGGGTTACCGTTATTCCACATAGTGCTTTGCACATAATGGCCGTCAAAGTCAAGAAATAACGTGGCTGTTGCTGCAGGATAACTATTTAATTTGGGTACACTAAAAGCATTTAATGAAATCAGTACAAGTACTGTGCAAATTAGTGATGTAAAAAATTTTTTCATTTTAAGGGGGTTTTTAGGAGGATTCTTGGATATGTGTTAAGGTCTTAAATTTTTAATTTTATTACAGATTGCAATCTTGTATTACACGGTCAGTCTCAACTTTTTTAAGTTGATAAACACCGAATGCATTTTTTTTCAGTTCAAATCCGTCGAAATAATTTTTATTAATGATACGGCCTATGTAAGAAAAGGAGCCATCGCCATTTGTAATTTTAGAAACGCTGAAAATAGTATTGGAATAATCAGGCGATACAATTACGGCTGATTGCAGATTGGCATATTTAACCAGATTGCTTGTTACATTTCCTGCAAAAGTAAAATTATTTGAAAAAGAAAGGCTTATATTTTGTCCCGGCGAAGCAATAAATACTTTTGATAATTCCGCTTCGCTGCAATTGATTATTTCAGGAAAGCTGCTGAATTGCTTTGGTTTTGGATTACTCTGGCAAAATCCCGTTGTCATTATAAATGACA
The DNA here is from genome assembly GCA_043752185.1 of Chitinophagaceae bacterium. Taxonomy (GTDB): domain Bacteria; phylum Bacteroidota; class Bacteroidia; order Chitinophagales; family Chitinophagaceae; genus Ferruginibacter. The sequence goes on from JAYUZB010000235.1 coordinate 23,876, forward strand.
ACAATAAAGACAATGCATAGGGGGCATAGTGTTTCATAGAATTTATTGTTTTCTGATTATTGGATATTAAAGTTCTTATAGTGAAACGCAAACGTCAAAGCTTTATTATCTTTTAATAAAAATAATTTAGCTGCTTAAGTATAAAAATAGTAAAACTACTAAGGCTTGTACGTGTTTGTACGGATGCCCCAAAAATCAATACTGGCCGGTACTTAGCAATACCAACGTGCAGGCTTCCAGGGGTTTAATATTATTTTTAACTGCAAGTTCGGCCAGTTCATCATTTTCTGCACCGGGGTTAAAAATTATTCTTTTGGGATGAAGTGAGATAATATAATCGTAGTATTCTTTTTGGTGTACTGGATTTAAATAAAGGGTTATGGTATCTATTTCTGCAGCCTCAATTTTTTCTGTTTGTATGGGTATGCCTGCAACCATGCCAGCTTTTTTGCCAATGGCAATAACGGGGTGTTGGTTATTTTTTAGCCGGTTTATAGCCAGGTAACTGTATCGTGCCGGATTTTCAGATGCACCAAGTACCAGTGTTTTTTTCTTTTCCATACTAGGTTAAAAATCTTGATCTTACTTCGGGAGTAGGTATCATGCAAGCCTGTTTTACGCCAAACCATTTGTACCGGTTTTTTGCTATCCAGTTATAAATACCATCCCGTATAAATTTAGGAACAATAATAAAGCCATAACATAATGGCCAAAGTCCTCTCAGGTGCCTGCACACTTTTAATGCTGCAGTAGATTGTTTATAAACAATTCCATCTTCAATAAAAATGAACGACAGCATATCATCTGCAGGTAAATAGTATTGCTGCAATAATTTTTGCCCTGCTTCGCTTTGCATGGGTGCAAAACGAATATCTGCTTTTGTGTTTCTTTTAAGTGTAAAGTTTACTGCGCTGTTGCAGAAGTTGCAAACACCGTCGAATAGTATTATGGGATTATCATTCATAAAGAACAAAGTTATGCCGGATTGTCTTATTTATATCATTCATTTGTCAGGCTAAGTATCCTTTCAGGTTAAGCACAAACATTGAAATAAATATAAGTGCAAAAGAAACAAACATAGTATTCATCAGCACTTCGCCAATTTTAAAAATTCTTTTTTTAGGTATATCGTACATGGGATAATAAGCAAACTGTGTTATCAGTTTACCGGTCCAGTAGGCAGCAATTAAACCGGTTAAAGCTACAGCCAGCCCGGTATTATTTTTTAACTCCGATGTAAAAATGATTGAAATAAGACCGAAAGAAAAATTCAATCCCTGTATATACCTGCCGTAGGTTTTGGCAATTTCCTGGTTAAGTGGTTTTAGTTTCTTAATATCATTATACCAGTCGAAAACCCGGTGGCGTATATAGGGATAAATAAGTGCGGTAAATATCTGGCCTGCTCCGCCGAGTACGATAAGCCAATTTGGAATTTCGAATTTCATAAATTTAATTTTTTATTTTAACATGGCTAAAGGCCTTCTCATTTTTATGTAAACTTCCCGGTAACATAACCAGGTGTAAAAAACGGCCATGAATGGTGCGGTAATCCATAATATCCAAAATGAACCAACGGGCATGGTAGCAACAGATATTAAAGTTATCCAGTGATAAACATACCTGGCCCCATAAGTAAAAGTTTCTGTGATAGCATGAACAAGCATACTAATAACCTGCCAGCCACCAACTACAAAATAACTTGTAAAAATCAGGCTGTTCATCACATCAAATTCCCTGGCATCATAGATAATTAAAGCAGTAAAAGAAATAATTAACCCAATGCTTATCCAGACATCAATTTTTTTAAACTTTTTCATGATTATATATTTTATATTTTCAGATAATTTTGAAACTTATTTTTCAAATAAAAGCCGGAATTTTCCAGCTCAATCTCCCTCTCCTTTAGGGAGGGTTGGGGTGAGGTCTATTTAAAGAATTTCAACAGGCTACCCAAAAACCAGCTTTCGTCTGCTTTTATCATCACATCCAAAACTTTATCGGCCTGGCCACCAAATTTGCGGATGCCTGCAATGGTATCCACAAACTGTTTTACATCTTTATCTTTTTTATCTCCTTCTATCTGCTCAAGCTGACTTAACAGTTTAAGCATAGGATCCAATTCTCTTTTTTTTCTTTCCTTAATTATTTGTGTGGCAACTTTCCAGATATCTTTTTCGGCGGTGAAGAATTCCTTGCGTTCGCCGGGTATCAGCACCCTGTCCACTAGTCCCCAGCCAATCAAATCACGGGTGTTCATATTTACATTGCCGCGGCTAATGCTTAACTGCTCCATAATATCATCCTGTGTAATGGGATTGGGACTGATGAGTAGCAAAGCATGAATTTGCGCCATGGTGCGGTTGATGCCCCAATGCGTACCAAAGGCGCCCCAACTGCTGATGAACTGTGCTTTTGCTTCAGTAAGTTTCATGATTGATTATTTATACCACAAAGATAATACAGTTTTTGAACTTTCAAAATTTATTGAAAATATATTTATAAGCGGTAGCCCATGAAGGGCATTATATGATAACGATGGGCTTTGCCCATCGATTGAGGTACACCAAGTATGCCAGCCCTGAAAGGGCGTAATCTATTACGCCCTTTCAGGGCTTATATTTATGTATTCACTTACTAACACATGGCTTCTCCATGTGTTAGTATATAATGCCCTTTCAGGGCTGGTATTAAAAGGTTAATTTTTTAAATAGTTTTAAGTACAAAAAATGTAATTACACTTTAATAAAAGTTCAATAAAGATATACAGTACAAGAGTGCGACGCCACCGAAGCCGATTAAAGAAATAATGCTGGGTCAATAAAATAAAAAAGCGTCAGCTTTTAAACTAACGCTTATACAAAATAGATTTCTCCTTTGTGGAAATGACAGGAAAGATATTACAACAACATTGTAACCGGATTCTCTAAATATTTTTTAAGTGTTTGCAGAAAAGCTGCACCCACAGCACCATCCACCGTACGGTGATCGCAGCTTAAAGTGAGTTTCATAAAGTTGCTTACACCAAATCCGTCGCCTTTTTTAACCACCGTTTCTTTAATGCGGCCCACAGCTAAAATGGCACTGTCGGGTGGATTAATGATGGCAGTAAACTCTTCAATATCCATCATACCCAAATTGGAAATAGTAAATGTATTGCCGGTGAATTCCTGCGGCTGTAATTTTTTATCTTTTGCTTTACCGTATAATTCTTTGGCTTCGGCAGCAATTTGCGATAAGGTTTTCTGATCGGCAAAACGTATCACCGGCACTATCAAACCATCGGGGGTTGCTACCGCACTGCCAATATGTATGTGATGATTCAGGCGTATATAATCTGTCATCCAGCTGCTGTTTACATTTGGATGCTGGCGCAGCGATAAAGCCACTGCTTTTATAACGAAATCATTAAAAGAAATTTTTACCGGGCTCAGTTCATTTAACTGAACACGGGCAGCCATGGCATTATCCATGTTTATCTCCATGGTTAAATAAAAATGCGGTGCACTAAACATACTTTCGCCCAGGCGGCGTGCAATTACTTTACGCATTTGTGTTAATGGAACATCGGTGTGGCCTTCTCCAGTTGATGTAGTAAAAGGTTTTACCAAACCGCCGACAGGGTTCGGAACCGCTGTCGGGGTTTTAGAAACTTCGGCTACAGTTGCAGCTGTTGGTATAAAACCATCCACATCTTTTTTAGTAACTCTGCCGCCATCGCCACTGCCGCTAACTTTGCTGATATCGATACCTTTATCGGCTGCCAGTTTTTTTGCAAGTGGAGAAGCCTTGACCCTTCCATTAGATGAAGCCGTTGGCTCTTCTGTAGCAACCGCTGCGTTTGTTGTTGATTGGCTGGCTGCAACTGATTCGCTTTCAGTTGCCGGCGTTGTTACAGCCACAGTATTTCCTCCTGCTTTCTCAGCAGCTACATAAGCACTTACATCCGTACCTGCTTTACCAACTATGGCAATGATCTCATTTATTTTTGCTGCATTACCAGCTTCCACACCTACATATAATAAAGTGCCTTCTTCGTAGCCCACCACTTCCATGGTTGCTTTATCTGTTTCCACATCGGCCAATACATCATCGGCTTTTACAAAATCGCCTAATTTTTTATTCCAGCTTACAATCTTTCCTTCAGTCATCGTATCGCTCAACAGCGGCATGCGTATTTCCTTTGTACCGGCAGGAAGTGAGACGGTTTGTGGTTTGTTGCTTGTGGTTTGTGGTTGAGGAGTTTCAGTTGCAGGTTTATCAGCTACTGCTGCTTTAGGCTCGGCAGCCGTTTTTACTGCACTATTATCTCCATCCAATAAAGATTTATAATCTTCTCCTTCTTTACCTACAATGGCGATGATCTGGTTGATTTTCGCAGCTTCGCCTGCAGGAACGCCAATATATAATAAAGTGCCATCCACATATCCATTCACTTCCATGGTTGCCTTATCGGTTTCCACATCTGCAAGCACATCATCTGCCTTTACCTTATCTCCTACTTTTTTATTCCAGGATATAATTTTCCCCTCGGTCATTGTATCGCTTAGTAGCGGCATGCGTATCACTTCTGCCATAGTATAAATCGCTTATTTTATCCGCCCGTATCGTTCGGACGGGGATTGAAGTTCGAAATTAAGGCAAAATAGGGAAAAGTACAGCTGTTTGGGTTAATAATCGAGTTCAAGGCGAAGCCTGTCTTTCAATTCCTTAACCAAAGGATATTCTTCCACTATCTTAAGATATTGTTCCCGGGAGCTTAAGGGCTTTTCCGTTACTTCGCCGGTTCCTTCTTTTTCATTGATGGTGACTGAATAAGTAAGCTGTCGGTTACAGAAATATTGTTGCAGGTCGTCAACCAACTCGGCCCGTTCCTGCTCAATAAATTTTTGCTGAATGTTATTCTCTGTAATGATCTCGATGGAGTTATTATCAATAATCTTTAGCTCCGCCATTTTAAAATTGGTTACGGCCGAATGATTTTTTTTCTCATTCAGTTTTTCAATAAACTTATCCCAACAAATTTTTAGTTCGGCTTCTGTTAAGTCTTTAACTTCTTTTCCGTTTTTATTTTGTGCCGATACTTTTTTGCGGATGGCATCCAGCGAGCCAAGCGGCCTTTTTGTTTCGGCAATTACTGGTTCTGATAGACTGGCAATTTTTTTCTCAATCCGCAGTTCCGGTTCTTCAATAATCAGTTTGGCCTCAGCATTTTTTTTAATAACAGTATCTGGTATAACCTGCGGTTCAATTTCTTTAACCCGTATTGGCTGAATAGATTTAAATGCAACCGGCTTTGTAGTTTCAACTACTTTTTTTTTAGAAACGATGCCTTCGTTGTTCACCATTTCTACTGCCTGCAGCAGATAACAGAGTTTAATGATGGTGAGTTCAACATGCAAACGCTTGTTGCGTGCCTGCTTGTAATTTATTTCGGCTTCGTTCAGCAAATTTAATGCAGCAATAAGCCAGCCTGTTGCAATCTGTTGTGCAGCCTGTAAATATTTTTGTTTAAAATCATCGGCTACTTCCAGCAGTATGGCAGCTTTTGCATCTTTACTTACCAGCAGGTTTCTTATAAATTCGCTGTAGCCTTCCAATAAAGTATCGCCTTCAAAACCCTTGCGGTTTATTTCATCGTACAGCAGCATAGCATCGCTCAAAAGCTGTTGCTGCATACAATCGAGCATTTTAAAATAATAATCTTCGTCTAAAATATTCAGGTGCTCTAAGGTATTGCTGTAGGTTAATTCGCCATTACTAAAACTTACTATCTTATCCAGTATGCTTAAAGCATCCCGCAGGCAGCCTTCACTTTTTTGAGCAATAATATGCAGGGCAGCTTTTTCTGCCTGTATTTTTTCTTTATCGCAGATTTCCTGCAGGTGCTCAATGGTATCGTTGTTGGTAATTCTTTTAAAATCAAATATCTGGCAACGACTAAGAATGGTTGGCAATATTTTATGCTTCTCTGTTGTTGCCAAAATAAAAATGGCATAAGGTGGCGGTTCTTCCAGCGTTTTTAAAAATGCATTAAAGGCCGATGAACTTAACATGTGTACCTCATCCACAATATACACTTTGTATTTGCCGGCCTGTGGTGCAAAGCGAACCTGCTCTACCAAACTGCGGATATCATCTACAGAATTATTACTGGCCGCATCAAGTTCATGAATATTCATAGATGTGCCTGCATCAAAAGAAACACAACTGTTGCAGGTATTGCAGGCTTCTCCATCCAACGTTTGGTTTTCGCAGTTGATGGTTTTTGCTAAAATTCTTGCACAGGTTGTTTTACCCACACCCCTGGGACCGCAAAATAAAAATGCATGTGCCAGCTGGTTATTCTTAATAGCATTTTTTAAAGTGGTGGTAATATGCGCCTGCCCAACCACTGTTGAAAAATTCTGTGGCCTGTATTTTCTTGCTGAAACAATAAACTTATCCATTGCTGCTAATTTCGGTAATCTAAGTTGCAAAAAAGAATTTGTTTTTTTCACTTCGTGATTTTCTTTGCCAAGAATTACACGAATTGACATGAATGGAAATTTATTAGTGGGGATTCGTGTAATTCGTGGCTAAAAAGTTCAGGTCTGCAGTCTGGCTTCTCTTTTTATGATACCATTGGGTGGCGATGAAATTCCTTTGTACTGTCAAATAAATAGCGATAAGTAGCCAGGTTACGGCTGCGGTAGGTATCACCAAAACTCTCTGCCACATTTATCATTTTGGGATTAAAATCGCCAATCCATTGCATTTCATATTCAAGGTATAACTGATTGGGGTTTTGTACAATTTTACGGCACTCGCCAATAATGTATGAGTCTATTCCTGTTCCCTGCCATTCGGGCACCACCCCAAAAACAATCCCTACAAACTTTCTCGATTTTTTAAATTTTTGCCGCCATACAAATTCCAGTTTTTGCAGCAATCCAAATTTTCCATTAAAGTGTTTAAAATATTGGTTAATGTCGGGCAGGTTAATAAACATGGCAATGGCTGTACCTTTGTGATAGGCGAAGTACAAAATGTCTTCGTCCATTACCGGCTTCATTTTTTTAAACATCAGCGAAACCTGCTCTTTGTTTATTTGCTTTAACCCGCCATGCCCTGCCCATGCTTTATTATACACTTCAACAAAATCAATCACGTATTTTGCCAGGTTATTTTTTTTGATGGTATCAAAACTGATGTCGGGATTCTCCTCATGAATTTTATGCCGCTCCATGGTTTTTTGTGCCAGCGGTTTTTTAGCATCCAACGCAAAACATACCTGGTTATAAAACAATTTGAAACCGTAGTTCTCAAAAAGCGTAATGTAATAAGGCGGATTATAATTCATGCAATACAACGGCGGTGTATAGCCATCGGTAATAAGGCCCCACCAGCGATCACGCTCGCCAAAATTAACAGGGCCATCCATTGCTTCCATGCCATGCTGCATCAGCCAATGTTTGCCATTATCCAGTAAAATATCTGCCGCATCCTGGTCATTGATGCATTCAAAAAAACCAATGCCGCCTACAGGTACATCGTCTCCTTTGTTCTTATATTTTTTATTGGTAAAAGCTGCAATGCGGCCAATCAGTTTGCCTGCATCATCTTTTAATATCCAGCGTATTACTTCTCCAAAACGAAAAGCTTTATTTTTTTCTTTATCAAATACTTCATTAATATCCTTATCCAGCGGACGAATCCAGTTGGGGTCGTTTTGATTAAGTTGAACCGCTACAGTAAGAAACTGTTCGGCTGATGTTTTATCTGTTACGGGAATAAGTTGCATGTAGTAAGATGAAGCAGCAAATATAATAAAGCCAGTTTACTTACATGCCCAAAAATTATTCATCGCATGATAATTGCGTAAGGCTGCATTACTGCACAAATCTGAATCATACATTTAAAGCAGTTTCACTTTTGGCTAAATATTTAGCCAAAATCTTTATTCTTATTTATTTAAACTAAATTTATCATACAATTTAATTCGATGAAAAAAAACATCCTCTATTCAGTAATTACTTTTGTAGTTTTATTTGCCTCTTGTTCAAAATCAGACACTACACCACCTCCGCCACCTCCTCCTGTTGATCCTTGTTTAGGAGTAACCATTACCCCGGTTGCAGGTCTCACACATACTATAACAGGCCAAAGCCTTGGAACCATTACTGTTACTTCGCCAATTGGCTCAGGGTTTACGTACAGTATTACCGGCGTACCTTACCAACCATCTGTAAACTTTTTTGGGCTGGCTGCAGGCAATTATACCATTAGCGTTAAAAATGCAAATAACTGCGTTGGTACTAAAACAGTAACTATAAACGGATATGGTGCTAAATTTTATGCAGTACGCACCATCATCAATGGTTATTGCGGGCCCTGCCATTTGAATGGTGCCATAAACGGCGGTAAAAATTTTGATGCAGACACGGATGTTGTAAACTCGTGGGACAGGATAAAAATAAGAGCTGTTGACGGTAATCCATCCTTTATGCCTGCCGCACCCAATGCTCAATTAACTGCTGCAGATAAACAAAAAATTGTTGATTGGGTAAATGCAGGCCACCGGATAACGGATTAAAAAATAAAAATTTTCTACATAAAAAACCGCCCCTACACATTGCAGGGGCGGTTTTTTATGTATTCAGTATAAAATATTGTTTACCTAACTTTCATCATTGGCCGCACCTGTTGTTTGGTACCATTTTGCAAACGGGCATAATATAAACCTGATGGTAAATGAGAAGCGTCAAAAACAACAGTTTGTCTTGATGCAGCAGGGAAGTCTTTTTCCAGCAAATTTACAATTAACCGGCCTGCAGTATCCATTATCTGTAATAAAGTATGGCCGCCGTCTGTATTAAATTCTATAGTTGTTTTATTAGTGAATGGATTTGGATAATTGGTAATTAAAGTACTGCCCGAAGTACTTGGAGGTGGTGCTGTTACCTTGCAGGTATTTCCCTTAATTAAAGGCAGGTCTTGCAATTGTCCATTAATATTTGGCGGAAATAAAGCTTGAACGGTTGCTTTTGGAAGACAGAACCATTTTTCCAGAATGGTGGAATAAATACTTCTGAAATCGTATTGCATGGGCACATTGTCATTTACCGTTGCAACCGGCTGTATTGTTGGATTATCTCCCAGCATACCACCATCAACAGGCTTACCAAAAACAAACAAAGGTGCTGCAGAACCATGGTCTGTTCCTACACTACTGTTACTTTTAACCCTTCTTCCAAATTCACTAAAAGTCATTCCTACAACCCGATCTTCAATTTCTAAAAACTTAAGATCATCCTGAAAAGCTTTAATGGCAGCACTAACACGACCAAGCAATGTTGCATGGCTGCCCACAGTTGTATCTGTTGTTGTTGTTTGCAGGCTATGCGTATCAAAACCGCCAAAGCTCACCATGTACACCCTTGTTTGCAAACCGCCTTTAATTAAACGGGCAACAATTTTTAATTGGTCGGCAAGGCTGTTATTGGTTGGATAAGTACCTTGAACCGTAACCCTTGCTGCAGCAGTGGTGATTGTGCTACCATATTGCTGCGTTTGTTTTGCCACAGTACGTATAAAACTTAATTCTTTTCCGGCTTTTGTTCCGGGCACAGGGTCGTTTGTTCCGTTTATCAATTGGTAAAAAGAGGTAGCGCTGGTAATGCTCATGGCCATATTTACACTAGGGCCCTGGGTTGTTAAACTGGCAGTAGAACCTATTTGAATAGCCAATGGGTCGGGTGTACTGGTGTTGGGATAACCTGTAGGGAAATTAGGATATTCATAGTTTAAATACCTGCCAGCCCAACCTGTATATACTTCCTGATTACTGTTGCTTGATGTCATCCAGATATCTGTTGCCCTGAAGTGAGAAAAATTAGGTTGCGGATAACCAACTGCCTGAACGATTTTTAATTTGGATTCGTTATACATGGTTTGCAATCCTGTCATGCTGGGATGAAGCCCGGTATTTGCATAACCATTTAACCTTAAAATACTGTTTTCGGGAATGGCAATATTGGCACGTGCTGCATTATACAAATTATAAGTGCTTATTGGTATTACCATATTTAAACCATCATTACCGCCAGATAGCTGTATTATAACAAGTACATGGTCGGTATCTGTTGCACCACCCATTAATGCCTGTACAAGGGGCGAATTTTCATTTAATGCTTTAACAGCATAACCGCTTATTAAAGCTGGTAATGTAACAGCAGCCGATTTTCCTAAAAATTCTCTACGTTTCATATAAAATAATTTATTACAGAAAAAGTATTTTTTGTGAGTCGTGAATAGTGAGTTGTGAATATAAGGCAAGGAGTATTTACTTTAGCAAACACCATTCACGTTTCACGCCTCACTTATTAACTCAACTGGTATTCACTTAAGTTCATCAAATACCTGAACAAATCCCTGAGCCTGATATTTACAATATTAAAATTTGCAACCGTAGGACTGGCTATATAAGCACTCCATGCATTGGTCCAATAATAATCATATTGTTGGCCACTTAACAACATCTGAGTTTTCATCTGCTGTTTTACCTGTGGCGATAAATTCATCCGGTACAAGTACTTCAAAGCTTCATCAATCAGGTCGTTTGGATTACCAGGATTGGTAAGCAATTTAGCATAAGCAACAAAATCAAACTGCATCCTGAATCCATTTCTTAAATAGCCGCTTGCAGTCATAATATCTGTAAACTGGTTTCTTTTTGGCAAAGAGTCAGTGGTAATCCATATTTCATGAAATGAAGGCTCCTGGTAATAAGCAGGCATACCGGCAACATTTGGAGGGTCGTGTAAATCTATTCCCATAATGTACATAAAAGAGTACAAAGTATTCCAATGTCCATAGCTTGTATTCCAGTCAGTTGCAAGTGGCATGCTTACATTATATTCCCGCATGGAGCCTACAACAATATCTACCGGTGTTTTTATTATACAACCCTGATTCAGCACATCATAAAAATGTTCGCTTTTAAATAAGGCACTTAATACCGGTTTAATTTCATAATTATTACTGCGGAAAATATCCGCCAACGGCGTAATTACATTTGCTTCGGTAGCGGCATCTATTTCGTAATAAACAAACCAGCGGTAAAATTTCCGAACAATATATTTTGCTACTTCATTCTGTGCAAAAATCATGTTCAGTAAATCAGTCAATTCCAAGTCTCCTGCTGTAGCTCCTGTTCTTCCGGGAATTACAGTATTATTATAAAATGATGAAAAGGTTTTGGCAACAGTGCTATGCCTTGCCTGATTAAATACCGTTTGATACGTGTTTACATTTACTTGCCATCCGGTTAATACCTTTGCTGCTTCCTTTACATCCTGTTCGGTATACTTACTATCGGGCCCTTTGCCTACTGTAAACAATTCCTGCAATTCTCTTGCATAGTTTTCATCGGGTGCTGTTGCTGTGTTTAAATATCCATTTAAATAACGCAGCATGGCAATGTCCAAAGTCAGGTTTCTTACCATTTGTTTATAATTGCCCAGGCAATTTTGTCTAATGGTTGTGTGCTGTTTATAAATCCAATTGCCGTACCCTACTTCATTAGCTTCGTTTCCAAAATTATCTACCCACAAAAAAGTCATTTTTTCTCTTATGCTTCTGTCCTGGTTAATCATTACACCTGTCCACCATTTTTTGTAAGATGCCCTACGCTGACTTTGTACAGTTCCATCGTTGTTGATATCATTTACCCAGGTAGTTCCCTGTGCAATATTTGTATCGGGTGTGCCTGGCTGGGTAGAAGTTGTATATTCTTTAACCGGTGGTAGTGGTTCTGGGGCTGTAGGATTCAGCAATTCATCCACTGCCTGGTTCATGGTGGCGGAAGCAAAATAATCTACATCGGCTTTTTTAGCACCAAACATTGTTCGCTTTAAAAGATGAATAACCTCATTAGTTCTCCAGGGGCCTGCGTAGGGATTAATACCACTTAATGTACGTGCCGCAGATACCATTTGGCCAGTTTTTGATTTAGCAAGTACCTTCTTTTTAGGTTTGCCCGCTGTAAGGAAGTCTCTTCTGTCCATAGCAGTTATTTTGGTTACTATTATATAAATTAGTTACGACCGAATTGTTCTAGTAAAGTTTAATAGGGGGGGTGTATTTATTTTTATTGGATTATACACCAGCATATAACGCTGCCCGTGTATTATTATTTTTCAAGCTTAAAGTTAGATAAATTATTGAATATTTTCAATAATTCCGGCTATGCCCTGGCCACCACCAACACAAGCGGTAACAATACCATATTTTTTATTCAGCCTTTTCATATCATTGGTTAGCTGTATGGTAAGTTTGCAGCCGGTACAGCCAAGCGGATGACCTAATGCAATGGCGCCGCCATTTATATTTACAATGTCAGGATTTAATTCCAGTGTTCTGATAACTGCCAGTGCCTGGGAAGCAAAGGCTTCATTCAATTCAAAAAGATCAATTTCAGAAAGGTTCATACCGGCCTGTTTTAAAACTTTGGGTACAGCTTCAACCGGGCCTACACCCATAATACGTGGGTGCACACCGGCGCTGGCACAGTTTACCAAACGTGCAATTGGTTTTAAGCCCAACTCGTTTATCATTCTCTCACTCATCACAATAACAAAAGCAGCTCCATCGCTTGTTTGAGATGAGTTACCGGCGGTTACCGAACCACCCATAGCAAAAGCAGGTTTCAGTTTTGCCAATCCTTCGGTAGATGTATCGGCTCTAACGCCTTCATCAGTATCAACTATAAAATCACGTTTTTGCTTTTTGCCTTTTGCATCTAAATAAACTTCATTCACAGTTATGGGTAAAATGCCCGTTTTAAAATATCCTTCCTTAATAGCATTGCCAGCCTTTACATGACTGCTGTAGCTAAAAGCATCCTGATCTTCTCTGCTTACATTATATTCTTTAGCCACAGCTTCGGCAGTAAGGCCCATACCCAAATAATAATCAGGTTCGGTTTCTGCAATGGTAAAAGACGGTACTACTTTCCAACCTGCTGTTGGTACCAGGCTCATACTTTCGGTACCACCGGCAATAATACATTCGGCCATGCCGCTCCTTATTTTTGCAGTAGCCATTGCAATACTTTCCAAACCACTGGCGCAATACCGGTTAATGGTAATACCCGGTGCATGAATGCCGACTGCTCTTGCAGAAATCATTCTGCCTACCTGTAAGCCTTGCTCAGCCTCGGGTACAGCGTTACCAACAATTACATCATCTACTCTTTTTACATCAAGCTGCGGCACGCTTGCCAGCAAACCCTTAATCACATCTACAGCCAAATCATCTGGCCTGTAAAAACGAAATCCGCCTTTTTTACTTTTGGTAATGGCTGTTCTGTATCCGGCTACTATGTATGCTTCCTGCATGTTTTTTTATTTTTTTTGTACCCAACTGCAAACCGCTAATCATCTTCATTGGCGTCGCACTCTTGTACTTTATTAACTCTATTGAGCTTTAATTGTGTTATTACAAATTTAGTTGTTTATGCAACTTTCAATACCAAAGTTATAATTTCTGCACGAAAACAAAAAACTGATTACAGTAACTTATTTTTGCGTTAAATGTATAAAGTACTTCGCTCTGTTTTATTTTGCTTTGATCCTGAATGGGTACACTATTTTTCAATGAATGGATTGAAGCTGCTTTGTAAGATTGGTTTTATTAAAAAGCTGATAGCTGCAAGCTTCAAGCCACAGGAAAATATTCCATATTCCTTATTCGATATTCAATTTATAAACCGGGTTGGCCTTGGAGCCGGCTTTGATAAAAATGCAAAATACTTAAACGAGTTGGAGGCACTTGGTTTTGGTTTTGTAGAAATAGGTACCGTAACTCCGCTCCCACAAGCCGGAAATGATAAACCCCGTTTATTTCGTTTACCAAAAGATAAAGCACTCATTAACCGCATGGGTTTTAATAATGATGGGGTTGATATTGTTGTTGAGAGACTAAAAAGTTGGCAGTTTTTAGTTGGCAGCAGGCAACACGGCAAACTGCCAACTGAAAACTGCCAACTGATTATTGGCGGAAATATTGGTAAAAATAAAATCACCCCTAACGAAGATGCCTGGAAGGATTATGAAAAATGCTTTTTAGCATTGCATGATTATGTAGATTATTTTGTTGTGAATGTAAGCAGCCCTAATACACCGGGATTGAGGGAATTGCAGGAAAAAGATGCGTTGCATAAGATCCTTACCAATTTGCAAAATCAAAATTCAAAATTAAAAAATCAAAAACCGATCCTTTTAAAAATAGCACCGGATTTAACTACTGAACAAATTGATGATGTAATTAATCTGGCTTTAGAAATAAAATTAGACGGCCTGGTTGCTTCAAACACTACCATCAGCAGAGACGGACTCACAACTCACGACTCACAACTCACGAAGATTGGCGCCGGCGGGTTAAGCGGTTTACCTGTTAAAGAAAGAAGCACAGAAATTGTAAAGTATATTTATCAAAGAACGAACAGGCAAATACCCATTATTGCAAGTGGTGGTATCTTTACCGGCGCTGATGCAAAAGAAAAAACAGATGCAGGTGCATCATTGGTGCAGGTATGGACCGGATTTATTTATGAAGGGCCGGGGATTGTAAAACAAATTTGTAAAGCATTATAATTAAACATGGAATATTTATTTACGTCAGAAAGCATTATCAGTTTTTTAGTACTTGTAGTACTGGAAGTAGTGCTGGGTATAGACAATGTAATTTTTGTAAGCATTATACTCAATCGTTTAGATAAAATTAAAGACCAGAAAAAAGCCCGTCGTATCTGGATGATCACGGGCATCCTTTCACGCAGTTTGCTATTAATGGGTTTGGGATGGCTACTCTCTCAAAAAGGAAAAGCCGTATTTAATATTGCAGGAAAAGGATTTGATCTGGCAAGTATTGTAATGCTGTTAGGCGGTCTATTTCTTATATATAAATCGGTAATGGAAATACACCATAAGTTGGAGGGAGAAGACCCAAATGCATCGAATGAAAAAACAAAAAAAATAACACTGGGCAATGCCATCGGGCAAATCATTCTGATAGATGCTGTGTTCTCTTTCGACAGTATAATCACGGCCGGTGGTACAGCAAAATATGTAGAGATAATGATTGCAGCTGTGGTAATTGCTATGACAGTAATGTTCTTATTCAGTCCAAAAATTTCAGCTTTTATTCATAAGCATCCAACGCTTAAAATGCTGGCGCTCTCATTTTTGGTAATGATAGGCCTTAGCCTGATCATGGAGGGGTGGGATAGCGAAGCTGCACACCAGATGAACCTGAAAAACTATATTTATTTTGGTATGGCATTCTCCTTTATTGTAGAGATACTAAATATGGTAATGCGCAAGCGGATGGCTAAAAACAGGTTGGTGGAGTTAAATGAGCCTATGCTGAATGAAGAAGAAAAGATACAGAAGGAAGATATAGATATGGCAAAATAAGAGCCAGCCCTTGTTACAGGCCGGCTCACAAAAATCTGAATATTTTAATGCACAATTTTATATTGCCCCGTCATAAATACCGATGACATATTTACATTACTAATTGCCTCAATTTTTAAATACTTCAATCCATTAGCAGAGGGAATTGTAACATGCGTGTCATTAGGATTTTCATATTCCGCTATAAGTTGCCCATTGGGTAAATATATCGAAGCCTTGATGTCTATATTTTCGCTGGTTATTGTTACAGGTCCTGGATTTGTGAAATTAATTTTTATAAAATCCACATCGCCTGCCTGTTCTAATACACCTGTTATCTCCGTTAAGGAAATAATAGACCCTCCGGTTGGTTGATTGGGAAAATCATCCTCTCTTAATTCTACCTGGTTATTTAAAAAAATGAAATCGTTCTGTGGAATACCATAACCTGGAACCAGGCATGGTTGAGCAAACCAATTAATTATTCTTTTGCCAAAGCCATCCCCCATTATTGGAACAAATGAAAGTGTCCCGGTGCCAAAACCCCTATGATACCTGGAAATAAAATCACAATTTTGATCGTATAGACTCTGATGTCCCAGCCCCATCGTATGTCCTACTTCATGCGATATGGTAGAAGCTATTTCCGGCAAATTATTTCCATACACAGATGCAAATACAAAACTGGGATTATTACTAAGCCTGAAACCTAAGCCAGTTAATATTGCCACACCACCCACTCCATTTGGTAAGCCTAATGCAGATGGACCAGTAGTGATAATACACACTTGTTTATTAGCCATGGGATATGCATCATAAACTGACTGCTCAGTTGTAAACTGGATATTAAAAGGAGAAAAATCATCATTAACAAGTTGAACTATTGCAGCTTTTTGTTCGGTTGTAAGGGAGGGTGCCGAACAAAATCTGGTTCCACTAACAAGGGGACTGGTAACATACCCGCCTTGCGCCGAACCAAATCCAGGACGTACAATAGCACCATCAAAATCAAGAAAAATTAATAATTCTCCTGCCTGAACAGTAGCAGCATTTTGCGAGTTTTTTGCCATCGCATGCTTCATTTCAGATGACATATTAGCCATTGCTTCTTCCATGCCACAGCGTGGTAATTCTTGTTGATTCACAGAACTATTTTCAGTTTTAGTTGGTTCAATAGTTTTCTGACAGGCAGCCAGGAATAATATTGGCAGGCAAATGAGGAAGACTAATTTTTTCATGACAGTGAGTTTTTAAATTATTTTATGATGATTGGTTGCAGATTGATTTTTGAAAAGCTAACACCTGTGTATTTTAAATCCATTTTTAAAAGTTCCATATTTCATTGTAAGGCTGACCAGAAAAAGAAGCATAGCTTCTGTACTCCTGGCATGCTTGATCTCTCCCATGTCTACTATACATTCTCTTTTCCATGCAAACTCTTTTACCAGTAACTCAGTTACGGTTATTTTAGCCCCTTCATCATTACCGCAAATAAACAAATCAATGTTACCGTTATTCAACTGACCGGGGTTCACCATTAATTCATAATTGATCGTATTGAGTGCTTTCACCACTTTAGTATTTGGCAGCATTTTTTGTATTTCCTCACCCAGGGAATTATCATTGCCGATCGTTAACCGGGGTGGCATACCCAGGGAAAAATCTATCGGATTGGCTACATCAATTAAGATCTTATTACGAAAATTTATTTCTCCTGCCAATTTTATCGCCTCCAGAGAAAAAATTCCCATGGTACAATTAAACAACACATCGGCGAATGCAGCAGCTTCTGAAAATGTACCGTGTTGCGAATTATTAGTTTCAGCCCATTTTATGGCATTAGCACCAGCGGCATCCCTGGAGCCCATCATTACTTTATGGCCATTGGTTATAAAACCGCTGCCCAATGTTTGGCCTACAATACCTGTTCCCAGAATTCCTATATTCATAATGTAATTTTTATCAAATGTAGAATCAGGAATTCTTTAAAACAATACCCCAATTGAGGTAAAGCGTATTTAACTGGAAACAAATAGATAAATTTGGTGGTGATACATACAGGTATATCTCATTTACAAAGTTCCGATCAGGAACAACTACGGATAGCTGACAAACGACTGGCAGCTGCGAAAACTCCTGCTGAAAAAATAAAACAAAAAGAAATTCTTGCTGGCCTGCTCGAACAAAATGGCCTT
>JAYUZB010000236.1:0-21235 GCA_043752185.1 Chitinophagaceae bacterium
CAACAATATCACTTACCAATCCGGCTCCGGTTATGGTAATTTTAGAAATGCGCTGACTGGAAACAGCCATACAAAAAACAAGGGCTACTGATACTAAAAATATTTTTTTCATAATAATCCGGTTAGGTATTTAAAAGATAAAGATACACTACAAAATAAGTATATAAAACTGTTTAATCTGCATGTGGGCAGTTATTAATTTCACAATAAAATTATCAACTGTATTAAAATGTATTAAATTACAATCATGCTGAAATTTTATATTCTTTTTGCCTGCCTAGTTCTTGTTGCTTGCAAAGGGCCGGCATACAAAAACCCACATATTATTATTGAAACCAGTCTGGGCAATATTGAGGTTGAGCTGTTACCTGACCAGGCACCTAAAACCGTTGCTACTTTTTTATCTTATATAGATTCTGGTTTTTACAACAAAACATCTTTTTACAGGGTTTTAAAAACCGAGGAGTTACCCTCTGTAACCAATACAGGCATTATACAGGGAGGTATGTGGCAGACAAATCCGGCAAAAAAAATAACCATACCCGGCATAGAACATGAAACAACAAAACAATCAGGTTTAACACATCAGTCGGGTACCATTTCGCTGGCAAGGCTGGCGCCGGGCACAGGTAATACCGAATTCTTTATCTGCATTGGTGATCAAAGCCCGCTTGATGCAGGCCGCCGTGGTACCGAAGATGGGCAAGGCTATGCAGCTTTTGGAAGCGTATTTGAAGGCATGAGTATTGTACGAAAAATACAAGGCCAAAAAAGCCATGGCGATAAATTTGATGAGAAGATTGAAATAAAAAAAATATCCCGCTTTTAAGTATTTTCTTGTTTTTAACTGTTTTTCTTAAACATTTTTATTCAATTGCTGTTAATGTAAAAAAGTATCAAATGCTTAACAACAACAAAAAGTATATCTCAATCGCTCCTTTATTACTTGCAGTTATTTTTTTGCTGAACGCCTGTTCCTTCAGTGCAAAAACAACTGAAGCATACTATAAAAAAGCCGAAACAAAATCTTATGAAATGGTTGCAGTGCCCGGCGTGCCATTTACCGAAGCTGGCTGGGATAGTACGATGAAGGCACGTGTTTACTGGTCGAAATATTTATTTGATAAAGGCATTGCCAAAAACATCATGTATTCCGGTTCCTCTGTATACAGTCCTTATTACGAAGGCGAGATTATGGCTTTGTATGCAATAGCCATTGGTATACCTAAAGAAAATGTTTTTACAGAAACCAAAGCTGAGCACAGTACAGAGAATTTATATTATGTGTACCTTAAATCAAAAAAATTGGGTTATACGAATATAGCACTGGCAACAGACCCTTTTCAGGCAAAGCAATTAAGAAGATTTGCAAGATTGAGAATTGGTGAAAATACCGGAATCATTCCGATTGTATTTGATACGCTCAGAATAATGCAGCCTTTTATGACTGATCCGCAAATAGATTATAAAAAAGCATTCAACAAAGATTTTGTTCACATTAAATCAAGGGAATCTTTCTGGAAAAGATTGCGGGGCACCATGGGAAAAAATATTGATTACAATGCGTATTGATTTATTTTTTTTCCTGTACCTGAAAATCAATCTGTTTATCGCCCCACAACAAACTTACAACTCCATCTGCACTGATTGTGTAGGTTAGTTTCTCGGCAAATGCAGCAGGTTTCAATCCCCTCACCGGTACCCTGAACACATCGTTTTCTTTATTGTATTTATATGCTCCCCATTGATCCCAGGTTTTATTGAAAATAAGATTCCAGGATCTGCCCCCCTGCTGTAAAATAAAAAAACTATACTTCCCTTTTGGCAGAATTTTACCTTCTACAAAAACATCTTTATCAACTTCAAAAACGGTTGCTTCATTGGCACCAGCCCGCCAGATACTGTCTGGCAAGGGTTCCAGGTCTACCCCAATCTTTCTCCCTTTAACTGATGGTTGACTGTATTTAATGCTAATGGTGGTATTGCCTACTTTTTGAATTGTGGTAGCCGGTGGGCTTAATCGTTTTGATTTATGCTTTTGTGTACAGGCATATAATGAAGTAAGGAAAAATAAACTCACTATACTTATTGAAAACAGGTTTCTCATTGCTGAATTGATTTATGCATAAAATTAAGTTTTTTAGTTCATGGTTAAAGTAAAATCAACCATAAATTATCAATCCGGAATCAGTGCGATAGGAAGCATAATTTCCCAACGGTTTTTAACTGTTGGGTGTTGTAAATCCGTATTCAGTAAATGTGAAAAACGTACCCCAAAACTTATCGGAAAGGCGTTCCATATTTTTGTATCAAAATAAATTTCGGCACCGGTACTGCCGTTTATTATTTCGGTAAGCACATTATTTACCCTTGCTTTTGCATTGGTATAATCATAAAAAGCATTGGCTCTTATCCGCTGAAAATAAAGCAGGTTGGCAAAGCCCCAGTCGGGATAAACAACCGGTAGTTGATAATTAACACCAAGTTTGTACATCCGTCTTGTACTTAAAGCTGCATACCCACGGGAGTAGGAAAATACTTTGCTGAACAGATCTGGTAATGTATCACGGTTTTGGTAAGCCGTATTAATTACCAGGCTGTGGTTACGCCCAAAGCCCGGAAAATAAAATGAGGCATGTGCTATAAACTTATGACTTTTACGAAAATTAAATGCATCTCTGTAATTAAGAGATAAAGTTTGTGCCCAGCGTGGATTTACATGCTGCCGGGCCTGCTGGCTAACATTGCTGAAACTTAAAAAAGCATTCATGTACTGTAGAGCCCTATTATTAAATACATTTTTACTTACACCGGTGTAATAATATTGCTCCAGGTTATACCCGGCTCCAATACTCAAAAACTTATTGGTTCTGCCACCAACAAAACGCAACGGAATTGAAACGCCGGCTTTTAAAGTTGCTGCATTGTAACTCACCGTTTTGCCAAAAGCAGTATCTATAGTTCGGTTAAAACTATGCTCGGCACCGGCATTTAAAACCGGGAACCAGCCTGCAAATGCAGTGTTAAAGCCGATGGTATGGCTTCTGTCTGATCTGTTATAAATGTAGCTGATGTTATTTCTGAAACTGCTGAGTACATTATCGCTGAAGAAGTTGTAACCATATTCGGGGTCATCAATTACCGGCCTGCGGCTATGAAAATTAAAGAGGCGGAATGATTTGCGGTATTTAGAGATTGGGGTTTTATTATTTTCTTTAACCTCTTGTTTTATGATATGATCGTTTAGTGTATTTAATACTCCGGCTCCTGTCATCTGAAACAGGGAATCTGTAAAGAATTTATTGTTCCCTTTTAAAAAATTATATACAGAAAATTCATTCCAGTTAAGAATGCTTAAATCCAATTTAGCCAAACGATAGCCGCCAGCCGAAAATGCAGAAAACAATAATTCGCCTTTATTATTTACTGTTGGATAATAAACACCGTTGATATTATTTGTAAGCCTATAAATTTTTTTATCTTTCAGTACTACTGCAAATATCTTATCTGCATTTTGAGATGATGCATTAAAGTACACAGTGTCTCCTTTTACAAACGGATAACCTATTAGATTAAATGAGAACGGTGTCAGGTTTTCTATAGCACCACTGGTAAGATCAACCTTTACCAATGACATATTTCCGTCTTTATTTCTTACAGCAGAAACAGCTGTATTTGCATTAATATACTTGGTTTGGGTAAAAAATAAATTTTCGGCATTGGGAATTTTGTATATCAACTTACCTGTTATGGCATCAAGTCTGCAAAGATTATTAGTCCCGTCAATACCTACATTAACAGTAAGTATTTCGGTTCCGGCGGTATTAATTTCAGGTGAAAAATATTTTGACTTATGGGTAATTTGCCTTTGTTTACCTGTATAAATATCAAGTATTTTAATCACACTGTAATCTCTGTTTGGTGCCCACCTGGCATCTGAAGCATATGCAGCATAAACAATCTTACCATTTTTATATGAATAGTTATCATCAATTACAATATCTCTCACCCGCAATTTTGTTTCCTTTCCCTTTGAAAGAATATAAAAACCATTTATTTTATTATAAGATTTTTTTGTAACTAAAATGCTGTCATCGTGCAAACCATAAGGTATCTCGTAATCTATAACGTTATTTTTTTGCTCTTTTGTAAGATATACAAATCCAGCATCCTTCGTTTTGGTATCAGGCAAACATCTTTCTTTAAAATATTGAAATGCATCAGCCCTGAACTGTCTGTATGATTTTCCCGAATATCTTTTAACAGCATTATTAAACGGATAAAAAACTCCTCTGAAACGTACGGCATCATTTGTTACTTTATTCCAAAAATCTTCTCCATATTTTTCAAAGCCATAAGCAGTCATTTTATATCCCAACGCATAATGATCCGGTATAAAATCTTTATAAGATCCATTCCTTAGTTTCATCCAGGAATACTTTTTTTCTGCCAGCCAGAGTGATTTATAAGCGTTATAAAAAGAAGGTAAACTGCCGCGGCCAAAAGAACTCACTAATGATTCCTGCCAAACTGCATCGCCTTCAAAAAAATAATCCGGTACAGCAATACCATTGGCAAGCAGTTGCCCTTCCTGTCCCAGAAAAAAAGAAAATACTTTGGTAAACCCTTTGTTAAAATTGCTGAACTGCTGCATATGCCTGTTCTCATGTATAGTCAGATTATCATCCCAACGCAGACTTCCATTTGAGAAACTATTCTGATCGGGAGTCAGATAAAATTCACTCATCACCGGAGCAAGCCTTACATAAGCATTAGGTATGGTGGTTTGATTTTGCAAAATAATGCTCCATTTCTTCTGTTTGCCACCAATTGTTTTTGCCGTTATATCGCCCAATAATTTTGTTACATTGGCTATCCTGTTTGCCTGGCTGTCTAATCCGTATGGGAAAATTACTCTGACTCTGTCTGTATTAATTTGTCTCCATTTAACAGAGGCCGGTGCCGGATTACCTCCAAAGCTTTGAGCTTTAGCAAAAATAGCTGTGAGCGTAAATAGCAATACAAGTAACCCGATTTTTTTTATGACCATAGAATAAAAATATACCAAAAAGTTGTGAAGCAACACCGAACCTGACATAAATAAGATTTTTGAAATAGCCTTATAGATAAGATTTCATATGTGCCAGACGAATTATTCCCGCAATTAGTATCGAGACAGCTGTTTCTTAGTTGTCTATAATAATTAGAGAAAAGAAAGAAGAAAATGCAAATACCAAGATAAGTTTAGTATTTTCGGTTCAAAATTACTTTACATGAAACTTTTTGTTGCCGGCTTGCCTTATGATTTGGATGATGCCGAATTGATGGAAATATTTGAAAAATTTGGAACAGTAGTAACTGCAAGAGTTGCCATGGACAAAGAAACTGGAAAAAGTAAGGGCTTTGGTTTTGTGGATATGCAAAACGCTGAAGAAGCCAGGGATGCTATTGAAAATCTGAAGGATATTTCGCTGGGCAAAAAACCTTTGGTTGTAAAAGAAGCTGAAGAAAAAAGTGGTCCGCCGAGCGGCAGTGGAGGATTCAGGCCGGGTGGACAAAACCGTGGCGGTGGTGGTGGTTATAGTGGCGGTGGTTATGGCAGCGGCGGCGGTAACCGCAGGGGATATTAATTAAGCAAATACTTTCTCTAAATATTTTGAACAGCAGATTTTGTCTGCTGTTTTTTATTGCTCCATTAACTGTAACTTTCTTTCTGAATGTATTTAAATGAAAGTAGCTTTAACCGGTGCTGCAGGCCATTTAGGCGCTGCCTTATTGCAGGAACTTACAACCAGAAAGATTCCGGTTAAGGCTTTGATACGTGGAGACAATATAATTTCCTGTAAAGATTTACCTGTAGAAATTATTAAAGGCGATATGATGCAACCTGCAGCGCTGCAAAGGCTGATGCAGGATTGCGATGTAGTTATTCATTGTGCAGCATTGATATCTGTTAACGGCGACCCCAAAGGCCTAGTTTATAAAACAAATGTTGAAGGCACCCAACTGGTTGTTGATAATGCCCTGCAGTGCGGAATAAAAAGATTTATCCAGATCAGTTCCATTCATGCATTTAAACAACAACCATCATTGCAGGTTTTGGATGAAGACCGGGAACATGTTGATGAAAAAGCTTTTGCTTACGACCGCTCCAAACTTGCCGGAAAAAAAATTGCCCTGGCAGCCAGCAACATGGAAGTACTGGTCATACATCCAACATCCATCATCGGCCCATACGATTTTAAACCTTCGCTGATGGGCCAGGTAATTATTGATATGCACAAAGGCCGCCTGCCATTTATTTTTAATGGTGGATTTGATTTTTGCGATTGCCGTGATGTAGCCCATGCCATTGTAAATGCAACAAGCATGGGCGAAGCCGGACAAGCCTATCTTTTGGGCGGTAAATGGCACAGTCTGAAACAACTGGCTCAGTTTTTATCAACCGCTTCTTCAAAAAAAATAAATCTATTTGCATTGCCGCATATTGCCGCCAGGCTTGGCTTACCGGTTGTTAAACTGATTGGAGCTATACAAAAAAAAGAACCACTCTATACCATTGAAGCATTGGATGCATTGTTTACCGGCAACCGTTTTATCAGCAGCGAAAAAGCCAAAGCAGCATTGGGTTATACAAACCGGCCGTTTGAAGAAACCATGCAGGATACTTTTCATTGGTTTATAAATAATGGCTATCTTGACCCGAATTAAACCTGCAAAACCTAACTATTCTGCTTGCTGCTTATGCTTATTCCCTTTTCAACCTATCAGGTTATTTTTTATGTTTGGATAGGCATTGCTGTTTGCATTTTTTTTCTGTTGCTGAAGGTTGCAGCCCCTTATGGCCGCCACAGCTCTGCCAAATGGGGGCCACTCATTTCTAATCATTATGGCTGGCTGTTTATGGAATTACCGGCCCTTGCCATTATGGTCTTTTTCTTTGTAAAGAATTTTTCTGATAATAACACAGCTATAGAAATAATGATTGGCCTGTTTTGCCTACATTATTTTAACCGTACGGTTATCTTCCCCTTCCGCTTGCATACCCGTGGAAAAAAGATGCCAGTGCTCATCATGCTTTCTGGCATATTTTTTAACCTCTGTAATACTTTTTTACTGGGTTATTATTTTACCCATTTTGCAAATTATGATTCGGGATGGTTTACCGATATCCGTTTTATTGCCGGCGTAATTTTATTTTTTACCGGGCTTTGGATAAACTGGAAAGCAGATAATATTTTAATTCATCTGCGTAAGCCAAATGAAACAGATTATAAAATACCGGTTGGCTGGTTGTTTAATTTGGTAAGTTGCCCAAATATGCTGGGCGAATTAATTGAATGGGCGGGCTTTGCCATACTTTGCTGGAATATGCCTGCACTTGCATTCTTCATCTGGACAGCAGCCAATCTGATACCCAGGGCCATGGCGCATCATAAGTGGTATAAAAATAAATTTGAAAATTATCCGGCTGAAAGAAAAGCTGTGTTGCCGTATCTCCTTTAAGGATTCAATGTTCTCCATTCATCTTCAAGAATAGCCATTTCAACCATACTCAAAAACTCGCCATTATACCAGAGAATATCACGGGATACACCTTCAATATTTAAACCACTTTTCAGGTAACAGTTTAGTGCTGCTTTATTATTTTCGTAAACACCCAGGCCAATACGGTGCAAACCAAGTTCTTCAAAACCAATTTTTAAAACTGCTTTAGTCATTTGCTGGCAAATTCCTTTTTGCATTGCATCCGGGCTAACCAATACCCTGCTGATACGGGATGATCTATTCTTCCAACTCAATCCGCCCAAAGAAATATGGCCAACAACAGCTCCTGTTTCAACTTCAACAGCTTTAAAAACAAATGCATCCGATTCACCAGGTATATTTGTATTACGGCTATACCATTCCATACTTGCAATAGTTAAAGGAAAACTGAATAAAGATCCCGACCATTTGATCAGAAGTTCTTCTGTATCAATCCAGTTAATCAGTTGTTGAAAATCGCTGCGTTCAAAAGGTTCCAGTCTTATCATTGGCTGTATGTATAAATTTTTATGCAAGGCGAATGTAAGAATAAATGAAGAAGAAAAAGAAGTTCTCTTAAATAGCTGATATGTAGTGCCGGGCTGAGCCTGCCTTTGTTGGCAGACAGCTTTTATTATTTTTTACTTAATGCCATTGCATAAAAGGTTAGCAACCTTATTTTAAATATTTATCAAACCAATTCACAAAATTCTTTTCTTCTACTTCCCTGTTGGGCCAGCCATGGCTACCTCCTTCCTTAATGATAAGGTTGCAGGTAACATTAGCTTCTTTAAATTTTGCAATGATGGATTCGGATTGTTGTTTGGGAACCAGTACATCCTTATCGCCATGGATAATAATAACCGGAGGATCATCAGCGCTTACTGAATTTATTGGTGAGATTTCTTTTGCAATGGCCAATCGTTTTTTTATATCTGTGATGGAAACAAAAGTTGCAGTGGTATCATTCCACACTTTAAAATCAAATGCCGCTGCTACTTTGGTTAAAACCAAACCTGCCTGGTTAATGGTTTCAGCAGTATTTATGCGTCCGTAGTTAATAAAATCTGTTGGCGGATAAAACACAGCAGCTGCCTGTACCCTGCTGGATACTTTATCAACGGGATTAGAAGATTTTCTATTTATTGTTTCATCTGCAGTGGCAATCATCAAAGACAAATGACCACCGGATGATGAACCTGTAATGCCAATCTTATCAGCATCAATACTGTATTCCTTTGCATTGTATCTTATAAAACGTACAGCTCTTTTTAAATCAATGATCTGATCAGGTATGGCGTATTGCGGTTGAGACCCAACCATTACTCCAAATAAAGTATACCCGCTTTCAAGGTAAAGATTTGACCTTACTAAAAACATTTCCATCATCCGTGGTGATGAAACCCAATTGCCGTTAAGCACACTGATGATTGCTTTGCCATTTGCTTTTTGCGTTGGCTTTAACATCATCATAGTTAATGCCATGCCATCCTTACGGCCGTATATAATTTCTGTTTTGGTAAAACTTAAACTGTCAGTTGCAGATGCAGTAAGTGAAACAAAAAAGAGTATCAAGAGAAAATTGAATCGCATAAATTATGTTTTAATAGTTTCTGTTTTACTCAAACAATTCGGCCTGCGGATTGTTAGGCAGTTTGGGCACCCACTCCATTTCGATGGATTTATTAAAATCAGCAAGTTTGTTGCCCAGCGCCTTCCATCCCATCACATCCACTACCTTACTGATGGTAACTTTGGCCTTACGTACCTGTGCTCCCCTGCCGCTTTGCATAGCCAGTACCGGTTCATCTTCTGTGGTAACTGCTTCCAGGTAATTGCCATCTCCTTCCTTAATAAAGAAAAATTTATTGTGCAGGGTTGATGTTTCAATTTTAAAACGCTTCACATTGTACTGCACTTTTTCTTTATCAAAGTAAACGGCAGTTATTATTTTCTCGGCATCAAATTTTTCTATCAGCAATACTTTTTCTGTATCAAAACGTTGAGTTAACTCCTGGTCGGTAATTTCATAATTGCCATCATTGTAAATAACCAACAACCTGTCTTCGGCTTCAAACTTACCCAGGTACTCTCCTTTTTCTTCCGTATTTAAACGCCCAAACTTATTATCAAACCAGAGTTTTTTTGCATCCAGTGTTGAGTTTCCGGCTTCTTTAAACTTTACAGATTTGATCGGGTACTTGGTAACCTGGTTACCGATACTGCCTCTTCCTTTTATATCCTGCTCCTCGAAATAAAAATCAAATTCTTTTTTGTGTGCGCTGCAATTGGGGCTCAACACTATTTTCACCACTTCGGCCTCGCCATTGGCATTGGCAGTAAAATAATGCACCCGGCTTTTATCAGAGCCTTTTGTAAGATCGTACTCTTTATCTCGGGTTACGCCCGTTACATTAAACCGCTTTGAAAAACTTACGCCGGTTTTACCATCTACGTAAATCATATTGTAAGTGGTTCTCTCATCATTCTTCATAAATACGGCAACATGCAGAATATCTTTTCCGATAAAGACTTTATCAGAAACCTTCACCACTTTCATAATACCACTTTTTGTAAAAGCAATAATATCATCCAGGTCAGATACTTCCGCAACCAATTCATCTTTCTTTAAACCAGTGCCGATAAATCCATCAGCAAAATTTGCGTAAATTTTAATGTTTGCAATGGCAACTGATTTTGCCTGAATAACATCAAACTGTCTAATTTCAGTTTTACGTTCCCTGCCCTTACCATATTTCTTTAGGAGGTTTTCGTAATAAGCGACTGCATAGTCAGTAAGATTATCAAGATCGAATTTCACCTGCTTAATATCATCTTCCAGACCCTTTATCTGTTCGATCAAATCATCAATATCAAGTTTGTAAATACGGCGTACTGGTTTTTCTGTAAGCTTGATGATATCCTCACGGGTAATATCTCTTTTCAATAATTTCTTGAAAGGCGTAAAAGCTTTGTCTATTGCTTCAAGTACCTTATCCCAGGTTTCATGCTTCTTCTCCAGCTCCTTATAAATCTTTTCTTCAAAGAAAATTTTCTCTAATGAAGTGAAGTGCCATTTCTCATACAGCTCAGCCAGTTTTATTTCAAGTTCACGTTTCAGCAGCTCCTTAGTATTGTCTGTAGCGGTTTTCAGCAGCTCACTCACTTTTAAAAACTGCGGTTTGTCTTTTACAATAACACAGGCATTGGGAGATATGCTCACTTCACAATCGGTAAATGCATACAATGCGTCAATGGTAATATCAGGCGAAATGCCCGGCGCCAGTTCGATGATGATCTCTACTTCTGCAGCCGTATGATCGGTAACTTTTTTTACTTTTATTTTACCCTGGTCATTTGCTTTTACAATGCTTTCCATCAACTGCGTAGTGGTTACACCAAAAGGGACATTTCTAATGACCAGCGTTTTTTTATCTACTTCCTCAATAACCGCTCTTACTCTTACTTTACCACCACGAACGCCTTCATTATAATTACTGGGATCCATGGTGCCACCGGTTTGAAAATCAGGCAGTATCTCAAATTTCTTTCCACGTAAATATTTTATAGAAGCATCAATCAGTTCGCAAAAATTATGAGGGAGAATTTTTGTTGCCAGCCCCACAGCAATACCTTCGGCGCCTTGTGCAAGCAGTAAAGGAAATTTCATGGGCAGGGTTACCGGTTCATTTTTACGGCCATCATAACTCAAAGCCCAATCGGTTGTTTTTGCATTGAAAGCAACCTCCAAAGCAAACTTGCTCAGTCTAGCTTCAATATATCTGGATGCAGCAGCTTCATCACCCGTACGTACATCGCCCCAGTTACCCTGTGTTTCAATCAACAAATCTTTTTGTCCCAGGTTTACCAATGCATCGCCAATACTTGCATCGCCATGCGGATGGTACTGCATACTTTGCCCAATGATATTGGCAACTTTATTAAAGCGCCCATCATCCATTTCCTTCATGGCATGTAAAATGCGGCGCTGCACAGGCTTTAAGCCATCTTCAATGGCAGGCACGGCACGTTCCAATATTACATAACTGGCATAATCCAAAAACCAGGTTTTGTATTGCCCGCCAATACCGTTGTCGGTATGTTCGTATTCTTCTTTTGGTTTTTTACTGTTTGCCATAAGCCTCTCCTCCCTTCCTCCTCTTCCGAAGAGAGGAGGCGGTACTTTATATCATTAATGAATATTTAATCTTCCAAATCAACCTCACCCTCCTTCTCCCTCTCCTACAGAGAGGGAGCGGTGCTTCAAACCATCACCAAACATTTCATCTTCCACATCTTCCTCAAATCTTTAATCAACACCAATCTCACAGTCTGAATTTCTAAATACATTTTTAATTTTCAGACTCTAAAGCCCCTCCTTCGGAGGGGTTTGGGGAGGCTTTTAGGGGGCGGAGGGGGTATGGGCTTTTTGCTTTACTTCAAACTCTTTCACCTTCCCAACCGCTCCCTGTACATCAAACATATCGGCAGCAATCATCAATTTTAATCGCCATAACAAATACATATCACCGGTTGTATGTTTGGCTTTGCTAAGATGTGTGTGAATGATCTTTGATGCTTTCTGCCAATCGCCGGTTACTAACTTTTTCAATTCTGCATCATAAAAATCATAATCTTCCTGCACTAATTTTTTTCCACCTTCCAGCAAACGAACTCCTTTATTTTCATTGCATAGTTTTGTCCATTCATCAGGATCTACTTCAAATTCACTGGGCGTTATTTCTCTTGCCAGTTTTTTTGCTTTTACAAATTCTTTGGCTGGTATCTCAAATAAATTTACCGGGTAAAACAGGTTTCCTTTTTCGTTTAAAAAAGGAAGATTGTTGAGGTACAGAATAAAAATCCTGCCCTGGTAATCCTTTAACTGACTCATCAACCAGTAATAGCCACTTACATCGTGTTTGTTTTGAGCAGCCCATATCCAGATGAATTCTTCAGGATTATTATCCAAACGTTCTTTTAAATCTGCTACTGTTTTTGCATCATCCACAATTCCTGTATCCACATGCCCATCATAATCTCCTCCTGCCAAAACATCACGCCACCAATCTTTACGAACTACTATTCCTTCATCAGAATAAATATCAGCTAAAGGGCCAACTGCATAATCATCTTTTATCTGTATAATATCGCCCTGCAATGTTTCGTCCAGTTCAAAACTTTTTTCTAACGCAGCAATATCTGCTTCCTGGAAAACTATATGAATCATTTTTACTTTTTAATTTTTACTTTCCAATTAAATAATACTCATTCCTAACTCATGCTCCAGGTTCCTCCGCTAGCTAGCGGAGGCGGAGGGGGTTGTCTCTTCTACCAAATCCATCTCCACCTTTAAATTGTCTATAATAAAATCCTGGCGGCTGGGTGTGTTCTTACCCATATAATATTCCAGCAACTGCTGAATATGTGTTTCGGGCAAAAGCATTACCGGCTGCAGTTTCATGTCTTCACTTATAAATCGTGCAAACTCATGAGGACTTATTTCTCCTAATCCTTTAAAACGGGTGGTTTCGGGTTTGTTACCAAGTTTTCTTGTTGCTTCCTGTTTCTCCGTTTCGTTGTAGCAATAAATGGTTTCCTGTTTATTTCTTACCCGAAACAAAGGTGTTTCTAAAATGTACACATGTCCATTCTTCACCAGGTCGGGGAAGAATTGCAGGAAGAAAGTCATGAGCAATAAACGAATGTGCATACCATCCACATCGGCATCGGTAGCAAATACAATATTGTTGTAGCGCAGGCCTTCATACCCTTCTTCAATATTTAAAGCATGTTGCAACAGGTTGAACTCTTCATTTTCATACACCACTTTCTTAGTTAAACCATAACAGTTTAATGGTTTACCACGTAGGCTAAACACAGCCTGCGTTTCCACATTACGGGCCTTGGTAATACTACCGCTGGCACTATCACCTTCGGTAATAAAAATGGTACTCTCTTTTTGTTTCTCTGCAATTTTATCTTTGTCTTTACCGCTTGCTTCATCGTTGTAATGAAACTTACAATCCCGTAATTTCTTATTATGCAGATTAGCCTTCTTCGCTCTTTCATTGGCAAGCTTTTTAATGCCTGCCATGTCTTTGCGTTCACGCTCGTTCTGTTCAATACGTTTTTTTAATGCCTCTGCAGTCTCAGGATTTTTGTGCAGGTAATTATTCAGTTCCTTCCCCAAAAAATCACCAATAAAATTCCGCATACTTGGGCCGCCTTCAAAAACTGTTTGCGAGCCCAGCTTTGTTTTGGTCTGACTTTCAAAAACCGGTTCCTGCACACGAATGCTTAACGCCGCACAAACACTTCCACGTATATCGGTAGCATCGTAATCTTTTTTATAAAAATCACGTATTGTTTTTATTAAAGCTTCTCTGAAAGCCGCCAGGTGCGTACCTCCCTGCGTGGTAAACTGTCCGTTTACAAAACTGTAATATTCTTCGCCGTAATCATTTTCATGTGTTAGGGCAACTTCAATATCCTCTCCTTTTAAATGAATAATGGGATAACGTATTTCGTCTTCATTGGTCTTGCGTTGCAACAGATCCAACAAACCATTTTTACTTACATACCTTTTGTTATTAAGGTTCATTACCAAACCTGCATTCAGGTAGCAGTAATTCCAAAACTGATTATCTAAATATTCCTGCACAAAATGAAAGTTCTTGAATATTTTATCATCGGGTACAAAAGTTACCAGGGTTCCATTCTCTTCAGTAGTTTTGGCTTCCTTATGTTCCAGCGTTAATTCACCTCTTTCAAATTCAGCGGTTTTTTCTTTTCCATCCCGAAAGGCTGTTACTTTAAAATAATTGCTCAGCGCATTTACCGCTTTTGTACCTACACCATTCAACCCAACACTTTTTTGAAAAGCTTTGCTATCGTATTTGGCACCGGTATTTATCTTGCTCACTACATCTACCACTTTACCAAGCGGAATACCACGACCATAATCACGAACAGTAATAGTTTTGTCTTTAATATTTACATCCACATGTTTGCCATATCCCATTGTATGTTCATCAATACAATTGTCAATTACTTCTTTCATTAAAACATAAATACCATCATCGGGGCTGCTACCATCGCCCAGTTTACCAATGTACATGCCCGGGCGAAGCCTGATGTGCTCCTTCCAGTCGAGGCTGCGAATGGATTCCTCATTATAATCATTCTTTTCTATCTCTGCCATTTTTGTTGGTTAATCGTTATTTGTTAATCTGTTAATTGGTTTAGCAGTCACTTGACTCATATTCTTACTTATCAACGCATGCCTGACCGGGTAATTCGGCATGGGTGCACAATTAACTATTAACTTTTTAGTGCTGCAATATAACTGAATGGAAGGATTTTTACTGTGGGCGAATTATCCACAATTAATATTGAAATGTGAGAAAAAATAAATTCAATAGCTTTAGGACAAATCTTAGGAAAAATGAATTTAGATCTTACAAACAAAACCGCCCTTGTATGCGGCAGTACCCAAGGGCTGGGATATGCCAGTGCAGTTGAACTTGCTTTGCTGGGCTGTAGTGTAGTATTAATGGCACGTAATGAAGACAAATTAAAAGAGGCCGTTGGCAGTTTAAGCAGTTCTAAAGGGCAACAACACCAATACCTTGTTGCCGATTTTGCCGATACCAATACAGTTAAGACCGCCATAGATGGTTTTATAAAAAACAATACCATCCATATTTTAGTAAACAATACCGGTGGCCCTCCGGGAGGCGCTGCATTAACAGCTAATGCCGAAGATTTTTTATCGGCATTTAATAATCATCTCATTAACAACCACAACCTTACACAGGCTGTGGTGCCGGGCATGAAGGCAGCGGGTTTTGGAAGAATCATCAATATTATTTCTACCTCTGTTAAAAGTCCGATAGCAGGTTTGGGCGTAAGTAATACCATCAGGGCTGCAGTTGCCAACTGGGCAAAAACACTGGCAACAGAACTTGGCCCGTTTGGTATTACGGTAAACAATGTTTTACCAGGCTTTACCAAAACGGTAAGGGCCGATTATGTTATTGCATCTAAAGCCAAAGCTGGTAATATTACTGAAGCCGAAGTTTTGAAACAACTGGTTGCTGAAATACCCGTTGGCAGAATTGGAGAACCGGAAGAGTTTGGTGCAGCAGTAGCTTTTTTGGCGTCGCCTGCAGCTGCTTACATTAATGGCATTAATTTACCGGTTGATGGTGGCAGGTTGGGTTGTTTATAATTTTTTACAAAAAACGCAACCCATTTACTTATTTCGGCGTCTTTTAATCTAGGTTGTAACCAAGTTTAATATTTAATTAATTTAAAAATTCAAAACAAAAAAACAAACAAATGAAACTAACAAAATTATTAATGGTTGTGGCTGTATCGGCCACCATGCTTTTTGTAAGCTGTAAACCTAAAGATGCAGACATTAAAACTGCTGTTGAAAAAGCATTATCAGCCGATCCATCTATGACGGGTGCAACAGTTGATGTAAAAGATGGTGTAGTAACCATGGGCGGCGAGTGTAAAGACGATGCCTGCAAAGCTGGTTGCGAAAAGATTGTAGCCGGAGTTAAAGGTGTAAAATCTGTAGTGAACAATTGCACAGTTGCTGCTCCTCCTCCGCCGCCACCTGCCTCTTTAACAACCGTTTTAGATGCGGCTACCCAACAAAAAGTAAAGGATGGTTTAAAAGATATGCCAGGCGTAACTGTTGAGTTTGTTAGCGATAAAGCTATATTAAAAGGTGCAGTAACTGATAAACAAAGGTTAACCATTATGCAATTGCTGGCTTCTGCAAAAGTAATGTCAGATGCAAGCGGTTTAACAGAAAAAAAATAAATTATTAATAACATAAAAATCAAATAAAATGGCATTACAAGATAAATATGCTGAATTATTGCAAACCGCTACCACATTGGGTATTGCTAACCTGGCTTCTACAGAACAGACAGGTGTATTACATGTTAGCGGTACTGCAAACAGCACTGCAGATTATGATGCGCTATGGGCATTATATTCAAAGATTGACCCCAACATGGCCAGCGGTGATCTGATGATGAATATTGATGTTAAAGCAGATGCTGGTGCCCAGTTAAAGGTTACAACAGACAGTTCAAACCTGAACATCAGAAGTACACCAAGTACTGAGGGTGACATTGTTGGAAAGGCTGCACATGATGAAGTGGTTACCCTGGTTGAAAAAACAGATGATAGCTGGTGGAAAATTAAAACTGCCGATGGTGAAGAAGGTTATGCATATGCTCAGTATCTGTCTCCGCTTTAAATAAGTAAAATTAAATACGAGCCATTCCTGCAAAGGGATGGCTTTTTTATTTGTAGTTTTAGATAAAATTATTTTATGAAGAAATCAATATTCCTTTTCAGCCTTTGCTTTTTCACGGTATCCATTTCTTTTGCACAGTTTTTTAAAAAAGATGCAGGCCTGGCACATACGTTTTCTATCGTTGCACGTGATGCGGTTACCGGCGAAATGGCTGTGGGTGTGCAAAGCCATTGGTTCAGCGTGGGTACTGCCGTAAGCTGGGGCGAAGCAGGTGTTGGCGTAGTAGCCACCCAAAGCTTTGTAAACAAAAGTTATGGTATTAAAGGTTTAGATCTGATGAAGAAAGGAAAAACGGCACCCGAAGCTTTAAGCGAATTGCTTGCAGCAGATGAAGGCCGTGAAGTAAGACAAGTAGCTATGATTGATGCCAATGGAAATGTAAATGCGTGGACAGGGAAAAACTGTATTGACCATGCCGGAAATATTGTTGGTAAAAATTATTCGGTGCAAAGCAATATGATGTTGGGCAATAAAGTAAATGCAGCCATGTCAAAAGCATTTGAAGGCAGTGAAGGAAAACCTTTGGCAGAGCGGATTTTAATAGCTTTAAAAGCTGCTCAGGCTGCCGGTGGCGATATTCGTGGAAAACAATCTGCCGCAATTTTGGTGGTTGCCGGTAAAAGCACCGGCCAGCCCTGGAACGAACGCCTGATTGATTTACGGGTTGATGATAACAAAGCGCCGCTGAATGAATTAGACAGGTTGTTGAAAACTTTCAGGGCCTACGAGCACATGGACAAAGGTGATTTGGCTACAGAGAAAAATGACATGAAACTTGCGATGGAAGAATATGGTGCTGCCATGAAAATGTTTCCGGATAATTTAGAGATGCAGTATTGGACAGCCATTACATTGGCTAATAATAAAAAGGTGGTAGAAGCATCAAAACTGTTGCAGAAAATTTATAAGAAAGATGCCAACTGGCGTGAATTAACCAAACGTTTACCAAAAGTGAATTTATTAAACGTGTCTGAAGCCGTGTTACAGGAATTATTAAAGTAAATTTGCAAAAAACATTCAGATGAAATTTTTAAGTACCCTGTTCACTATCATTTTATTTTCTGCCATTTTTATTTCGTGCAAGGCACAAACTAAAAATGTTTTAACTACCGATGCATTTGAAAAAGAAATTACCAGCAATGAAAATATTCAGATACTGGATGTAAGAACACCTGGTGAATTTTTTAGTGGGCATATAAAAAATGCCTTACAGGCCGATTGGAATGATAAAACTGAATTTGAACGCCGCCTGGCTTTTATTGATAAAGACAAACCTGTTTATGTGTATTGCCTGGCTGGTGGCCGAAGTGCCGCAGCAGCAGACAAAATGCGTAAAGGGGGTTATAAAAATGTATTTGAATTAAAAGGTGGCACTAATGCCTGGCGTGCAGCCAACAAGCCTTTGGAAGGTGCCAGTACCGAAAAACAAATGACCATTGATGAACTAAATTCCTCCATCAAAGGTTCTAAAATTGTATTGGTAGATTTTGGCGCAAGCTGGTGTCCGCCCTGCAAACAAATGGAATCGGTTCTAAAAAGTTTAGCCAAAAATAACAAAGACAAATTCACTTTATTAAAAGTAGATGGCGGCCGTGACCAAAATATTCTGCAGACTTATCAGGTTACCGCACTACCCGTGTTTATTGTTTTTAAAGATGGTAAACAGGTTTGGCGTAAAGATGGTATTGCTACAGAGAAAGAAATTGCACAACAATTGAAATAGAACAAACCCCCTCCGCCCCCTGAAGAGGGAACCAGCGAAGATTGATGTTTAAGATTAGGCTTTAAAGAAATTAATCCTGCGTTAACTCCTTAATAAAATCACTCACCAGATAACTAATCAGTTTACCGGTTGTTTCATTTTTTCTTCCGTCGGCCAATTGGGTGGCACCCTCGCTTATATGCAAGTAAGCCGGTTTCGAATCTTGTGCAATAAAGGTTACAAATTTACGTGCCAGCAAAGGCGTAATACCACTTGGGGTAATGGCACTGCTCAAAACATTTTCAACACAATCCAAATCAATTTCAATTCCGGTAAAACTGTCTTCGGTAAAGCCCGTAGCGTGGGCTACAGCCTGTATAAAATTCTTTCTTTCATGAATAAATATTTCTTCGTAACTGATATAATCAATAAACGGATTGTTATGAATATCCATTAAAACATTCTGCGAAATATAATTTTCGTGCAGCCCAACCATACAATATTTTCCCAGGTAACCATCCTCTTCTGCATAGCGAAATCCGTTTCCGCTATGCCTTCCTTCTGCCACACTATAATCTGCATGAGCATCCAGGTTTATACAATTAATCTGCGATAAAGGAATTACATCTGCCTTGTGTAAACCTTTTGCAACGCCTTTAATGATTGGGTAAGCATTATTATGTCCGCCGCCGATGATGATGGGTATTTTTTTTGCAGATGCAATTACCTTAAGCAGGTTCTCCACTTCTTCATCAACAATGTTCAACGCATGGCGATAAGCATTTATTTTTTCTTCGGGATTGTAGGCATTATTCTCAATCAGAAATTTGATATCGCCAAAATCAAAATGGCCAAGTATCAAAGTGTTTTCTCCTGTTAAAAAATCGTTGCTCTGGATATTTAAAAATGAGGTAAGAAAAGATAACCAGGCAGTTTCAGTGCCCCCTACTCCATAATTTGCTTTCACCCCAAAATCTTCAGGAATACCCAGTATTACATATTTTGCGCCCGATTCTTTCAATACTTCGGGCCACTCACCATCAGGTTTTAAAAATTTTACACGCTCTCCCATCTTGGTTTCAAAGCGCCTTACCCTAGTCATCGACAGGATATCTTCCTTGGAATAAAACTTAAAATGTTTCATTGCTGGAAGTTAGGGAAATTCCTTTTGTTAAAAGAAATACATCTTAAATAAATATTAGCCTTAGTGATGATGTCTATTAAAGAACTATACCCTTAGTAAATAATTAACAAATTGTCATATCAATTAAAAAACTGTTGGTATAGTATTTGGTTATTGTATTGGCATGAAAAAACAAAACATAATCTTCCCAGTATTATTTGGCATTGCCATGTGCATTGCCACTATCAGTAATGCCCAAAGTCCCGTTTCACCGGTTAAAAAAGGCAGTATAACCTTCATGGCCGGTGTTGGTATCGGCAATGAGTACAACAGTAACTATTACAACCAAGCCCTGGGCACTAAGGCTGCTCTTGAATTTGGAGTGTGGCAGGCAGGCCCTGGTGTAATTACCTTAGGTGTGCAGGCTGGTGGCACATTTTCAAATGGCGGTGGTATTCAAAAAGATTACAAGGCCCACACACTTATAGTTGCAGGCCGTTCTGCCTGGCACCATGGCTGGAATGTGAAAGGGCTTGATACCTATGCAGGATTATCTGCAGGTGCAGGTTTTAATCAATATTCGTACTACAGCCAGAATGAAAACAAGTTTATTAAAAACGAAGTAATACCAGTGTTTGGCGGCTTTGTTGGAGCTTCATATTTTGTTACACCTTCTTTTGGATTTAACGTAGAAGCAGGCAGAGATATTACCATGATACAAGGTGGTATTATTTTAAAAATAAAATAAGCTAACAGCGTTTTGTTATTTTTGCTGCTTAAATTTTATGGCAGCAAAAGCATATATACCTAAATTTATTTTTACCGGAGAACAATGGCTGCATGAACATGCGGCCATTGTTGTTGATGGCATTGTAACAGATGTACTCCCGGTTACTGCATTAGATCCTCAGATAGAAGCTGTAAATTTCACCGATCATATACTGGCTCCCGCATTTATAGATCTGCAGATATACGGTGCTTACGAAAAATTATTTTCTGTTTATCACGATACAGATTCTTTACAATTATTAAATAAGTACAGCAGCAGTGGTGGTGCTGCATTTTGTATGCCCACTGTTGCTACCAACCGGCCAGAAGTGTTTTTTAAATGTATTGATGCCATCAGGCTTTATTGGCAACAGGGAGGCGAAGGTATTTTGGGTTTGCATGCAGAGGGCCCGTGGATAAATAAATTAAAAAGAGGCGCTCACATAGAATCGTTGATACATAGCCCTTCGTTGCAAGAAGTGAAAGCATTGTTAGATTATGGAAAAGATGTTTTAAAAATTATCACACTTGCTCCCGAGGTTTGCAGTAAAGAAGTGACTGATCTCATTCATTCAGCAGGCATTAAAATTTTTGCAGGCCACAGCAATGCAACTTATGAAGAAGCCATGCATAGTTTCGATAACGGCATCACTGCTGTAACTCATTTATACAATGCCATGAGCCCATTGCTTCACCGCAGCCCGGGTATGGTAGGTGCAGCATTTGATCATCAGCACATAATGGCAAGTATTATTGCCGATGGTTACCATGT
>JAYUZB010000237.1:0-41293 GCA_043752185.1 Chitinophagaceae bacterium
ATGCCATAGGTACGGGCGTTTGTGCAAATGCCGTACTATAAAATAGTAAGAGTGTTAATGCCTGAACAAATCTCATCTTGAACTGGTTTTTCTGTATAGGATATTAAATATTAAGTAAAAATTTAAAAATCAAAATTAAAAATAAGCAAGTACTTAATTTTTCACTTTTTATTTTTTGCTTTTGATTTTAAAACTCAATTCACTTTTTTAAGCATGGTTACATATACCGGAAAATGATCGCTGTAGCCATAATTGTAGGTCATACCATCCCAGGTTCTTTTTCCGTAGCCCTTAAACTTACCGGTTTGCTGTACTAAAAATTCCTTGTTATAAATTACCGCATTATAAAAATGATACCCGGTTTGTGCTTTATTTAACCAGGCTTTTGATATAATTACCTGGTCAAATAATCCCCATGCATCCTGGTATGACAGCGTGCCTATTCCTTTTTTATAAAAATCAACCCAGGGATTAAACAGGCCTTTATCCTTTACATCATTTATATTTCCTTTTGCTTTAAGCACTTTAGTAACACTGGGGCTGGTAGGGTCATCATTTAAATCGCCCATTAGTGCAATTTTAGCTAAAGGATTAATCGCAAGCAATGAATCAATAACTGTTTTTGCAACCTGTGCAGCGGCAGCCCTTGCAGGTGCAGAACGTTCTTCGCCACCTAATCGTGAAGGCCAGTGATTTACAAAAACATGTACAGTATCTCCATCCATCAAACCTTTTACATATAATATATCCCGGGTAAAAAAAGATTCTTTAGAGCCACCGGGAAGTTGTACAAAAAGTGGGGTACTGTAAAGTGGTTTAAAATATTTTGGGTTATACAGCATAGCCACATCAACACCTCTTGCATCAGGAGAATCGTAATGCACAAATTTCAGGTTCCTGCTTTTAATATTTGGATGAGCAACCAGGGCTTTCAATACAGTATCATTTTCAACTTCGGCAACACCTAAAATGGCTATTCCATCTGGATTAATTTCGGTACCCATCCTTGATATAACAGTAGATAACCTACCCACTTTATCTAAAAAAATACGGGTGTTGTAATGCCGCTCACCACCGGGCAAAAATTCCTCATCATTTACAGCAGGGTTATTAACAGTATCATAAAAATTTTCCAGATTGTAAAACCCAATTAAAGAAGCTTTAAAGTTTTCTTTTTGTGCGGTACAAACTGATATTGATAAAACTGAAAGAGCCAGTGTAAGAAAAAATTTGTTCATAATTTTTTTAGATAATTGACAAAGGTATTCAACGGATTTAGATTACAGGCATTTCAAAA
Source organism: Chitinophagaceae bacterium (assembly GCA_043752185.1). Lineage (GTDB taxonomy): Bacteria > Bacteroidota > Bacteroidia > Chitinophagales > Chitinophagaceae > Ferruginibacter. The sequence continues at coordinate 1,298 of JAYUZB010000237.1, forward strand.
TGATTAATATGTTAATGCCGAAAAACTGTGCTCATAACTCCAGTAAAAGCCTACATTTGCTGGATTTTTTAACAAAATTACTATTATGATAAAAATTAAACATTTGGTACTTGTGGCTTTGCTTTCGGCCTGTTTTTCACCGGCAGTATTTTCGCAGGAACAGCCAAAAACAATTCCTCCTGTTCCAGATACAACCATTATTGAAACACTCAATGAAACTAACCAGGATAATATCCCGGTAATTTCGCTGGATGAATCGGATGGGCAGGATGGAAGTGCACAAAATATTTCTTCGCAGCTTGGTGCCGGAAGAGATCCCTTTTTAAACGCTGCCACTTTTAAATTTGGTGCAGTGCGTTTTCGCATAAGAGGTTATGATGCCGACCAGTTTAATACTTATATAAATGGTGCACCCATGGAAAACCTGGATAATGGTTTTACGCCTTATGGCCAATGGGGCGGCTTGAATGATGTGTTGCGTAACCGGGAATCTACAGCAGGACTAAAATCTACCACTTTTGGCTATGGCGATTTGGGTGGGTTAACAAATTTTGATGCCCGTGCTTCTAAACAACGTAAGCAAACAAGCATTAACTACGCTGCTTCTAACCGCAATTACAATAACCGTATCATGCTTACGCATTCAACCGGACTTAACAGTAAGGGATGGGCGTTTTCTTTTTCGGGCTCACGCCGCTGGGCAGATGAAGGTTATGCTGATGGAACTTATTACAACGGCTGGTCTTTTTTTGTTGGTGTTGATAAGCGCTTTAACGACAGGCACCTGTTATCATTTGTTGCTTTTGGTACCCCAACTGAAAGTGGCCGCCAGGGTTCATCGGTTAACGAAATGGTGACGCTTGCCAATGATAATTATTACAATCCTTTCTGGGGTTATCAAAATGGTAAAAAAAGAAATGTAAGTATTGCCAAATCATTTCAACCAATTGGTATTTTAACCCACGACTGGAAAATATCTGATAAAACATCACTGTTAACATCAGCCGCAATTACTTATGGTAAAAGAAGTACTACCGGGCTCGACTGGTACAATGCTGCCGACCCAAGGCCGGATTACTACAGGTACCTGCCAAGCTACCAGCTTGACCCAGTATATGGAGAGCAGGTACGTCAGGAATTAATGAATAATGTAAATAAGCGCCAGATAAACTGGGATGCATTATACCAAACCAATTATGCAGTTAACGATGTGGTGCATAATGCAAACGGAATTTTGGGTAATGATGTAAGGGGTCGCAGGAGCAGGTATATTGTTGAAGACAGAATCATCAACACCACTAAATACAATTTCAACTCTACTTTAAATACTTCCATTTCTGAAAATGTAAATTTTACTGCCGGTGTAACCTATCAATCGCAAAACAATCATTATTATAAAGAAGTAGATGATTTATTGGGTGGCGAATTTTATGTAGATGTAAACCAGTTTGGCGAAAGGGATTTTCCATCCAGTCCCAATGCAGGCCAAAACGATTTAAACAACCCTAACCGGATAGTAGGTGTAGGCGATAAGTTTGGTTATAACTACGATTTAAATATTAAAAAAGGTTCGGTTTGGTTACAGGGTGTTTTTAAATTTCGCAAGATTGATTTATTTGTAGCAACAGAACATAGTTACACTAGTTTTTATCGCAAGGGAAATGTAAAAAGCGGTTTGTTTCCTCAAAATTCTTTCGGAAAATCTGAAATACAGAATTTTTATAACTCCGGTATTAAAGGAGGACTTACTTATAAGATTGACGGACGTAATTATATTTTTGCCAATGGCTCTTATGCATCCAGAGCACCGTTTTTCGAGAATGCTTTTATTGCGCCAAGAACAAGAGATTTTGTACAGGATAATTTAAAATCTGAAGAGATACTTAGCACCGAAGTTGGGTATGTGATGAATGCGCCTAAATTAAAAATAAGGGCTACCGCTTATTACACTCAGTTTAAAAACGGGCTGGATGTACTTACCTTTTATCATGATGAGTACCGGAATTTTGTGAACTATGCCATTAGCAATATTGGTAAAGTACACATGGGGTTAGAGTTTGGTGTGGAAGCAAAAATATATAAAGGTTTAAGTTTAACGGGCGCTGCTGCAATAGGCCAATATACCTATAACACCCGCCAGAATGCTACCGTAACCATCGACAACAGTTCGGCTGTAGTAGACAAGGATGTTACAGTGTATTCAAAAGATTTTTACGTACCTACACCGCAGCAGGCCTATACCATCGGGTTGGATTACCGCTCACCAAAATTCTGGTTCATAAATGTAAACTTCAATTATTTTGATAAAATGTATTTGAGTTACAACCCCATCCGCAGAACAGCTTCGGCTGTAAGTGGTGTGCCGGAGGGGTCAGAACAGTGGCATCAGATTGTTGACCAGACTCAACTAAAGAGCCAGCATACACTGGATGCATTTGCCGGATATTCCTGGCTAATGAACAGAAAATTTAAATCATTAAAGAAAAGGCATTTTCTGGTATTTAATGTGGGTGTAAACAACATACTTAACAACACCAGTATTGTATCGGGCGGCTTTGAGCAACTGCGTTATGATTTTGCAGAAAAGAACGTAAACAAATTTCCTGATAGAAGATTTTATGCTTACGGTATTAATTTCTTTGCCAGCGTAGGCCTTCGTTTTTAATAACTAACAACTCGTAATAAACTTTTTAAAATAAACATTATGAACAAGATTTTTAAATTAATGACAGCGGTAATGATGGTTGTAACAACCATCACTTTTAGTGCCTGTAAGAAAAACTTTGACAATCCTCCCGGAGCTGCCGATCCTGCTGTTGTGGCCAATACATCTATTAAAGCATTAAAAGCCATGCATACTACTGCAGGTGCTTATGATGTAATTACAACTGATATAATTATTTCGGGAATAGTTGTTGCTGATGATAAAAGCGGAAATCTTTACAAGCAATTATTTATACAGGATGCAACCGGTGGTTTACAGATTATGCTAGATGCAAACAGTTTGTATGGCACTTATCCGGTTGGCCGAAAAATATTTATTAAATGTAACGGACTTACAATTAGTGATTATAACAGAACAATGATGTTAGGTGTAAAAGCAATAGTTGCCGGATCGCCATCATTGGAAGGTATTCCGGGAAACCTGATATCAAAGTATGTTGTAGGTGGGTCATTAAATAATCCAGTTGTTCCTATAGTGGTAACTGCAGCCCAATTGGGTACAACTATGCAAGATCAATATATTGGTTCGTTGATACAATTAGACGATTACAGATTTGCTGATCTTACAGGTACTTACTCTGATACTTCTGCATATAAAAGCACTGTTAACCGTGATATAAACCAGTGCGGAAGTCAAACACTTATTGTGCGTACAAGTGCTTATGCAAATTTTGCCGCACAAAAAATTGCACAGGGGCGTGGAAGTATTATAGCTCTTTACACTGTTTTTGGAAACACCAAACAATTAATAATAAGAGATACCGCAGATGTTAAATTTTACAATCCTTACAACTGCCCATTACCTCCAGGTACTTTGTTTTTTGAAGATTTTGAAAGTCTGACAACTCCAACAACATTCCCTTACACAATAATTGGACTACCAGGATGGAAGAATCTTGCACAGGATGCCAGTGAATTATGGACAGCCAGAATTTTCAGTAATAATAAATATGCTTACATGAGCGGATTTGGAAGCGGACAAAATACAGTTACAACCTGGTTGGTAACACCCGGTGTAGCACTAACTGGAACAACCAAAACACTTTCGTTTAAAACTATTCAAGGGTTTATATTAACAACCACCCCAGGCGGAACACCGGTACAGGCTGTATTGAAAGTACTTATATCTACCAATTACACAGGTACCGGAAACCCATGGACAGCGGGTGTTGTGTGGACTGATCTTACATCGCAGGCAACACTATCGCCGGGAAGCACAACATCAAGCTTTCCATCTGGCTTTACCAATTCGGGTAACATAAATCTTAATGCATATACCGGAACAATTTATGTGGCTTTCAGATATGAAGGTGCAGATCCGGCAGGAACTGCAAGCGATAAAACATCGGCCTGGGAGGTGGATGATGTTAAGGTAACAGGGTTATAATTTTATCAGCATATACAAATCATTAGTGTTATACCCTTAAACGGGTATAACACTAATCAGGATTTGTGGCAGAATATTTTTCAGGTTTTATTAATACAAACTTTCAATATGAAAAAAATATTTACAATTTTCTTAGTACTGGCAAGTATGTTGTCTTTTTCGCAATCAACCACAGTGGTAGTAAGCCAGGTTTATGGTGGTGGTGGGGCTACTTCGGGTACCCCAACTTATATATACGATTATGTTGAATTGCATAATATCAGCAGTGTTTCACAATCACTAACCGGTTTTTCAATTCAATATGGTTCTGCAACTGGTAATTTTGGTTCTGTCACCACTAATATTTATGCTTTTCCTGCTGGTACTTCTATACCTGCCGGTGGATACTTATTTATACAGGTAGGTGGCGCCGGAACGGTTGGTGCTGCATTTCCTGTAACGCCGGATATCATAACATCCAATGTTGTCATGAGTGCATCGTCGGGTAAGGTGGCTTTGGCCAATATAACAACTGCTTTGGGCTGTGGGGCTACAGCAACTACCTGCACTTTACCTCATGCAAATATTATTGATCTTGTTTCTTATGGTGCTTCTAATAATGCCGAAGGTGGGGCTACTGTAAACAATGGAGTTGCCTTAACTAATACCCAAGGATGTGTACGTAAAACTTTAGGATGTACTGAAACAAATAACAACAACCTTGATTTTGATGTTGTAACAGGACCAATACCAAGAAACAATACTTCACCAGTTAATTTGTGCGGTGCAGCTTCACCAACATTAACCGCAACAGCACTTACAGGCTTTGGTAATGTTTGTGTAAACACAACAGGAGGCCCCAATTCATTTACCATAACCGGTACTACACTTAATGCTACCAATGTTACTGTGGGTGCATTGGCAGGGTATACCTATTCAACAACAGCAGGCGGTACATATACAACCACTTTAAGTTTAGCACAACCAGGCGGTGCATATTCTCAACAGATCTTTGTAAGATTTACACCAACATTGGTACAATCTTATAACGGAAATATACCCGTTGGTGGCGGTGGTGCCACTGCAATTAATGTGGCTGCATTGGGTGCTGGTGTTAATACTTTAGCTACCGTAACAACTGGCGCAGCAAGTGCTATAACAACTACTACGGCAACTTTAGCAGGCACCATTCCTGCAAATGGTTGCAGTGCTGTAACGGCTTATGGTGTTGAGTACAGCACAACAAACGGTTTTCCTAACGGAAGCGGAACACCGGTTACTTCAACAAACCTGAGCGGTATCAATTTCTCTTCCAATGTTAGCGGCTTAACAGCAGCAACTGCATATTATTATCATGCTTATGCTACCAACGGCGGCGGTACTGCGTATGGTGCACAGCAAACTTTTACAACTGCTTCGGGGCCAACTTTATCAGCCAGTGTTTTAACAGGTTTTGGCAATGTTTGTATAAACTCAACAGCGGGCCCTAATTCATTTACCATCACGGGTTCTAATCTAGATGCAACAAATGTTACCGTAGGTGCATTAGCAGGATTTACTTATTCAACAACTGCGGGCGGTACTTATACTGCTACATTAAGTTTAACACAACCAGGTGGTTCATATAGTCAACAAATATTTGTACAGTTTAACCCAATACTGGTTCAGTCATACAACGGAAATATTCCTGTAGGCGGTGGTGGTGCAACAGCTGTAAACGTTGCAGCAACGGGATCTGGTGTAAATTTAGTTCCAACTGTAACAAGCGGTGTTGCCACAGCTATAACAACTGTATCTGCAACACTTCTTGGGGCTATACCTTCAAATGGTTGCAGCGCTGTAACTGCTTATGGTGTTGAATACAGCACTATTCCCGGATTTCCCAATGGAACCGGAATAGCAGTTCCTTCTAGCAATTTAAGCGGTATCGATTTCTCATCGAATGTGACAGGCTTAACACCCAACACTATGTATTTTTATCGTTCTTATGCTACGAATGCAGCCGGCACGGGGTATGGTAATACAAATCTATTTAATACACTTGCATTAACACCAACATTAACGGCAACTGCTTTAGCAGCCTTTGGCAATGTTTGTGTAAACACAACTGGAGGTCCTAATTCATTTACTATAAACGGATCGGCATTAAATACAACCAATATTAGTGTTGGCCCTTTAATCGGTTTTACATTTTCAACAACTGCAGGCGGCACTTATACCGCTTCGCTTAATTTAACACAACCGGGCGGTACTTATACTCAGGCTATTTTTGTAAGGTTTACACCGACACTGGTTCAATCTTATAATGGTAATATACCTGTAAGTGGCGGTGGCGCAGCAGCAACAAATGTTGCAGCATCCGGCGCAGGTATCAACACTATTGCAACGATTACCAGTGGTGCAGCAAGTGCCATCACTTCTATTTCGGCAACAGTTGCAGGTACTATACCTTCAAATGGTTGCTCGGCTATAACTGCTTATGGTATTGAGTATAGCACAACCAATGGTTTTCCTAATGGTAGCGGAACAGCTGTGGCATCAGGCAATTTGGCTGGTATCAATTTCTCTTCGGCTTTAACTGGTCTGGCACCAACAACTACTTATTATTATCATGCGTATGCAACTAATAATGGAGGTACAGCTTATGGTGCAGAGGGAACATTTACAACCGCAACACCAACATTGTCTTCATCAACCTTAACCGGTTTTGGTAATGTTTGTATCAACACAACTGCGGGTCCAAATTCATTTACTATATCAGGTACAAATCTTACAACAGCTAATGTTACTGTTGCTGCTTTGGCAGGATTTACTTATTCAACAACAGCTGGCGGTACTTATACCACAACTTTAAGTTTAACGCAACCAAGTGGTGCATACTCACAACAAATATTTGTACGCTTCACACCAACCTTAGTTCAATCTTACAATGGCAATATTGTTGTTGGTGGCGGTGGCGGTGCAACGGTAAATGTTGCTGCAACCGGTGCAGGTGTTAATACAACGCCTTCTGTTACCAGTGGTGCAGCAAGTGCTATTACACAAACAACTGCAACTGTTGCGGGTACCATTCCTGCAAATGGTTGTACAGCTGTAACTGCTTATGGTATTGAGTTTAGTACAACCAATGGTTTCCCTAACGGAACAGGAACTTCAGTTGCTTCAACCAATTTAAGCGGAGTTAATTTTAGCTCTTCACTTACAGGTTTAGCACCAAGCACTACTTATTATTATCATGCTTATGCTACTAATACCGGTGGAACCACGTATGGTACAGAGGGATCATTTACCACAGCAGCACCGGTATTAACAGCAACACCGCTTACTGCATTTGGTGCCATCTGTATCAATACTACTGCAGGCCCTAATTCTTTTGTAATAAACAGCAATGCAGTTACTGCAGCTAATATAAATGTTGGCCCGCTGGCTGGTTACACATTCTCAACAACATCGGGTGGTGTATACACTGCTGCATTAAGCATTACACATGCTGCCGGATCATTTACACAAACTGTGTTTGTGAAGTTTACGCCAACAGCAGTACAATCTTATAATGGCAACATACCGGTTAGCGGTGGCGGTGCACCTGTTACTATTAATGTAATTGCCAGCGGCAGCGGCGTTAATACAGTTGCAACTGTTGTTACGGGAAGTTCATCAGTGCTTAATCCAAATTCAGTTACATTGAACGGTTCTGTAAGCAGCATCGGATGCAGTGGTGTTACTACCTATGGATTTGAATACAGTGGCATCAGTAGTTTGGCTAATGGCCTTGGCACACAGGTAAACGCTACCAATTTAACAGCCGGTAATTTCTCTGCCACCATAACTGGTTTGGTGCAGGGTGGTAAATATTATTACAAGGCATGGGCTGCAAACAATGGTGGTATTGCTTATGGAGCCGAGCAAAGCTTTACACTGAGCAACATTCCATCGGGATTTGTAATTTACAATAACCCTATACAACGTGGTACCAACCTGCATTATACTTACAAGGGTATTAAGCCGGGCCATTACCAGGTACAAATCATTAACATTCTGGGGCAATCAGTTTTACAACATGAGCTGATTATTGCTGTGAATTTTATTGATGATAATTTTATGATACCGGGTAATATAGCACCGGGTGTTTACAGTTTACGTATTGCCAGCCCCGATTTCAGGGATGATAAAATGTTTGCGATCTGGTAAGATCAATAATATTATAATTGATAAAGGCCTCCGTTTTGGAGGCCTTTGTTTTTTATTGGGTTTATATTCTATTTTTATATTCAGTTTGTATCCTTAAAGCACTATTTATGAAACAATTTATTTTATTAGCTATATTAATAATTGCAATTACAGGATGCAATAAAAATAGCAATTCAGTTATCACAGGGAGCAATTTAATTTTAGAAGGTAAATTTCAAACCGAAAAAACGGTTTACCTGAAACCAATGGTAATGTATGTGCAAAATAGGCAGATAACAGATCCGGCGATTATCAACCCATATCTGAGTCGCCATGGATATAGTGCTTACTTCAGTACGGCTCTTCCCCAAATTATTACGGATACAGTACTAACCATCACTTTTGGAAATAATGATTCAGTGAGCTACAAGGTTAATGTTAATCCGGGTACTTTTCATGCAAAGAAAATGCAAAGTTCACCATCTGAATGGCTTTTCCAACGTTATGATTCTATTAGTCTTATCGTCTTCCCGCCTGGGCCGCTTCCTAAAATCAGATGCGATACCCTTAGCAGTTTTGTTCATAGGATTACACCCATTACACACTATGTAAATAATATTACTTATGGAATACACTATATAGTACCCAGATTTGCTTTACAAATTATCAACGGAGAACTTAACCTTCCAATGGTTACAATGGCAAGTAATTCGTATTGGAATTACCCTTCATCTACTGGGAATTGTTCTTTTGTAACAAGGGATATGCATAATATTAAAAAAGACAATATTGAAAACAATTTGCTGCCCAGGGATACAATTGTGGTTCAGGAAAAAAATGTTAAGATGGTTAAAATATTCTAGGCCTATCATAATTAATTCAATCATTATTATTTCTTACTGTTGGCAATAATTAAATGCCAACTTGACAGCAAACATCAATTGGTACTATGTTTGCACCCTGCCCATAAAATATCAAACTATGCAAAAAGGAAGTATACGTGTACAAACGGAGAACATTTTCCCGATAATTAAAAAATTCTTATACAGCGAACATGACATTTTTATACGTGAGCTGGTAAGTAATGCGGTTGATGCCAACCAGAAACTGAAAACCCTTTCATCCATCGGCGAAGCTAAAGGCGAACTGGGCGATTTGAGGATTGATATTAAAATTGATAAGGAGAAAAAGACTTTGACCATTTCTGATACTGGTATTGGCATGACCGAGGAGGAAATTGACAAATACCTGAACCAGGTAGCTTTTAGTGGTGCAGAAGAATTTTTGGAAAAATATAAAGGACAGAATGAAGCCAATATCATTGGCCATTTTGGCCTGGGTTTTTACAGCTCTTTTATGGTGAGCGATAAAGTGGAAGTTATTTCTAAAAGTTTTAAAGAAGGTAGTAAGGCTGTAAGATGGGAATGTGATGGCAGCCCCGAATTTAGTTTGGAAGAAGTGGAAAAGGAAAACAGGGGTACTGATATTGTTTTGCATTTGAATGCTGAAAGCGAAGAATTTCTGGAACCATCTAGAATTAGCACTGTGCTGGAAAAATTCTGTCGTTTCTTACCAATCCCCATCTTCTTTGAAGATAAACAGATAAACAACCCAACACCAGCCTGGACAAAAAAGCCATCTGAATTAACCGATGAAGACTACCAGAATTTTTATAAAGAATTATACCCCTTTGGCGAAGCACCTTTGTTCTGGATTCATTTGAATGTGGATTATCCGTTTAATCTTACCGGCATTTTATATTTCCCAAAAATTAAGCAGAGCTACGAGATACAGAAAGACAAAATTCAGTTGTATAGCAACCAGGTTTTTGTAACCGACGAAGTAAAGGATATTGTACCAGAGTTTTTAATGCTGATGCATGGCGTGATTGATAGCCCGGATATACCGCTGAACGTGAGCCGCAGTTATTTGCAGGGCGATCCGAATGTTCGTAAGATCAACTCTCACATCACAAAAAAAGTGGCTGATAAATTAGAAGAGATATTTAAAAACGACCGCAAGCAATTTGAAGAAAAATGGGAGAGTCTTGGTTTGTTTGTGAAGTACGGTATGATGACTGATGATAAGTTTTTAGAGAAAGCGAATAAGTTCCATATTTTACAAGACAGCAAAGAGGGGAAATTTTATACGCTTGAAGAATATAGATTGGCAACAGAAACTTTGCAAAAGAATAAAGATGGTAAGCTGGTTATTTTATACACAACCAATCCTGTGCAACAGGATGCATACATACAACAGGCTTCAGCAAAGGGTTACATTGTAGTTAAGCTGGAAACGATTATTGACAATGGTTTCCTGAACCAGATGGAAATGAAATGGGAGAACGTACAGTTTGTAAGGGTTGACAGTGATATTGTTGATAATTTAATTGATAAGCAGGAAGGTGGAGATAGTGTGCTGAGTAAAGATGATGAAGGAAAGTTGAGAGAGCTTTTTGCTGTAAAAAATCCGGAGATAAATGTATCGGTAGAAGTGAAGGGATTAAGTGCTGATGCGCCACCGGTAGTGGCAACCAGGCCCGAGTTTATGCGCCGCATGAAAGACATGGCTGCCATGCAGGGCGGTATGGGAGCGTTTTATGCAAACATGCCCGATGAGGTTACGCTTACTGTAAATGGTAATCATGCAATTTATAAAACGGTATTGGCTGAGGCTGAAAAAGAGAAGCAGGAAAAACTGGTACATAATTTAGCCGACCTGGCTTTGTTATCGCAGGGATTATTAAAAGGAAACAGTTTAACCAGTTTTATAAACAGGAGTGTGGAGTTGATGAGTTAGAAAGTCAAAAGTAAAAAATAAAAAGTTAAGAGCTAAAAAAAGGATTGTACAAAGTGCAGTCCTTTTTTATTAATTTTCTAAAATAACAGCTTCAATATATCTCATTTTTTTGCTGTGCCAGGTTTCTGTAAAGCCTGCTTTTAAAAACAGTTCTTTATGCAGCGGGTTTACATAAATGATATTGATCTTACGAGGACTATATTGTAAACTGGTGCAAATATTATTTACTACCGCACTCATAATAAATTCATCAAAAGGGTTGAAAAGAAAAATACAATCTACATCTTCGGGAATATCAAAATAATAAGCATCGTTATTAATGACTTTAAAATTGAAAGTTGAAATTTGTTGCTTTGTTTTTATAAGATTTTCTGTTGCTGTATTGCAAAGCGATTTCGAAAAATCCAGACCTGTTACCTGTTTAAAACCTTTGTGGGCTGCAACACAGAGGGCACGACCTTTACCACACCCTAAGTCTAAGAAATGATTGAAGGGTTTGTTGTTTGTAGTTTGTTGTTTGTTGGAAACTAATTGGTTAAAGATCTCTTCAAGCAAAGTATAGCTTACCGGCATGTAGATGGTGGCATGCGAAATATCTATGCCTTGTTTATCAAGTTTACGTAACTCATCGGCTCCGGTTGTGTTGATACCGAATTTTCTTTCGCCTTTAATTTCCTGTTTAATCATGTACCAGGCAATCCTGGCATCCCAGTTAATAAAAAGGAAGAAAAAATATTTTATGTAGGTAAGAAATTTCATGATTCGCTGCTTCGCAGGTCAATCACTTTTAATTGTAAACTTACATTACCATTCCATTCATTTTCATCTAAAGTAAAAACAATGTCAACGGGCTTTTTCAGCAGGTCAAATTTTTCGGCCAGGTTAAAACCAATGCCTGTAAAGGAAAACTTATCCTGCTTAATTACAAAACGGATATGCAGCTCTTTTACAATTTTTGAGTAACCGGTATCCTGTACATTTTTTGCAACAAAAACCGGTCGCATATTTTCTGGTCCAAAGGGTTCCATCTGACAAATGATATTGTAAAAGTTTTGTGTAAGATCAGCAAATGCAATTTCGGTATCAATAATAATTTCTGGTATCAATAAATGCTCAGGAATAGTTGCCGAAACTGTTTCTTCAAACTTATTGGCAAATGCTTCTACATTTTCGGGGAGTAGCGAAAGCCCGGCTGCAGCAAAATGGCCGCCATAGCCTAATAAATATTCACGACATGCATGTATGGCTTCGTATAAATTAAAACCCGGTACACTCCTGGCGCTACCTGTTGCAATGCCGCTGCTTTCGGTAAGCACAACAGTTGGCCTGAAATATGTTTCAATTAGTCTGCTGGCTACAATGCCCACAACGCCTTTGTGCCAATGATCTCTAAATACTACGGTTGTTTTTTTATTTTGCAGCGTAACATCTTCATTAATTATTTCCAGCGCTTCGGCGGTAATACTGCTGTCGGCCTCTTTGCGGTCGGTATTATCACTGTGCAGCATTTCGGCAAACTCCAATGCCCTATTGTAATCATCTTCAATAAATAACTGCACAGCTTTTTTTGCATCATCCATGCGGCCGGCAGCATTTACTCTTGGGGCAATTACAAACACTACATTGTTGATTGATAATTTTTTTAGAATGCCACCCAGAAATATCAGAGCCTTTATTCCCGGATTTGGATTGCTGTTAATTTTTTCCAGTCCGTAGTAGGCAAGTATCCTGTTCTCACCCGTCATAGGCACAATGTCGGCTGCAATGGCCGTGGCAACTAAATCGAGGTAACAGCGATAATGCTCTTCATCAATATTTAGTTCTGTTGCCAGGGCAGTTATCAACTTAAAACCAACGCCGCAGCCACAAAGCTCTTTATAAGGGTAATTGCAATCTTTTTGTTTTGGGTTGAGTATGGCAACTGCCGGCGGAATTTTTTCATCGGGCAAGTGATGATCGCATACGATAAAATCTATACCAATATCTTTTGCATAAGAAATTAAATCAACAGATTTAATACCACAGTCTAAAGAAATGATGAGCTTAAAATTATTTTCTTTGGCAAAATCAATTCCCATTTTGCTAACGCCATAACCTTCACGATAGCGATGCGGAATATAAAAATCGAGCAATGCCGGCTCGTAAATTTTGCAGAGGAATTTATACATGCAGGCTACCGAAGTCGTGCCATCTACATCATAATCGCCAAAAACAAGTATTTTCTCTTTTTTTTCGAAAGCAGTAAGGATACGCTGGATGGCTTTGGACATATCCTTCATCAGCCAAGGATCGTGGAGGTCGTTTAACTGTGGCCGGAAGTATTGTTTGGCTTTTTCAAAACTATCAAAGCCCCGCTTTGCCAGGATATGGCATATGGCATGGTTAACTTTAAGCGATTCCTGTAAAACTGCAGTTTTACAGGAATCGGCCTCTAATATTTTCCATCTTTTAGTCATGTTAATATTTCCTGTCCGTGGTGTAGCGTACCAATTCTTCCAGCACTTTTCTTACCGGGTTTTCGGGAAAACTATTTAAAATTTCAAGAGCTTCATCACGGTAAGTATTCATTTTATCCGATGCATATTTTATTCCTCCTGCTTCTGTTACTGCATCAATAACAAATTTCACTTTTTTAGTGTCTTTATTTTCATTTTTGATGATATAAATAATTTTTTTTCTCAGCTGTGCATCAACATTGTTTAGGGTGTAGATCAACGGCAGGGTTAGTTTTTTTTCTTTTATATCATTACCTGTTGGTTTGCCAATATCATCTTTACCATAATCAAACAGGTCGTCTTTAATTTGAAAAGCGATGCCTACTTTTTCGCCAAAAAGTTTCATAGCAGCAGTTACATCTTCATCTTTACTGGTGCTGTAAGCCCCAACAGCACAGGCCGACGAGAGTAGTGATGCTGTTTTGTTGCGGATAATCTCAAAATAAATTTCTTCGTCGAGATTTAATTTACGGGTTTTTTGAAGCTGCAGCAATTCTCCTTCGCTCATTTGCTTTACCGCATCAGATAATATGTGTAAATGCCTGAAATCGTTGTTGGAAGTTGCCAACAGCAAACCTTTGGAAAGCAGGTAATCGCCAACCAGCACAGCAATCTTTTTATTCCACAAAGCATTTATTGAAAAAAAACTGCGTCGTTCAAGTGAATCATCAACCACATCATCATGTACCAAGGTAGCTGTATGTAAAAGTTCAACTAAGGCTGCGGCCCTGTAGGTGCTTTCATTTATTTCGCCATGTAATTTAGCACTTAACAAAACAAACATAGGTCTCAACTGTTTACCCTTACGCTTTATGATGTATTTCATAATCGTATCAAGTAAAAGCGTTTCACTTTTAACTGCATTGGCAAACTTATTTTCAAACTGTTTAAGTTCGGGGCCTATTATTTTATTGATGAAATCCATAGATTAAAACCGGCAATATAACTCAGTATTTTGCACAGTCAAAGTATTTTGCAGTAAATGCAACGAAAGTACTAATATCCGTGTCTTGACAATGAATTATAGTAAAAAAACACATATTGTCAATATAAATAGTAAAATTACTTTGATTATTAGGCGTTATGTGATATTTTTGCTGAAATTAAAAAATACGTATTGAAAATTTTCTTAATTAACAAATTATGGTAAGCAAAAACTACAAGTTCTTATTCGGGGTATTATTTTTATTGTTAACAACAAGTGTAAGTGCACAGGTTGGTGGAGCAGGAAGTGTCTACGACTCTTCAGTAATATCTAAAAAAGGAATGAAACAGCAAAATGATTTTTGGACTGTCGGCAGCGGACAGAATTTTCCGGCAAAACCACGTAATATGTGGGAGATTGGTGCATCAATTGGGATGTTCACAATTAGTAGCGATGTGCCTGTAAGGCCTTTTACCTTCCCTAATTTTGAAGCACATATCCGCAAAGCATTCGGATATGTATTTTCTTTACGTCTTCAATATCTGAATGCTAAAGGACAAGGAGCTCACTATCTGATTAGTCAGAATTATGCTAAAAACCCAGGCTTTAACACCAGGTATAATGCACCATTAAGAATGCCGGGCAACCCAGATAGAACTGTTGGTACGCTTGACCCCAATGGTCAAAGACCATACGATGTTGTTTATTACAATTATCAAACTCGTTTACAAGATCTTGGACTGCAGGGCATTGTTACTTTAAACAATATTCGTTTTCATAAGCAAAAAACCGGTATAGTATTATACGGCGGTGGAGGTATTGGTGCAACTGTTTTTGAAACAAAGGTTAATGCTTTAGATGCTGCCGGAAATACTTACAGAACATTATTCAATAATGTAAATACTAAATATGGCGCAGGTACTCATAGCCAAAGGAAAGAAATATTAAAAGATTTGAGAGCTGGAATGGATAAAACCTACGAAACGGCTGCAGAAGGCGAAGGTTCACGCAGGCCGGTTTTAGGTGGAAAAACATTAAAACCATCAGGTACTGTGTTGGCTGGAGTTGCTATTAAATTGGGTAAAAGAGTTAATCTAGCTATAGAAGACAGATGGACTTTTGTGAAAACTGATTTGTTGGATGGACAGCGTTGGCAGGAACAAGCCTGGGGAGATGCTGTTTTAACTCGTGATTTTGATTCTTATAATTATCTTTCTATCGGTTTAAATGTAAACCTGGGTGGAAGAGCCGTAGAGCCTTTATGGTGGGTTAATCCATTGGATTATGCATACGATGAGTTACGTAATCACCGCAATGTTAAAATACCTAAAAATGATTGTAATGATGCTGATGGTGATGGTGTATGTGATCATTTAGACAGAGAACCAAACACGCCTGCAGGTTGCCCAGTTGATACACATGGTGTAACAAGGGATACAGATGGTGATGGTGTACCAGATTGTAAGGATAAGCAATTAATAACACCAACAGAATGCCAGCCAGTAAATGCAGATGGTGTTGGTAAATGTCCAGATCCTGAGTGTTGCAAAAATCCTGTAACAACCCCTCCGGTAGTAGTTTGTCCTTGCGATTACCCAACTTTAATTTATAAAGGCAATACCACCGGGTTATCTAATGACAACAGAAATATGCTTGCTGCCGTTGCTGCCAAATTGAAGGCAAATCCAACTTGTACAATAACCATCAATGGATATCCTGAAACTTCAAAAGCATCTCAGGCTAATTGCCAGAAAAGGTTAGAGTCAATTAAAATATACCTGATTGAAAAAGAAGGTATCAGTGCAGACAGGATTATGACAAGCTGCGAAGGAATAGGTGCAGGAGATAAAAATTCTGTAGATATCAAGTGTAATTGATAAGCTAAAAAGTAATATACATGCAGCCCTCCGGATATCGGGGGGCTGCTTTTTTTAGGCCTAAAAACCTTCTTTATCAAATCATTAACGCTGCTTTTTTTAATATTCGGATTTTAAAAGACATTTTTGAGTTAATTACATTAATTTTGCGTCCTTTATGCGATTATTCAAACTATTTTTGGCAAGTGCATTTTTACTAGTACTGGTATCATCTTGTAACAAATACAACAAGGTTACCAAAAGCAAGGATTATGAGTATAAATTAAAAATGGCAGATGAATATTTTAGTAAAGGGAAGTATAAAATAGCGCAAGAGCTTTATGAAGAGCTTTTCCCGGTATTTAAAGGCACACTTAAATTTGAAGAACTGTATTATAAAGATGCCTATTGCTTTTATTACATGAAAAGCTATGCCGATGCTGAAAACCTGTTTAAAGGATTCTTAGAGGTTTTTCCAAACAGCAGCAAGGCCGAAGAGGTTGATTATATGCGTTCTTATTGCTTTTACAAGCAATCGCCTAAGCTGGAGTTGGAGCAGGTAAATACCATAAAAGCAATGGGTATGATGCAAACCTTTATTAACACGCATCCGGGCTCGGATCGAAATAAGGAGGCTTCGGAAATTATTGATAAGTGCAGAGCAAAGCTGGAGCAAAAGGAACACAGGGCTGCTGAATTATATTTTAATATGGGGCAATACCGGGCTGCCGCTCTTGCGTTTACCAATTTAACGAATAACTACCCTGAATCTTTGAAAGGAGAGGAATACAAACTGAAAACTGTAAAAGCATATTATAAGTTTGCAAAATTAAGTTACGAGGATAAGCAGATTGAACGCTACGAAAAAGTAATTACAGAATACCAGGATTTTATAGACCGATATCCCGAAAGTAAATTAATAAAAGAAGCAGAAAGCTTCAGTAATCAAAGTAAAAACAACATTAAAGCTATAAAATATGAGCAAACTCAGACGGCAGCTAAGCGCTAACACCAGCAACGTTGTAGAACCCAAAAAATTATCCGACATTAAGGAAAAAACAGGTAATCTGTATGAATCTATTGCCATTATAGCCAAAAGGGCAAACCAGATTAATATTACCTTAAAAGAAGAACTGCACAATAAGTTGGAAGAATTTGCAAGCCATACCGACAGCCTTGAAGAAATTCATGAAAACAAAGAGCAGATAGAAATATCTAAAGCTTATGAGCGTATGCCCAATCCGGCTTTACTGGCTACTCAGGAGTTTATGGAAGATAAAGTGTACTTCCGCAGAAACGACGAAGATCTGTTCAGTTAAACTGTATCAATTATTTAGCATCTTATTTAGTTAAGAAGTCATAATTTTAACCCCACAATCATTAAAACTTTTGTGGGGCTTTTTATGCTGCAAAACAAAAAAATCTTATTGGGTATTACCGGCAGCATTGCAGCTTACAAAACTGCCATTTTAACCCGCCTGCTGATCAAAGCCGGTGCCGAGGTAAAAATTGTTATGACATCATCTGCAAAAGATTTTGTAACTCCCCTTTCTTTATCTACCCTGTCAAAAAATCCAGTGTTGGCAGATCTTTCCGAAAACGATTCCTGGGCAAACCATGTAATGCTTGGCCGCTGGGCCGATGTGATGCTGATTGCCCCGCTGAGTTGCAATACTTTGGCCAAAATGGCAACAGGCCTTTGCGATAATTTATTGATGGCAGTTTACCTTTCGGCTACTTGCCCGGTGGTGGTTGCCCCTGCAATGGATGAAGATATGTGGCATCATGGTACTACAAAAAATAACCTGAAGACTTTAAGTTCTTTCGGTAATCATATCATTCCAGTAGAGAATGGAGAACTGGCTAGTGGCCTGGTTGGCGAAGGAAGAATGGCGGAACCTGAAGCTATTGTAAACTGGCTCAATGTTTTTTTTTTAAATGAAAATGAATTGAGCGGAAAGAAAATTTTAATAACTGCCGGGCCTACTTATGAACAAATAGACCCGGTACGTTTTATCGGCAACCATTCTTCGGGTAAAATGGGAGTTGCGATAGCCGAAGAAATGAAAAAGCGTGGTGGCGATGTTACACTAGTACTTGGCCCAACTAATATACAGGCGAATGGCGGTATAAAAACTATTCATGTAACATCGGCTGCCGAAATGTTTGCGGCTTGTGAAAAAATTTTTCCATCGATTGATATAGCTATTATGAGTGCGGCAGTTGCCGATTATACTCCGGCTCAGGTTGCCAAAGAAAAAATAAAGAAAACCGAAAATGATTTTGCGGTACCCTTAACCAAAACAAAAGATATTTTAAAAACATTGGGTGGGCTTAAAACAAAGAATCAGGTATTAGTTGGTTTTGCACTGGAAACCAACAATGAAAAAGAAAACGCATTACAAAAATTACAATCAAAAAATGCCGATATGATTGTGCTTAATTCTTTACAGGATCCCGGTGCAGGTTTTGGGCATGATACTAACAAAATCACTATTTTTGATAAAACAGGTAAAGCGTATCCTTTTGAAATCAAATCAAAAAAAGAAGTCGCCAGAGATATCGTAAATACCATCATTCAACAATTTTATGCGAAAAATTAATTTACTAATTATACTTGCTTTTGCTTTTAATATTTCTGTAGCGCAGGAATTTAAAGCCAACATTACTATTTTAAGCAACCAGGTGGGTAATAATGTAAATCAAAATGTGTTCCGCACGCTGCAAACAGCATTAAATACATTTATCAATACCCGTAAATGGACCTCAGATAATTTTGCAGTTAATGAAAAGATTGAATGTAATTTTTTGCTTCAACTGCAATCAACCGGCGACCTGAATGTTTACAACGCATCACTAACTGTACAGGCAGCAAGACCTGTTTTTAATACCACTTATCTTGCACCCATTATCAATTTTAAAGATGATAATATCATTTTTAAATACCTTGAATTTCAGATAATGGAATTTAATGAAAACCGCATTTCGGGTTCAGATGCGCTGGTTTCTAACCTCACTGCCGTGATTGCCTATTATGCGTATATGGTGCTGGGTTTTGACTATGCTTCTTTTTCACCACGGGGTGGGGATCCGTATTTTATCAAGGCGATGAATATTGTAAATAATGCGCCTGATGGAAGAGGCATTTCGGGTTGGAAAGCTTTTGACGGACAACGTAACCGTTACTGGCTTGTTGAAAATATGATTAACAGCCGTTACACCATTATGCATGATGTGTATTACAATTACTACAGGATGGGAATGGATAAATTATACGAAGATGAAAATGCTGCCAGGGCAGAAGTGATGAATGTACTTAACCTGCTGAATAATTTCATTACCAATAACCCCAATAAGATGATTAGCCAGTTTTTTTTCCAGGGAAAAGCGAATGAACTTGTAAAAATATTTTCAAAAGCGCCACAACAGGATAAAGCAAGAGCATCGGAAATGTTGCAGCGGCTGGACATAACCAATGCTGCCAAATATAAAGACGAACTGAAATGATGAAGATAATCATCCTGCTCATTGGTCTTAATTTAATGAGTTCCTGTGGAAATAAAGAACAGCTACCTGCAGGGGTTTTAAAGCCGGAAAAAATGAAGGCTGTTTTGTGGGATGTAATTAAAGCTGATGTATTTACGGCTGAGTTTATTAAAAAAGATTCTTCCAAAAATGCAACAGCCGAAAACTTAAAACTGCAACAACAGATATTTGCCATACACAAAGTAACCAAGGCAGATTTTTACAACAGTTATGATTATTACAAAGCCAACACCGGTGAGTTTAAAAAAATAATTGACAGCATGGTAACCCAGGCAGAAAGAAAAAAAGAGTTCAAACCGAAATTACCTCAGGCCCAATAGTATGAACAAAGTATACAACAATGCTGCTGATGCAGTGGCTGATATTAAAGACGGAGCCGTTATTATGCTGGGCGGCTTTGGTTTGTGTGGCATTCCCGAAAACAGTATTGCTGCTTTGGTAAAAAGTGGCGTAAAAAATCTTACCTGCATTAGTAACAATGCGGGGGTGGATGGATTTGGTATAGGATTGATGCTGGAACAAAAGCAAGTGAAGAAAATGGTATCTTCTTATGTTGGCGAAAATGCAGAATTTGAAAGACAACTGTTAAGCGGCGAACTGGAAGTTGAATTAATACCGCAAGGTACATTGGCTACAAGATGCATGGCAGCAGGTTATGGCATGCCCGCCATCTTTACACCGGCAGGTGTTGGTACCGAAGTAGCAGATGGAAAAGAAACAAGAATTTTTAATGATAAAGAGTATTTGCTGGAATATGCTTTTGATGCAGATTTTGCCATTGTAAAAGCCTGGAAGGGTGATACAGATGGTAATCTTATTTATAAAGACACGGCACGCAATTTTAATCCTTTAATGGCGATGGCCGGTAAAATAACCATTGCAGAAGTAGAAGAGTTGTTACAACCAGGAGAACTGGATCCCAATCATATTCATACACCAGGAATTTATGTGCACAGGATATTTGAGGGGAAGGATTATGAGAAGAGGATTGAGCAAAGGACGGTTAGAAAAGAACCCCCCTCCGCCCCCTAAAGGGGGAACTGGCAGGCAGTACACTTTTTAATAAAACAGTTTTTAAGTAACAATTATAATGCAGTTTAAAATAAATCATACACTTTAAATCTAGGTTCCCCCTTCAGGGGTACAAGGGTATTATGGCTTTAACCAAAGAACAAATAGCACAACGCATTGCAAAGGAATTGAAAGACGGTTACTACGTTAACCTGGGCATAGGTATACCAACACTGGTTGCCAATTATATTCCCGAAGGGATTAATGTAGTGCTGCAGAGCGAAAATGGTTTACTGGGTATGGGGCCTTTTCCTGAAGCAGGTAAAGAAGATGCTGATTTAATTAATGCCGGCAAACAAACCATTACCACATTGCCCGGCTCGGCTTTTTTCGACAGTGCCATGAGCTTTGGAATGATACGTGCCGGCAAGGTTGACCTTACTGTATTGGGTGCAATGGAAGTGAGTGAGAACGGCGACATAGCCAACTGGAAAATTCCGGGCAAAATGGTGAAGGGCATGGGCGGCGCCATGGACCTGGTTGCCAGCGCAAAAAATATTATTGTGGCCATGATGCATACCAATCCCAAAGGCGAAAGCAAATTATTACCTGCCTGCACATTACCGCTTACCGGAAAAAAATGTATAAAGAAGATCGTTACCGAACTGGCTGTTCTGGATGTTACTGCTAATGGTTTTAAATTATTGGAAAGAGCACCAGGAGTAAGTGTAGAAGAGATTGTTGCTAAAACTGCCGGAAAGTTGATTGTGGAAGGAGAGATACCGGAGATGCAGTTTAATTAAAATAAAAACAGTCTGGGTTTAAAGTATACAATAAAAAAGCAGCCATTTCCCCAAACATAAAGCCGGCAGTGTTGTTTACTAAGGCATGATAAATGCCGTTACTATTATTTTTCCGCATCAATTATTTCAAAATCACCCTGCATTACAAAACGGCCGTGTTGTATACCTGACAGAAGAATGGTTATTTTTCAGGCAGTATAATTTTCACCGGCAAAAATTAGTGTTGCACAGGGCCAGTATGAAATTTTATGAAAACTGGTTGCAACAAAATGAATATACTGTTAACTATTTTGAAACTAGCGTAAAAGAAAATGATTGCCGGCAATTGGTGGCTGCCCTGGCTAAACAAAAAATAACCGACATACATATTGCTGCACCGGCCGATGATTGGTTACTAAAAAGAATGAAACAGGCCTGTAGTAGAAATAAAATAACTCTGCACATTTACAACACCCCTAATTTTTTAAATACTCCAGAAAGTGTGGCTGATTATTTCAGTAAAAGGAAAACCTATTTCCAAACTGATTTTTATACCTGGCAACGAAAGCAACGAAATATTTTATTGGAAGCAGATGGAAAACCACTGGGTGGCAAATGGACATTTGATGCGGATAACAGGCAGAAGTTTCCTAAAAAAGAAAAAGTGCCGGCCCTTGAATTATCTGAAGAAAATAATTATGTTACAGAGGCAAGGCAATATGTACAACAACATTTCCCTGATAATTATGGTGCCATAAACAGTCAATGTTTATTTGTAATAAATTTTGAAGATGCTGAAAACTGGCTGGATGATTTTTTAAAAAATCGCTTTGAAAAATTTGGTATTTATGAAGATGCGATTGTTGCTAAAGAAACTATACTCCACCATTCGGTATTAACACCTATGCTTAACATTGGGCTGCTGCAACCGCAGCAGATTATTGATAAAGCACTAAGCGCTGCAAAAAAATACAACATACCCTTAAATTCTTTAGAAGGATTCATCCGTCAAATAATGGGTTGGCGGGAATTTATACGCATTGTCTATGAACGGGAAGGCAGCAAACAACGGACCACTAATTACTGGAAATTTAAAAGAAAAATACCGCCAGGTTTCTGGACAGGTGAAACAGGTATTGCACCCATTGATATAACCATAAAAAAAATGCTGCAAACAGGTTATTGTCACCATATAGAGCGGTTGATGGTGCTTGGCAATTTTATGCTCTTGTGCGAATTTGACCCCGACGAAGTGTACCGCTGGTTTATGGAAATGTTTATTGATGCTTACGATTGGGTGATGGTACCTAATGTATATGGAATGACGCAGTTTGCAGATGGCGGGATGATGACCACCAAACCCTACATAAGCGGTAGTAATTATTTGATGAAAATGAGTGACTATGGAAAAGGCGATTGGCAACCAATATGGGATGGATTGTTTTGGCGGTTTATGCATGTACACCGTAGTTTCTTTTTAAAAAACCCACGCTTGGGTATGCTGGTAAATACATTTGATAAAATGCTTCCCGAAAAACAGCAGCTTCATTTAACCAATGCCGAACAGTTTTTACAACAGTTAGACAGGCAGGTAAAAAATAAAAACAATAAAAAGTAATTACACCTTTTAATAAAACCAAACAATAAATATGTACACTTTATTTGGTGATTTAAATGAAACGCCACAAATTGAATTTACCACTGACTACAATTTGATACTTGAAAAACTGCAGCATATTAATCCTGTTAAATATGCTAAAACAAGAAATTATATTAATGGTGCTGTCACTTATTTGTCTCCTTATATTTCAAGAGGTGTTATTAGTGTAAAGCAGCTGCAGCAGGCGGTATTGAATAAAGGTTACAAACCGTACGAAATAGAAAAATTTTTACAGGAGCTTGCATGGCGTGAATATTACCAACGGGTATGGCAGGCAAAGAGTGATTTAATATGGCAGGATTTAAAACAACCGCAGCCCGATACATTGCATCATCAAATGATAACTGCCATGCAAAATGCTGCAACAGGTATTAATGCAATTGATGACCAGATACAAGATTTGTATGCTAAAGGTTATATGCATAATCATGCAAGAATGTATGTGGCCAGCATTGCCTGCAATGTTGCCAAAGCGCATTGGCTGCAACCTTCAAAATGGCTGTACTATCATTTGTTGGATGGCGATATAGCCAGTAACAATTGTAGCTGGCAATGGGTGGCCGGTGCTTTTGCTTCAAAAAAATATTACTGCAACCAGGAGAATATAAATAAGTATACACACAGCAATGAGCAACATACATTTTTAGA
The DNA here is from genome assembly GCA_043752185.1 of Chitinophagaceae bacterium. Taxonomy (GTDB): domain Bacteria; phylum Bacteroidota; class Bacteroidia; order Chitinophagales; family Chitinophagaceae; genus Ferruginibacter. The sequence goes on from JAYUZB010000237.1 coordinate 25,280, forward strand.
TAAGCCTTATGATGAAATACCTGTGATGGCAATTCCGGATGCACTGAAAACAACCAGCACATTCCAATTGCAAACATTACTACCAGTAACAATGCTACCAGTTATAGATATAACCATCCCAACATTGCTTTACAATGCTTACAACATTGACCCACTTTGGAGAAAAGATGAGAATGTAAACCGGCTTTTATTATTAGAGCCATCGCATTTCAACAAGTACCCGGTTAGTGAAAAGGTGATTGAGTTTGTTATTAGCCTTGCTAAAAATATAGCAGGCATTCAGGTTTATTGTGGTGAGGTTTCAATGTTACAATCTTTGTATAAAGAAAGTAATCTGAGTGCAGAAGAAACCTTCATTGCGAAAGAGCATCCGGCTTTTAACTATTATCCCGGTATTAAAGACAGCCGTGACTGGATGTACCCAGCGGTAACAGGCTATTATCCTTCGTTTTTTAGCTACTGGAAAAAATGTGAAAAATATTTGAAGCAATACTAGTGAACATAATGCAATAATCTTTGTTTAAGTAATTACATACAGTTTCTAAAATTAAATTAACGGTTTAAATTCACTATTATGTTTAAAAAATTTACAGCTGCGGATATACTGCTGATGGGTTCCGCATTGCTTTCTCTTATTTTTTCCGAAACCCTCTGGTTTAAAGGCGAAAAAGAATCTGCAATCTTTGTTGGCCTTTGGGTACCGTCTATTATAGGCTTTGGTATTTATCTAAAACTTTTAAACAACAAAAAGAATGACTAACCTAATACCATATTTTGCCGGTCTGATTACATTAATGTTTGGGGCAGGCTTCTATTTATCATTACAAGAGGCTAAAAGAAAAAAATAATAAGCTCACATCTTCACAGACTTCATTGTCTTATGAGACCTAGTTAAAAGCGACTAAAGAAGATAATAATCCCCCGAAAAATTTCAGGGGATTATTTTATAAGCTGTTAGTTTGAATTGGTAGTTAAACTTTTGGCGCAGCATCTAAAATTTCTGCATTGGCACCACTTGCATATTTCTCAAAGTTTTTTACAAACTGCCCGGCAAGATTTTTTGCCATGGCATCGTAAGCTTCTTTATCGGCCCAGGTATTGCGTGGGTTTAAAATTTCGGTTGGGACGTTGGGGCATTCAGTAGGCATCATCATTCCAAAAACCGGATGAGCTTCAAAAGAAACATTACCCAGTTTGCCTTCCAGCGCAGCGGTAATCATTGCTCTTGTAAAACTCAGCTTCATACGGCTTCCGGTACCATAGGCACCACCGCTCCAGCCGGTGTTTATCATCCATACATTTACATTGTGATCGTTCATTTTTTTACCAAGCATCTCGGCATATTGCGCCGGGTGCAATGGTAAAAATGGTGCACCAAAACATGCACTGAAAGTAGATTTAGGTTCGGTAACTCCAGCTTCGGTACCGGCAACTTTTGCAGTATAGCCGCTAATGAACTGGTACATGGCCTGGCCTGCAGTAAGTTTGCTGATGGGAGGTAAAACACCATAAGCATCGCAGGTTAAAAAGAAAAGATTTTTGGGTGTTTTGCCTATTGACGGATCCAGCGCATTGCTGATAAATGTTAAAGGATAACTTACCCTTGTATTCTCTGTAATTTTTTTACTGCTAAAATCTATTTTATTAGTGCCTTCAATAAAAGTAACATTCTCTACCAATGCGCCAGGCCTGATGGCGTTATATATTTCGGGTTCTTTTTCTTCACTCAGGTCTATACATTTTGCATAGCATCCACCTTCAAAATTAAATACGCTGTCTTTGGTCCAGCCATGTTCATCATCACCAATCAGTTTGCGGTTGGGATCGGCGCTAAGGGTTGTTTTGCCGGTGCCGCTTAGGCCAAAAAATACTGCAGTATCGCCTGCATCGCCCATGTTGGCACTGCAATGCATGCTTAGTACATTGGCTTTTGTTGGCAACACAAAATTCAGCATGGTGAAAATGCCTTTTTTCATTTCGCCGGTGTAACCGGTACCGCCAATTAAAATGGTTTTGTGTGTAAAGCTGATTACAGCAAAGTTTTCGGCACGGGTGCCATCAACAGCCGGATCGGCTTTAAAACTTGGCGCCTGTATAACATGCCAGTGTGGTTCAAAATTTTCCAAATCATTTTCTTCGGGACGAATGAACATGTTGTAACAAAACAAATTGCTCCATGGATTTTCGTTTATCACTCTTATGCGGAGCCTGTAAGCTTCTTCAGCACAGGCGTAGCAATCACGTACCCAAAGTTCTTTACCACTTAAATGCGCCAGCATTTTTTCTTTTAACTGGAAAAAGTTTTTTTCTTCAAAAGGAATATTAAAATCATTCCAATGAACGGTGTTTTCGGTTAGGGCATCTTTTACAGTGAATTTATCTTTAGGGCTGCGTCCGGTAAATTTTCCGGTGTTAATTAATAGGGCCCCGGTATCGTTTAAAACACCATCACCACGTTGTACAGCCTGTTCGGATAATACATCGGGGCTGAGCTGATAATTTACATTTTCTCTTGGGTTTAAGCCCAGTTTTTTCAATGCATCTAATGGGGGAGCAATCGTTGTTTGAATAGACATAGCAAGTTTTATTTAAGTTTACGCAATCGTTGCCGCAAAGTTAGGCAATTGTGTTTTTAAAAAGGTATTGTAATCAACGTATATTTAAAAAGGATAAGCTGAAAAAGCGTAATTATTTATAAACATTAATTATTTTATTGGTTTATTAAACAAATTTGAATAATAGAGGGATAAATTTGATAATGTTGAACCTCACCCCAATCCCTCTCCTTTTTGGAGAGGGGCCTTAGACCTCAAAATTTTCTGAAGCTTTTATTTTTTAGTGCAGTATTGGATTGATCTCATTCCTGCCTAAGATTATGTACCAGTTTCACTATATTGCAGCATAAATTAAGATTATGAAATATCTGCCACTTAACCCCGAAATATTTGTTCAAAACCGTAAGCGTTTTGTGGAGCGAATGGAAAAAAATTCTATCGCCATTTTTAACAGCAATGATGAATTGCCCACCAATGCCGATCAGTTGCACAGGTTTAAACAAAACTCTGATCTGTTTTGGCTTACCGGTATAGAGCAGGAAGATAGTATGCTGATTTTATTTCCGGATAACACGGATGAAAAATACAGGGAGGTGTTGGTTTTAGTAAGGCCAAACGAACTGAAAGAAAAATGGGATGGCCATAGGTTAAGGGTAAATGAAGCAACCGGTATGTCGGGCATAAAAACAATAGTATGGTTAGATACGTTGGATGGTTTATTACAGCCCTGGATACATTTAGCTGATACCATTTATTTAAACAGCAATGAGAATGACCGCAAGGCCAACCTGGTGCCGGTAAGGGATTATCGTTATGCTGAAATGATGAAACAACGCTATCCACTGCATAATTACAAACGCAGTGCAAGGATAATGAAAGACTTGCGTGCTATTAAAACAGCACTGGAAGTTGATGTAATGCAAAAAGCAATTGATATTACCGATATCACTTTCAGAAGGCTGATGCAGATAATAAAGCCGGGCATTATGGAGTACGAAATTGAGGCAGAAATTTATCATTCATTTTTATCGCAAAGAGCTACGGGGACTGCCTATGGAAGTATCATTGCCAGTGGCGACAGGGCACGTACATTGCATTATGTTGAAAACAGCCGGGAGTGTAAAGATGGCGAATTGATATTGATGGACTTTGGTGCTGAGTATGGTAATTACTGTGCCGATCTTACCCGTACTGTGCCGGTAAACGGCAAGTTTGGCCGCAGGCAAAAAACAGTTTACAATGCCTGTCTGCATTTACACCAATATGCTGCCAGCATTTTAAAACCCGGTATTAGCATTATTGATTACACCGAAAAAATTGGCGAGGAAGCAACAGTTGTTTTTCAAAAAATTGGATTGCTTAAAAAATCGGACATAAAAAATGAAGACCCCGAAAACAGAGCTTACCGCAAATATTTATATCATGGCATTTCTCATCATTTAGGAATAGATGTGCATGATTTAGGTACAAGAACGGCACCTGTAAAAGCAGGTATGGTTTTCACTATAGAGCCCGGTATTTACATTGAAGAAGAACAAATGGGTATCAGGATTGAAAATAATTTCTGGATAACAAGAAATGGGAATAAAGATTTGATGAAGAATATTCCCATCACTGTTGAAGAGATTGAAGCTTACATGAAAAAATAGAAATTCCTGATGATCAAACAAATTCCGAATGTCTTTACACTACTCAATCTTTTTTTAGGCTGCATTGCCATTGTTTTTGCTTTGCAAACTGAAACCATTTCCATTTATGTTGGAGAAGATTTGAGTTCGCATTATAATATTCCTGAAAGATTATCTGTTGCTGCATATTTTATTTTTGCTGCAGCTGTAATAGATTTTTTAGATGGCTTTGTTGCACGTTTGCTAAAAGCTACATCCGAAATGGGCAAACAACTGGATTCATTAAGCGATGTAGTAAGTTTTGGTGTGGCACCTTCAGTAATTTTATATCAATTGCTTAAGATTAGTTTTATTAAAGAAGAAAGCGGCCTTGAAACTTCTATAGCCTGGCTGCTACCGGCTTTTATAGTTGCCTGTGCCGGTGCTTACCGTTTGGCAAGATTTAATCTTGACAATTCACAGACCTACGGATTTAAAGGAGTGCCTATACCGGCTGCAGGGTTATTCATCGCTTCGTTTCCACTCATCTTACATTATGGCAACAGCATTATAAATGTAAATGAATGGCTTACCAACAAATGGGTGCTGTATGCAGTTATTGTTTTAATAAGCTGGCTGATGGTTTCCACACTACCATTAATGGCATTGAAGTTTAGAGATTTTACAATTAAAAATAATTTACCTAAGATAATTTTGCTGGCAATAGCAATCGTAGCTGCATTAATTTTTCACTGGCTGGCGGTTCCCATTGTGTTTATCGTGTACATTATTTTATCTTTGCTTTTCAAACAACAACCATCATGATATTTACTGTTCAGATAAAAGTTATGCCGCTTAAAGATTTATTAGACCCACAAGGCAAAGCGGTAATGGGAGGCCTACAAAATTTAGGCTTAAATAATGTTACCGATGTAAGGATTGGAAAACATATTGACCTGCAGATTGAAGCCGATACAAAGGAAGCTGCTTTGGCAACTGCAGAAGATGCTGCAAAAAAATTACTGGCAAACCCGGTTATGGAAGTTTACGAAATACATGTAACCCCAAACCCCTAAAGGGGCTTTGTATACAAGAAGTGCAACTAAATAAATCCAGATCAAAGCTTGAGTGATAAACAATCTTCGAACAATAATACTCCAGGTTCCCCCTTTAGGGGGTTAGGGGGTTTCCTTTATCTCATTCCATCTCCCATCGGCAACCTTGCAGATATTACTTTCAGGGCAGTTGAAATTTTAAAATCGGTTGACCTGATACTTGCAGAAGATACCCGTACTTCATCTGTACTTTTAAATCACTACCAGGTTCAAAAGCCCATCACGCCTTATCATCAGCATAACGAACATAAAATACTTACACATTTAACCGAGCAACTGGCTGCCGGTAAAACGATGGCTTTATTAACCGATGCTGGTACACCCGGAATAAGTGACCCCGCTTTTTTATTGGTGAGAGAATGTATAAAAAATAATATCAACGTAGAATGTTTGCCAGGTGCCACAGCTTTTGTACCGGCGCTTGTAAACAGTGGACTACCCATCAACAGTTTTTGTTTTGAAGGTTTTTTGCCGCTTAAAAAAGGCCGGCAAACGATGATGAAAAAACTGGCAACAGAAGAAAGAACCATGGTTTTTTATGAAAGCCCGATGCGGCTGGTAAAAACTTTAAATGAATTTATACAATACTTTGGTGCCGAAAGGCATTGCTGCGTAAGCCGGGAGCTTACCAAAAAATTTGAAGAAAATGCAAGGGGAACCTTACAGGAAGTACATGATCATTTTAATGCAAAAACGGTTAAAGGAGAAATTGTAATTGTAGTGGAGGGTAAGCATTAATACCAACAGCTCACTTCATTTAATTCTTTTCGCTGTATATCCGGCACCCAACAATCATCTGCAGCAAAGCCCACAGGAATTAACAAAAAAGGTTTTTCATTTGCAGGTCGCTTTAAAATTTTGCATAAAAAATTCATGGGGCTTGGTGTATGGGTTAAAGCAACAAGTCCGGCATTGTGTATGGCTGCTAATAAAAAGCCACAAGCCAGTCCGCAGCTTTCATTGGCATAATATGTATTTGTCTTATTTCCTTCCGCATCAAAATCATAACTCTTTTTAAAAACAATAATCAGGTAAGGTGCAATTTCCAGAAATTCTTTTTTCCAATCGGTTTGTAATGGCAGCAGATCTTTTTTCCATGCTTCGGGCATGCGGCCATTATAACTTTCAAACTCTTCTTTTTCGGCTTCAATTCGTATCTGTTTTTTTATTTCAGCATTGCTTACCACACAAAATGTCCAGGGTTGTTTGTGAGCCCCGCTTGGTGCTGTAGAAGCTGTTATAATAATGTTTTCAATTACAGTTTTATCAACTGCTTTTTCAGAAAAATCACGACAGGTTCTCCTGGTATCCATCCATTCTTTAAATGATGCAGAACGTTCAGTCATAATATCTGTACTGTAAGCCTCTCTGCTGTATTTTATAAAAGGATAGCCGCTTATAAGTTTTATGTTTTTCATAATGCTATTTTACCGAAATTTACTGCTATAAATTTTATTTCATGAAGAAATCAATTGTTTTGTTTTTTGCAACCCTATGTTGTACCATTTCATTTGCACAGGCTGACCGCTGGCAACAGGCTGTTAAGTATAACATGAATATTGACATGGATGTAAACACCAACAGGTTTACCGGAAAACAAAAACTGGAATACAGTAACAATTCACCAGTTGCGCTTACCAAAGTGTTTTATCATTTGTACTTTAATGCGTTTCAGCCAAACAGCAGTATGGATGCAAGGAGCCGTGAGCTGGGCAGGGTTTTGGTAAATAATCGGCCCGATTGGGATGGAAGAGTTAAAGACCGTATTCTGAATCTGAAGCCTGATGAAATTGGCTATCAAAAAATAATTTCTTTAAAAATGAATGGGGTACCCCAGCCATTTAAATATCATGAAACCATACTGGAAGTAAATCTTACCAAACCTATTGCATCAAAAACAAAAGTTGTTTTTGATATGGAGTTTGAAGCACAGGTTCCATTGCAAATACGCCGCAGTGGAAGAGATAACCCTACAACTGGAGTACGGTACAGTATGAGCCAGTGGTATCCTAAAATGTGTGAGTACGATTATGAAGGCTGGCATCCTACACCCTATATTGCCCGGGAGTTTTATGGGGTATGGGGAGATTTTGATGTAACCATCAATATCGAAAAATCGTACAAGCTTGGCGGAACAGGTGTTTTGGTAAATGCTAATGAAATTGGCTGGGGTTACGATGCACCGGGCACCGAATTAAAGCCCACAACAAAGGTAAAAAGAAGTTGGCATTTTACAGGGCAAAATATTCATGATTTTGTTTGGTGTGCTGACCCGGAATATAAACACCTGACTTATAAAATGCCTAATGGGGGACCAACTTTACATTCTATTTATAATTACAAAGAGAACGATTCAAAAAATGATACCGCATGGGCCACAGTACTTACCGGAGCTGCAAAGGCATTGCCCTTTATTGAAAAAAACTTTGGCAAATATCCTTATCCACAATATTCATTTATACAGGGCGGCGATGGTGGAATGGAATACCCGATGGCAACTTTATTGGTTGGTCCGGGATTGGGAACGGTTTTTCATGAGTGGCTGCACAGCTGGTACCAGATGATGCTGGGCACCAACGAAGCGATGTATGCCTGGATGGATGAAGGTTTTACCAGTTATGCCGAAGATCTGGTTACCAAATTTTATGATAATAAATCGGCCATGCAGGGTTTCAGAGAAGCACTGGTGCAAAATCCTAATAATAAAAATTTAAGAGAGATAGTTGAAAATACTCCTGAAGATCATAGCGGTGCTTACTTCAGTTATTTTGCGTTGGCCCAAAGCGGTTTTGAAGAACCCATGACAACACATAGCGATCATTACAACAGCAATTATGGTTACAGCACGGCAGCGTATTCAAAAGGCGAAGTGTTTATGGAGCAGCTTGGCTACATAGTTGGTGCCGAAGTAAGAAATAAAATATTACTGGCGTATTACAATAAATGGCGCTTTAAACATCCCAATGCAAATGATTTGATGAGGGTTGCAGAAGATGTAAGCGGTATTCAATTGGATTGGTATAAAGAATATTGGGTTAATACTACCAAAACCATTGATTATAAAATTGACAGTTTATGGGAAGAGAATGGTGTATCAAAAATCAGGTTAAAAAGAATTGGTCATATGCCTATGCCGGTTGATCTGCAACTGACCTATAAAGATGGCAGTACCGAAATGTTTAACATACCGTTGAATTTAATGTTTGGCAATAAACCCAGTGAACAGCCTGCACAAAAACGTGAAGTACTGGAAGAATGGAGATGGACACATCCAACTTATATTGTTGAAATGAAACGTAGGTTAACCGATATAAAGATTGCTGAGATTGACCCATCAAAAAGAATGGCTGATGTGGACAGGAAGAATAATAAACTGGAATTAAACTGGTAATCTGCTACTGTTATTTACATGGTCATACGAGGCCCCGAAAAAATCGGGGTAAACCGTCAGACCATTTAAATAAAATGATCAAAAACCTGGAAATGGAAATAAATATCCGAAGGATAAACATTGATGATGTGCCGGCCTTATCAGTTATAGCCCGGCAAACTTTTTACGATACGTTTACCGGAACCTGCACCGAAGCTGATATGCAGGGCTTTTTAGATCAGTATTACAGCAGCGAACAATTGGGTAAAGAACTATTGGACGAAGAAACGTTTTGTTTTTTTGCCGAAGCAGATGCTGAGCCGCTTGCATATCTGCAGTTTAAAGAAGCCTACGATAATTTTCCGGAAATAAAAAAATGGAAGGCACTGGAGTTAAAAAGAATTTATGTGCTTAAGGAGTTTCAGGGAAAAGGTATTGCACAAAAACTGATGGATTTTATCCTTCAATTTGCTGCTGCAAATAAATATGAAGTAGTTTGGCTGGGTGTTTGGGAACATAATATACGGGCACAAAAATTTTATGAAAAATATGGATTTGCAGATTCTGGTTATACCCATGATTTTCCGATAGGAAGTACTCCACAAACGGATAAATGGTTATGGAAATTTTTGTAATCAAATAACAAACCCCCGAAAGATTTCGGGGGTTTGTTATTTGTGTGTGCCTGGTTATTATTTTTATCGCCCAAAATATTTGTTAACCGCTTCCACTCGATTTTTTACGTGCAGCTTCTCATAAATATGATACACATGTTTGCGTACTGTTTCGGTGGTTATAAATAATGTTTCGGAAATTTCTTTATATAATAGTCCCGTTGAAAGCATTTCCAGTATTTCATTTTCTCTTTTGGAAAGTACTGCCAGAGGTGATCCTGTGTGTGTTGTAAAAGATTTATTTTGAAATGCAGCAACAACTTTACTGGCAATCTGGCTGCTCATGGGGGCTCCTCCCTGAATTAGTTCTGTAATACCTTCTAAGAGTTTCGCTGGTTGTGTCTTTTTTAAAATATAGCCGCTGGCACCGGCACGCAGGGCTTCAAATATTTTTTCATCTTCCTCATAAATGGTACACATCATGAATAACATTTTAGGATCGCTGGCTTTTAATTCACGTACCACTTCAATGCCATTCATTCCATCACCCAGGTTTATATCCATTAAAACAACACTGGGGTTTAATATGGGTAATTTTATGAGGGCTTCTTCACCTGTTATGCATGAGCCTGCAAGGGTAAAATCATCAGAAGATTCTATTATCTGTTCAAGGGCCTGGCGGATATCATGATTATCTTCAACAATTGCAACTGAGTTATTTATCATTTTGTAAAAGTGAGATTAATAATTCATTTTTACAATACCCTAAAGTGGTAATAATGTTACCTGGCCGGGATATATAAAAGATATTTTTCAACAAAGAATTCCTGGTTAAATATTTTTTCTATCTCCCAAACTCTTGGTTTGCATCCGCTCTCATGTATTTCCTGTGCTAAGTCGCCGCCTTTCAAACATATCAACCCGTTTGGAACGCCGGCAAGGGCAATCTTATTTTTTTGGATTAAGGGCTTGCTCCAATACCATAAATCTTTTAATGGTGCCACTGCCCTGGAGATGACCACATCAAATTTCCGGTTCTTAATCTCTTCGGCACGGCTATGTTGTGTGGTAAGATTAGTAAGGCCAACGGCATTGGCAATTTCACTAACTACTTTCAGTTTTTTATTAATACTGTCAACCAAATGAAATTTTGTTTCGGGAAACATGATGGCAAGCGGGATGCCGGGAAAGCCTCCGCCACAGCCAAGATCCATCACCTGCATATCTTTTGTAAATTCAAATTTTGCAGCAATGGCCAACGAGTGTAAAACATGGTGCTCATAAAAATTATCCATATCCTTGCGGGAGATGACATTTATTTTTGAGTTCCAGTCGGCATATAAATCTTTCAGCGCAGCAAATTGTTCTGTCTGCTTCTCCGAAAAATCACTAAAATATTTTTGTAGTAACTCCATGATAAAAGTCAAAAGTTAAAAATCAAAACACAATCTCCGCTTCGTTCTCCCAGATGTCCTCCCCCTTGGGGGAGATAGAGGGGGCTTGGGCTTGGTGTGCTCGCTTTACTTCCACCCCTTCCTCGGCCTCTTAAATACTGCCACTGCAAATATCAGGTAATAAAAAAACATCCAGATATCAATAAATATAAACCACGGATACATGGCCAGTTCGTTCAGCTTTTTCATGCAGGGGTACAAAATAATTCCCTGTATCAAAAACCGAATGCCAAATACAATTAAAGCCAGCTGCCAGTTAAAAAATAATAAGGAAGCGGCCAACAAGGGATAAAACATAATATGCGAAAAAGTATAGAGGCCCAGCAAAAACTTATGTACCGGTTTGTAAAATTTACCGGTGCTGTAATGGCGATTCTTTTGTCTTATCCAGGCGGCCCAGGTTTTGGGAGCTTCACTTAAAGTAAAAGCTTCTTTATCAATATTTATTTTTGTATTCTTTTTTGTGGCAGCCATGTTTATAAAAAGATCATCATCGCCGCTGGGTATATTGTTGTGTGCCGAAAAACCTTTGTGCCTGAAAAAAATTGTTTTTTTATAACTGAGGTTGCGGCCCACGCCCATGTAAGGTTTGCCTGCCAGTGCGTAAGAAAAATATTGCAGTGCTGTATGAAAGGTTTCCCAGCGAACAATTTTATTTAAGAGGACTGGTTTTTTATGATAAGCCCCATAACCTAAAACAATTTCTGTGTTCTCATCAAAACTTTCCTGCATTTTATCAATCCAGCATTCGCTGGCAGGCACACAATCTGCATCGGTTAGTAGAACAATTTCATACTTGGCAGTTTTAATACCAACACTCAGCGGAAATTTTTTACCGGGTATCAGTTTGGCTTCCTGCTTCAGTTCCACAATCTGCAATTGCCGATATGTTTTTTGGTATTCTTCCAGTAAATATTTGGTGTCGTCAAAGGAGTTGTCATTCACTACAATCACTTCATGTGTTGTGCTGTATTGCTGAACCAGCGCTCCCGGCAGATTTTTTGCTAAATTTGCGGCTTCATCACGGGCACAGATGATTACTGAAACGGGGTGAGTTTGCGATACAGCTTTAGGTTTTGGTTTGTAAACAGCCAATCTTATAAAAAAAAATAGGTAGTAAAAAAGCTGTATCAAGGTTACCAGGCAAAAAGCATAAAAAACTATTTGCCCGATTTGGGTAAAATTCATGCAGCAAAAATAAGGAATGAGCCGAAGTAAAAAGTAAAAAATCAAAAGTCAAAAACCACAAACAACCAACAATAATGCCGGCATTACAATTCGATTTACAGTACACTGATACACTATCAAAGGCAAGGGCAGGAAAAATAACTACTGACCATGGAGAAATTTTAACGCCCATCTTTATGCCCGTTGGCACGGTGGGCAGTGTAAAGGCGGTAACGCAGCAGCAGTTGCATACTGAAGTACAAGCACAGATCATTCTGGGTAATACTTATCATTTGTACCTGCGCCCGGGATTGGAAATACTGGAAGCCGCAGGAGGCCTGCATAAATTCAATGGCTGGGAAAAACCGATTTTAACTGATAGTGGCGGCTACCAGGTTTTTTCTTTAACCAACAACCGTAAACTTACCGAAGAGGGCGCTTTGTTCCAGAGCCATATTGATGGCAGCAAACATTTATTTACGCCTGAAAATGTGATGGACATACAAAGAATAATTGGTGGTGATATTGTGATGGCTTTTGATGAGTGCCCGCCGTACCCCAGCGATTATAAATATGCCAAAGACAGCATGGAACTTACACACCGCTGGCTGGACAGATGTTTCCAAAGGTTTGATGCAACACCGGATAAATATGGCTACACACAAAATTTATTTCCGATTGTGCAGGGTAGTACTTATAAAGATCTGCGTACTGCTTCGTCTGAATTTATTGCATCTAAAAATGCAACCGGAAATGCCATTGGTGGTTTAAGTGTAGGCGAACCCATGGAGATGATGTATGAGTATACCGAATTGTGCTGCGATATTTTGCCCGTGCAAAAACCACGTTATTTAATGGGAGTTGGTACGCCCTGGAATATTTTAGAAAGCATTGCCCTGGGTGTAGATATGTTTGATTGCGTAATGCCCACCCGCAATGGACGCAACGCCATGCTGTTTACCAGCAACGGGGTAATTAATATTGATAACAAGAAATGGGAAAAAGATTTTTCAGTAATTGATGATGGTATTGATTGCCCGATGAGTAATTACTACAGCAAAGCTTATTTGCGCCACCTGATGAAAGCGAAAGAATTTTTGGGACTTACCATTGCCAGCGTACACAACCTGGCTTTTTATCTGTGGTTGGTTGGCGAGGCCCGCAAACATATTCTGGCAGGTGATTTTACCGGCTGGAAGAATGAAATGGTAGTTAAACTACAGCAAAGGCTTTAACCTTATAAATAATGCTTCAGTTTGAAAAGCTTTCAGGTTGTACTGAGCTTGACGAAGTGTTGTCGAAACCGGGGCTATATCAAGTCAACCCGTCTTCGACAAGCTAAGACTGACAGTCTGCGGGATTGCACGAACAAAATTATTAACGAGGATTTCAAACTGATGCATTACTGCCATTTACAACCCGTTAACAAAAAGATATGGCTGCGGCACAATAATTGAAAAAAACAAAGTTGTTTTTTTATAATTATCTTTAAAATCTTAAACCTTGTTTTGATGAAACAAAAATTAATCTACAGCCTGATTATATTTTTAATGCCGCTTATGGCTTTTTGCCAAAGTGGTACTGTACAAAATGCCAATATACCCAAAGATGCTCCGGTAAACGTAAGGCTTACCGATTTTAAAAATAATGTACTCAACAATGAGATTGTAATTTTTAAGAGCAAACTTAATGGCAGAGAATATCAGGGACTAACCGATTCTTTGGGTAAATTCTCTTTTCGTTTGCCGGCAGGAGATAAGTATGAAATTTATATTTTAGGTTTTAATGATTCTACGCTGAACGAAAATGTTTTAACCATACCACCAACAACTGGTAATGCATATTATAAAAACCCGTTTGTGGTAGATATACAACATTTACCTGCTAAAAGCTTTATCCTGGATGATTGTAATTTTGAAACCGGCAAGGCCGATCTTAAAGAAAATTCTTATAAAGTAATTGATGAGCTGGTGGCTTACCTTAACCGAAAGGATGACGAACGTATTGAACTGGGTGGCCATACCGATAACGTTGGTAATGCCAAAAAGAACCAGCTATTATCTGAAGCCAGGGCCAAAACAGTAATGGCTTATTTATTAATGAAAGGTATTGACCCTACCAGGGTTACTGCAAAAGGTTATGGCCTAACCAAACCCATTGCAAGCAATAAAACCGCTGCAGGCAAGGCGCAGAACAGGAGAACAGAGGTAACGATTTTGTAAAGAGAATTTAATAATATTATTAATCCCGTTTGGTTTTAAGCTGAACGGGATTTTTTATACGAAAGGTTTTAAGCCTGAAAGACTGATATTATTATAGAAAATCTGGCAACAGTAGATTAAAATCCCGAAGGGATCTCACGACTCTACCGCTTCAATATAAGTTCCCCATTGGTATGCCGATGAAAGGATTGCGACGCAACGATGATGCCCATTGATATAGCGCTGGTATAAAAAAATCCCGCCCAGCCTAAACTGAACGGGATTATATTTTTAATAATGAACTCGCCAACAGGCGAATCTTATTCTTTTCCTAAGCAATACATTCTGCCTGCATCGGTAATGGCATAAAGTTTACCGTCTTTGCCCATACAAACATCCCTGAAACGCTGATTTTCTGACACAAGCAACCGCTCTTCACCCGCTACTTTAATACCATTTAACTGCAGCCGTATAATGTGCTTGCCACCTAAGCTGGCCACAAATAAATTGTGGTTCCACTCTGGTATATTATTGCCTGTGTAAAATGCAATGCCGCCGGGCGAGATAGATGGATCCCAATAATATACCGGTTGCTCGTAACCTGGCTTTTGAGTAAGTCCTTCGCCAATGGTAGTACCGTTGTATTCTGTACCGTAGGTTATTACCGGCCAGCCATAATTAACGCCTCTGCGAATGATATTGATCTCGTCGCCACCCCTGGGTCCCATTTCTGATTCCCATAATTCGCCTGTGGTAGGATGAATAGCAATACCGAGTGGATTTCTATGACCACTCGAAAATATCTCGGGCCTGGTGTTGGGTTTGGGCAGTATCAAAGGATCGGTTACGGCTTGTCCTGTTTTTGTGATCAGCAATATTTTTCCTAAGCTGGTAGTGTTATCCTGTGCCAGCGGGCGGGTTTGCTTATCTGAACGTTCGCCGGTTGTAAAAAACAGGTTGCCTTCTTTTGTAAATGCCAGTTTGCCACCATTATGTAAATGTCCTTTGTATGTTGGGGTAACCCTGTATATAACTATCACGTTTTCGATGGCGGTTTCATCTTCCCGTAATCTGGCCTTGGCTACGGCGGCATGATTACCGCCTGCAACGGGTTCGCTGAATACAAAGTATATCATCCTGTTGGTAGCAAAATCCGGATCGATTGTTACACCCAACAGGCCGCCTTGCCCTGCTGCATCTACTGCAGGCACACCGGTAATATTATTACTTACCGTGCCATTGGCACTCACAATGCGAATCATACCTTCTTTTTGGGTTACCAAAAATCTTCCGTCGGGCAATGCTGCCATGCTCCAGGGTTTTACCAATGCATCGGATATCATTTTGGTAGTGTATGTGGTGGTGGTCTTAATGCCTGCGATCCTGGTTTGTCCTTCAAACGCAGGCTTGTATTGCGGACTGTTTGCCGTTTTTGTTTCTACCGGCGATGGAGCGCCGGGAGTGTTGGATGATTGGGTGGAGGAGCATGCAACCAAAAAAAATATGGATGCAGTTGCAAAAAATATTTTTTTCATACAGCGTTTTTTTTGATGTAAAATGGTACCTACAAGAATGGTGCTACAAAGAATTAAGCTGCTAATTGTGTAAGTATATGTTTTGATTCGTGCGTACACCACTAGGGCCAATGCCTGCAATATAAAAAATCCCGTTCAGTTTTGCTGAACGGGATTGTATTTTTTAAGAGTGAACTCTTACTCTGCTTTTGGTTCTTCGCTGGTCGTTGCTGCATCAGCGGCATCGTTATCAAACTTTGCCTTTAAGTCGGCCAGTGCACCAATATCGCCTAAGGTTGATTTCTCAACTTTGCTTTGCAAGCTTTTTACAGCTTTTTTGGTTACTTCAAAATCGGCTTTCTTTTCTTTAATAACAGCTTGTTTTTCTTCTTCAATCACCTGCTCCCAAAGGCGGGC
>JAYUZB010000238.1:0-9327 GCA_043752185.1 Chitinophagaceae bacterium
GCAGCTTCTAATTTTGTTGTGCATCCACAGGATCCGGGTTTTTCTTATGCCAAACTTAATGTTTCTAGCAATAATGGACCCGGCGGAGGCTTTGGTATCCCGCATATTATTCAATCGGATTCCGGTTTTAATGCAATAGCGTATGGATATGGAGTTGCAGAATCATACGGTTACAATGCAGGAACAAACATTAAAGACATTTTTCAATATGTATCTGTTCAGAATCAATTTGCAACGGTAAACTTTCCGGCTACCTGCCGCAATGCGCCGTTCTATTTTTCAATGACTTTTCCTTACCAGCCAACAAGTATAAATTGGGTGTTCAATGGATTATTTCCTGATTTTAATATGACCAACCCGGCTACATTTTTTACCGGAACTATTGTAGTAGCAGGAAAAACATTGTATCAATACAGGATTCCTACACCTTATAGCATACCTGCAGCCGGTGTTTATCCAATAAAAGTAGTGGCAACAAACCCAACATCTGATGGTTGTGGCGGGATACAGGAAATTGATTACGATATACAGGTGTTCAACAGTCCTGTTGCTGATTTTACTTCCAATAATGTTTGTTTTCCCAGTCCTGTTTTATTTACTGATAACTCAACTACTGATGGCCGGGCTGTTACCACCAGGAACCTGATTTTTGGAGATGCTACAACGCCTGCGACCAACTTGCCTATTTCTCATGCTTATGCTGCTCCGGGACCATACACGGTAAAATATTCAATAATAACAGATATTGGCTGTGTTGATACAACGGAACGTATTGTCAACGTATCACCCTTGCCCACAGCAAGCATCAGCGGTAGTACACAGGCATGTGTTAATGATGCTTCACCAAATATAACTTTTACAGGGGGAGTGGGTACTGCGCCTTTTACATTTACCTACAACATCAACGGAGGTCCTAACCAAACAGTAACTACTACTAGTGGCAATTCAGTAACGGTGCCGGTACCTACCGCAACCGCAGGAACATTTACTTATAATCTGGTAAGTGTAGTGGATGGAAGTCCCGCATTATGTAGCCAGAATCAAACAGGTTCTGTGGTTGTACAAATTAATCAATCAGCTACAGCAGCAATAACCGGGGGTGTGTCTGTTTGCAGAAACTCGCCATCACAAACTATTACATTTACCGGCGGGGGTTCTCCAGGGCCATATACATTTACTTACACTATAAATGGTGGGCCTAATCAAACGGTAACTACAACAAGTGGTAATTCAGTAACAGTATCTGCACCAACTACGGTGGCAGGCACCTTTACTTACAATGTAGTAAGTGTGCAGGGAAGTACCGGTGCATGTCCTCAAACACAAAATGTATCAACTACTCTAACCATTACTGAACTGCCAACAGCCAGTGTAACAGGTATTACAGAAGTTTGCTTAAACGCCGCATCACCATTAGTAACTTTTACCGGTGCTATAGGCCCGGCTCCATACAGGTTTACCTATAACATTAACGGCGGGCCAAACCAAACTGTTAGTACCACCAGCGGAAATTCAGTAACTATATCTGTGCCCACTGGCACTGCCGGAACATTTATTTATAACCTGGTAAGTATTGCCGATGCTTCTGCTACCTTATGCAGCCAGGCACAAACAGGTTCTGCGACTGTAATTGTAAATCCTCTGCCCACACCAAACTTTAGTTTATCTGCATCTTCATGCGTAGCGAGTCCGATTACCTTTACTGATTTGTCGGTTCCCAATGCCGGAGTAATTAATGGCTGGAACTGGAATTTTGGCGATGCCACTACATCTACTCTTCAAAACCCGACACATACTTATGCTGCTGCGGGAACATATACAGTAACTCTATCTGTAACAACGGATAAAGGTTGTACAAGCAGCTCTGTATTCAGCAGAACTGTTACTGTAAGTCCATTGCCTGTTACTGACTTTACAGTACCGGATATATGTGTGAGTGATATAAATGCACCTTTCACAGATAATAGTACAGTTGCCGCAGGCACAATTACCGGCTGGGCCTGGAATTTTGGCGATCCCCCAAGTGGAGTCTCTAATACATCCACCCTGCAAAATCCAACACACACATTTTCAGCTCCCGGCAATTATACCATCACACTAACTACAACAAGCAGTAATGGTTGCCAGCGAACGGCTACAAAACCAATGTTTGTAAATGGTGCTGCGCCGAATACAGATTTTAATGCATTGAACCCGGGTACAATGTGTGCCAATGATTCTATTTCGATTCAGGATGCATCTACTATTGGTTTTGGTAATGTAACCAAAGTGGAAATCTATTGGGACAATGTAGGAGCACCAGGTGTTTTTGAAATGGATAACAATCCAACTACGGGAAAAATTTACCGGCATAAATATCCTAACTTCCAAACGCCACTAACAAGAACATATACTATCCGGTACAGGGCTTATTCAGGTGCAAGTTGCGTAAACGACAGGACAAGAACTATCACAATCAATGCAGCACCGTTGGTTCAGTTTACTAATATGCCAGCTGCTTGTCTGGATGCTGCACCATTCCAAATAACACAGGCCAGTGAAATAGGCGGTGTGCCGGGGACCGGTGTATTCAGCGGCCCGGGTGTTAATGCCACAGGTATTTTTAATCCGGCATTGGTAGGGCCGGGAACTTATAATATTAAATACACTTTCACTTCTTCCACTGGCGGTTGTGTTGATACATTATCAAAACCAATTACTGTATTAGACAGTGCTTCTGCAAGGTTTACTATTACAGGCCAGGCCTGTGACAGATCAGCTATTATTTTTAATAGTTCTACTTCTACTATACCTGCGGCATCGGGTACAATAACAGGCTGGGCCTGGACATTTGGTGATCCTGCAAGCGGTACTACTAATATTTCTACTTTACAAAACCCATCTCATGTTTTCAGTTCCTGGGGAACTTATAATGTATCACTTGTTGTAACAACAAGCAATGGTTGCAGAAGCACGGTGCGAACAACGCCGGTTGTTGTAAATCCCATACCGAGGGCCAATTTTACATTACCTGCCAGTCTTTGTTTGCCATCGGCCAATGCTTCGTTTACTAATACTTCTACCATAGCAGATGGGAGCCAGGGCAGCTTTACTTACCTATGGAATTTTGGTGATCCTGCCAGTGGTGCATCAAACACAGCTACCGGATCAAGCCCATCACATATTTATACTACTGCTGGTCCTTTTAATGTAAACCTGCAGGTAACCAGTGCTGCCGGTTGTGTGCATGATACAACTCTTCTATTAACCAATATCCATCCGGAACCCACCGGCTCATTTTCTATTGATAAAACGGATGTGTGCATAGGGCAGAGTTTTACTTTTACGGATAACAGTAATCCGGCAGATGGAACTACTACGCAATGGAGCTGGAACCTGGCCAATGGAAATACCAGGTCAACCCCAACCTTTACTTATACTTATCCAACAGCTGGGGTGTATGATGTTACATTATTTATTACAAACAGTTTTGGTTGCCGCAGTTCTACAGCTACAAGAAGGATTACAGTAAACCCATATCCGACAGTAAATGCAGGCCCGGACTTATTTATCCTGGAAGATGGAAGTGATACATTAAAACCAATTATTACTGCAACTAATCCAACTTACCTATGGACACCTAATTTGTATTTCCTGAGCAGCAATACCGTTATGAACCCTGTCGTTAAAGGTGTAGTTGATATTACCTATACCATTACCGTTACGGGGCAGGGTAATTGTGTGGCATCTGACCAGGTATTTATCAAAGTATTAAAAGGGCCAGAGATTCCTAATATTTTCAGTCCGAATGGAGATGGCATACATGATAAGTGGATAATCAAATACCTGGAAACTTATCCGGACGGAACGGTGGAAGTATTTAACCGCTACGGCCAGCGAATATTTCAGTCGAAAGGGTATAACGTACCGTGGGACGGCACTGTGGATGGTAAGCCTGTACCGATGGGAACCTATTATTATATTGTAAATCCGAAAAACGGCAGAAAAATAATGTCAGGTTATGTAGATGTAATCCGTTAAGTGATGAAAAGAAAATTAGTATTTATTCCTTTATTGATTGTTTGTGTGCAGGTGATGGGCCAGCAACGGCCCCATTATACACAGTACATACTCAACAATTATATTTTGAATCCTGCATTGAGCGGTATTGAAAATTATACGGATGTTAAGCTCAGTACAAGGGATCAATGGGTAGGCTTAAATGGAGCACCTAAAACAACTTATTTTTCTATCCAGGCACCGATTGGAAAAAATGACTATCGTACCACTTCTACTTCTTTTGAAGTGCCGGGACAAAATCCAAGAGGAAGATATTATTGGGAGAACTACACTGCGGCAGAACCACATCATGGTATCGGAATGACGATAGTTAATGATAAGACAGGAAGTTTTAATCGTTTTACGGCCAATGCTACCTATGCTTATCATCTTGGGTTAAGCCCTACAATAAACCTTTCAGCAGGATTTTCAGCCGGTATTACCAATGTAAGTCTCGATAAATCAAAACAAGATTTTAGTGGCACTGGTATTGATCCTTACGATCCGGCCACAGGGGCCGCTATTAGCGGAGAATTGAACCGCATCAGGCCCGACCTGGGATTTGGTATGTGGCTCTATTCAAAAAGCTTTTTTGTTGGTCTTTCTGCCCAGCAGATAATACCACAGAAACTTTCTTTTACTGATGATGCTACTTTTATTACTGAAGGACGATTAATTCCGCATCTATTTTTAACCAGTGGTTTCCGGTTTATGGCTGGCGAGGATTTCAATGTTGTTCCTTCTTTGATGGTAAAATATGTGCAAGGATCTTCTAAAACTAATTTTCAACCAGAAGCGAATGTAAAAGTGCAGTACCGTGATTTGCTATGGATGGGAGGTAGCTACCGTTATCAGAATGGATATGCAGGCATGATTGGTTTTAATGTCGGCAATGCATTTAATATCGGCTATGCGTATGATATTACTACAACGGCATTAAACACGGTAAGCCGTGGTACACATGAGTTTGTGGTTGGTTTTATATTTGGCAATAAATACAGTGAGAAATGCCCACGTTGCTGGTAATTCCGATGTGAGGAAATTCTTTTCTTAACCAGCATTGAATTATTGAGTTTCTTCTGATAATCATTTTTTATATTCAATTAATCTTTTTGTGGTTTTTGGAGTCTGTGGGGTGCTTCTTATCTGTTGAATCGATCAGAAATCATAGAGGGGCCGTTACTATAAATGAGAACTGTTTGCATTGCTTATGTAATTGTTTATGAGAAAGGCTTGTATTTTATTCTTGATTAGTTTTATTACGCTGGGCAACCAGTTTATCGCTGCCCAGGATTATTCCAATAAAGGCAAGGATTTCTGGATTATCTACACCGGGCATATTGATGCTACCACATCAAGAATGGCATTATATATTACTTCGGATCAGAATGCCACCGGAACCTTATCCGTAGCAGGAAGTACAATCAATTTTACAGTAACGGCTAACCAGGTAACTACTTTGAGGTTAACTAATGCGACTACACCTGGTAATGCAATAGCGTATAATGCACAAACAGCTGGTATTGGTACCAACAAAGGAATACATATTGTAACTGATAAAGATGTGGTAGTGTATTCACATATTTTGAATGCAGCCCGGTCTGGATCCACTTTGGTATTACCAACAAAAGTATTGGGAAGGGAATATTATGTGGCTTCGTATGCCTCTAATTCTGGTGCTACAGCCAGATCTCAATTTGCAATTTTAGCAACTATTGATAATACTACAGTGGAAATAACACCCAGGTTGGCAGATGCAGGTAATACATATCCTGCTAATACACCTTTCCAGGTTACTTTAAACAAAGGTGATGTATTTCAATATCAGTCGGCCAATAA
Organism: Chitinophagaceae bacterium; assembly: GCA_043752185.1. Classification (GTDB taxonomy): domain Bacteria; phylum Bacteroidota; class Bacteroidia; order Chitinophagales; family Chitinophagaceae; genus Ferruginibacter. Next base: position 5,878 of record JAYUZB010000238.1, read on the forward strand.
TACTGACCTGACAGGATCGTTTATTAAATCGGTAGCTTCTACCGGGTCTCCCTGTAAGCCAATTGCAGTTTTCTCTGGCTCTACGTTTACTTCAATGGGATGTACTTCTGCCAATTCAGGAGATAATCTTTACCAGCAATTATTTCCTGCTGCTTCCTGGGGGCAATTTTATATAACGGCACCGTTTATACTTCGTTCCAATGATATTTTCCGGATTATGGTGAAAGATCCGACTACCGTTGTTCAGGTAAATGGTACAACACTGAGCCCTGCAACATTGATCAACAATGCATATTACGAATTTAATACTATCGGTAATAATACTTCAAGGATCATTGCGGCTGACAAACCGATATGTGTATTGCAGTATATGATAACATCGGTTTGCGATGGAGTTCAAGCTGACCCTGAAATGATTGTCTTGAATGCAATAGAACAAACATTAAACGATATTACAGTACTATCTGCAAGGAATGACCTGACTCCACCAAACACTAATATTACCCGCCATTTTTTAAATATTATCATCAAGACAAGCGGTCTGCCCAGTTTGAGAATTGACGGGGCGCCTTACACTGCTATACCGGTTGCTATTCCTTCTACCCAGTATTCTTATATACAACAAGAAGTGACTACATCCACTGCTACAAACCCTGCCCACAGGATTTATTCCGATAGCGGATTTTCAGCAATTGCTTATGGATATGGAAATGTAGAATCGTATGGTTATAATGCCGGAACGAATGTGAGAGACCTTTACCAGTTTGTTACCGTGCAAAATCAATTTGCTACCGTATCTTTTCCGGCAGCTTGTAAAAGTTCACCTTTTTATTTTTCCATGGTGTTTCCTTATATACCTACACAAATCGTATGGGACTTTAATGGATTGTTTCCTCCTGTAACTATCAGTAGCCCCGCATACGATTCTACCTGGTTGGTAAACGGACGGCAACTGTATCGGTATAAATTAACTAATCCCTATACCATCAATACACCCGGCACATACCCCATTAAAGTAATTGCACAAAACCCAACACCGGATGGATGCAGCGGTGAACAGGAAATTAAATATGATCTGCAGGTATTTAATCCGCCTGTGGCTGATTTTTCATTTACCCCGGTTTGTTTTCCTGACCCTATTCAATTCACAGATATTTCAAATACAGGTGGACGACCCGTGATTCAACGGCATTGGAATTTTGGAGATGCTGCAACATCAACTAATAATAATCCAACACATACATACACAACGCCGGGTACTTATAATGTTAAGTACGCATTGATCACCGATGTAGGTTGTTTGTCTGATACTATTACACATCCCGTTAGCATTTCCCCTTTGCCTACGGCCAGTATCAGCGGAACCACTGAAGTTTGCCAGAACGGAACACCGCCTTTAATAACTTTTACAGGGGGAACCGGAATTGCCCCTTATACATTTACCTATACAATAAATGGGGGAGCTAATCAAACAGTAACTACTACAAGTGGTAATTCAGTTTCAATTACCATTCCCACCAATACAGTTGGCATCTACACTTATAGTTTAGTACGGGTGCAGGATGCAAGTGCTGCTTTATGCAATCAGGCTCAAACAGGTTCAGCTGTTGTCACAGTAAAGCAATTACCAACTGCCATCATCAGCGGAAGTACAGCCGTATGTCAGAACGCAACATCACCAGTAGTGACATTTTCCGGTTCATCCGGAGTTGCGCCGTATACATTTGCATATACCATCAATGGAGGAGCAACTCAAACAATAACAACTACATCTAGTAATACTGTTGCCGTTCCTGTGCCTACCAGTACAGTAGGAACTTTTACCTATAGTCTGTTGAATGTACAAGAAGGCAGTACACAGTTATGTAATCAAAATCAAACAGGATCCGTTGTGGTAACAGTAAATCCATTGCCAATCGCATCTATAACAGGAACAACTGAAGTGTGTATGAATACAGCTTCTCCCAATATAACTTTTACAGGAGCTTCCGGAGTTGCGCCTTATACTTTTACATATACAATTAATGGCGGATCGAATCTTACCGTGACAGGTACGGGTAATTCTGCAATAGTTCCTGTATCAACGTCAACAGCCGGTACTTTTGTTTTTGTTCTGATAAGTGTACGAGATGCCAGTTCTACTTTATGCAGCCAGCCTCAAACGGGTAGTGCAACAGTTGTCGTTCACCTGTTACCTTCTCCAGCCTTTAATTTTTCAACACCTTTATGCGAACAGGGTACAGTGAGTTTTACAGATAATTCAAGCCCTAACGTTGGAACGTTAACAAGCTGGTTATGGAATTTTAGTGATCCGGCGAGTGGCAGTTCCAACACATCTTCCTTACAAAATCCAACACATACATTTAGTTCAGCAGGAAATTATACGGTAAGTCTTGTAACAACAAATGATAAAGGATGCAGCAATGTTAGTTTCACCCGGCAGGTAACTATTAATCCAAAGCCATTGGCAGGATACATCATACCTGATGTTTGTTTAAGTGATACCTATGCCCAATTTACTGATACAAGCCGGGTAGCAACCGGTATTATTTCAGCATGGCAGTGGAATTTTGGCGATCCGGTCAGCGGCACTGCTAACACATCTAACCTGCAAAATCCGCAGCATAGTTATACTGCGGTAGGTAATTATAATGTTGATTTAATTGTAACTACTAACAGTGGTTGCAAAGACACTGTATCACAAAGTCTTTCTGTTAATGGAAGTTTCCCGGTGGCTAATTTCACTATTAATAATTTAACTACCTTATGTGCCAATGATTCTGTCGCCATTGTTGAAGCATCAACTGTTTTTCCTGGTAACATTACAAAGATTGAAATTTATTGGGATAATACAGGCCAGCCGACTGTTTTTGATACGGATGATATACCTTTTACAGGAAAAGTGTATAAGCATCTCTATCCTAATTTTCAAACTCCGCTGACCAGAACTTATTCAATTCGCTACCGGGCTTATTCCGGTGGTGTATGTGTAAATGAAAGAATTCAAAATATTACGCTGAATGCGGCACCAAGGGTGCAGTTCAATGCGATGCCCAATGTTTGTCTTGATGCTGTTCCGTTTCAAATAACACAGGCCAGCGAAATAGGTGGGGTGCCAGGTTCAGCTATCTATTCCGGTCCGGGTGTATCTCCAACTGGAATATTTAATCCGGCATTGGCAGGCGTCGGCACTCATACAATCAGGTACAGGTTTACATCAGCTACAGGTGGTTGCGCAGATAGTATAACACAAACCATAAAAGTATTAGCGCCACCATTAGCTGACTTTAGTGCAGGTTCTCCTCTTTGCGAAACAAAAAATATCACTTTTACTCAATCATCAACAACTCCTGAGGGAATACTTACGAATTGGTCCTGGGATTTTGGCGATGGCACTCCTATAGTCAATACAACCACCGGTAACCCGGTGACACATATTTATACAGCATG
>JAYUZB010000239.1:0-3708 GCA_043752185.1 Chitinophagaceae bacterium
ACAGATTGAACTCCTGCATTTTTGGATCCATCGGTTAACGAAGTAGCAGCTCCGTTTTTCCATAATTTAGCTGCACTATTAGCTCCAAGTGAAGAACTAATTTCGCCACCTACAAACACATCAGAACCGGATACAGAAACCGACTGAATTCGTCCAAACCCTCCGCTAGCTCCATCAGATAGCGAAGTAGCTGTTCCATTTTTCCATAGTTTGGCTATATTACCAGCTGCATTATTTTCATAACCGGCTACATACACATCAAGGCCGGATACAAATACTGAATAGCCTTTGGCTTCTCCGGAACCATCAGTTAGCGAAGTAGCTGTCCCGTTTTTCCATAGTTTGGCTGTTGTATTACCGGTAGCATTTTCTTCATTGCCTGCTACGTACACATCATTGCCGGATACAAAAATCGAATAACCTTTTGCATCAAAGGACCCATTGGTTAATGAAGTTGCTGTTCCGTTTTTCCAAAGCCTGGCTATTCTGTTGCCGGCTGCATTTTCTTCATAGCCGGTTGCATATACATCTGAACCAGATACAAAAACTGAATTACATTCTGCATCATTGGTACCATCTGTGAGTAAAATTGCTGTTCCGTTTTTCCATAGTTTAGCAACACCAGTTCTGGCAGCATTATTTTCATAGCCTGCAACATACACATCCAGTCCGGATACAATAACTGAACGGCCTTCTGCACTTTGAACCCCATCAGTTAGTGTAGCTGCTGTTCCGTTTTTCCATAGTTTAGCTACACTTCTACCAGCTACATTTTCTTCATAGCCGGTCACATACACATCTGAGCCTGAAACAAAAACTGAATTTCCGCAAGCATAAAAACTGCCATCGGTTAGGTTAGTTGCAACATTGTCTTTCCAAATTGTAGCTCCAGGCCTGTTACCAACAATTGTATAACCTGCTGCATAAACAGTTTTGGGAACTACCGGTGCCTGTATATCACTTTTATTCTTATTGCATTGTATAAACAATAAGGAAGTTATTAGGAGTAATGCGGGGGTTAATAATTTTTTGTTCATAAAATCATTTTAATAATTGGTTATAAAGATTGATTTCCATTTTTATTTTGATAGAACAAATATTGCTGATTGTACTATAGTTGCCTATCCCTTAAAAACAGGATATTTAAGGAAAACGAAAAAATCATGGAAAAAGGGGAGTGATGATAGGGTTGCTTTGCTGTTTATTTGTAAGATGGGAACAAAAGGCTATTTTACTGTATGAGAAAAATAATATTTGGACATATATTCTTCTTCTACCTGTTAATCTCAGCAGATGCCCAGCAGCATCTCGTTGACAGCATAACAAAAGAATTGCAACAACCTATGGCAGATACAAACAGGGCTGTAAGTTTGATGCGCCTGGCAATAGATTATGAACTCGTAGATACTGCCAAAGCTTATAAAGGATACAGGGAAGCAATAGATTTTGCAAAGGGGAAAAAATTATATTATAATTTGGGCCGTATCTACCAAAACCAGGCAGTTTTACTCAGTAATGCCGGTAAGGATGTGCAATCAAGGGCAAGTCTTGATACGGCTATTATTTTCTATCAAAAATCTGATAACCCAAAAGCAAAAAAATTTGAAGCAGGTTCATATAGTGATATAGCCAACAGGTTAAAAATACAAAATGACTTTCAGCAGGCTATACAATACTATTTAAGGGGTATTGCTATTCTTGAAAAATTGGGGTTAGATGCAGAGTTGGTTATTATCTATTGTAATGTTTCAACACTTTTTGGGGACATTAAAGAGCATACTAAGCAAAATGAGTACGCATATAAAGCAGTTGCTTCTGCCAGAAGATCTGGCATAGCCCAAAGACTGTTTACGGCGTATATGATTCTTGCAAATTCATACGTTATGCAGGAAGACAATTTGTCAGCCAAAAAATACATTGATAGCTCAACGGTGTATTTCGATGAATTTTCTAATATCAATAGCGTTGATGCTATATTCAGTTATTATCTGATAGCTGCCCAGGTTTTCAATAAAATGAACCAGCTTGATTCCTCATTTTATTATTTTCAAAAAAGCTTTGATGTATCGGAAAAATATAATTATAGATATGGCAAAGCTGAATCGCAGTTGCAAATGGGCGCCATAGCAATTCAACAGAAAAAATACAATGAGGCAGAACAGTATTTATTAACAGGGATAGAAGATGCTAAAGCCATTAATTACTTTGGTATGCTTGACGAAGGCTATAAATACCTTTCAGATATTTATGCAGTAACTGGAAGGTATAAACAAGCGTATGAATATTTTCAAAAATATAAGGAAGCCAATGATTCTATCGTTAGCCTCGATGCAAAAAAATACGCAACTGAACTTGAAAAAAAATATGAGTCAGAAAAAAAAGATAAACAAATCATAGTTCAGCAATCGCAATTGCAAAAAAGAAAAATTTTAAATTATGTGCTTATTGGTTCAGCGGCTGCGCTGCTGGCACTCTCTTTACTTACATACCGGAATTATAATCAAAAGAAAAAACTCCAGCAACAACGCATCAACGAATTAGAAACACAACAACAATTAACCGCCACCGAAGCTGTATTAAAAGGAGAAGAACAGGAAAGAACCCGCCTGGCAAAAGACCTGCATGATGGATTGGGAGGTATGTTGTCGGGCATAAAATATGCATTAAATACTATGAAAGGAAATTTGATTATGACGCCTGAGAATAACCAGGCATTTGAACGCAGCATTGATATGCTGGACAGTTCTATAAAAGAAATGCGCCGTGTGGCACATAATATGATGCCCGAAGCTTTGGTAAAGTTTGGCCTGGATACCGCACTAAAAGATTTTTGTAACGATGTAAATCAATCAGGCGCATTGCAGGTTTCCTATCAATCTATTGGGCTCCAAAATGAAATGATAGAGCAAACAACTGCAATAACTATTTACCGCATTGTGCAGGAGCTAATTAATAATACTATGAAACATGCTGCTGCAAAAATGGCGGTGGTACAGGTTACAAAATCAGATGGCCAAATTGCTGTAACTGTGGAAGATGATGGTACCGGTTTTGATACTGCATTGCTAAATAAAGCAAAAGGTATTGGTTGGAGCAATATACAAAACCGTATTGATTTTTTAAAAGGCACTGTAGATGTACAATCAGCAAAAGAAAAAGGCACTTCGGTTCATATTGAATTGACTCTTTAACAACTCAGTTATGGCTATAAAATTATTTATTGTTGATGATCACTTTATGGTGATAGAGGGTATACATAGTTTGTTGCAAAACGAAAAGCATATCAATTGGATGGGCCATGCAGGCAACGCAGATTCTTGTCTGGCTTTTTTAAAGCAGCAATTACCTGATGTTATTTTAATGGATATAAGTATGCCTGGTTTAAGCGGTATTGAATTGTGCAAGCTGGTAAGAGAGCAATACCCATCTGTTTTTATTATTGGCCTCAGCACTTTTAACCAACAAAGTTTTATTCAAAAAATGATGGATAACGGGGCCTCGGGTTACGTGTTAAAAAATGCAACACAACAAGAACTGATGGAAGCTATAGAAACTGTCGCCAGTGGTAAAACCTATTTAAGCGATGAAGTTGCATCAGTATTGCGCAAAGATAATAATGAGGCTATGCCTGTAATTACCCGGCGGGAAAAGGAAGTACTTGACCTTATTGCAGAAGGCTTGACAAATAATGAAATTGCAAAACAGCTT
>JAYUZB010000240.1:0-21038 GCA_043752185.1 Chitinophagaceae bacterium
AGTCTTGAAGAGTAGAAACTAAGTTTTTTGCAAAATTTTCTTATTCAGAATTTTAAAGCAACGCATAGGAGTCTTCATTTATTAGCTTTAGCAATCAAAAAACTATCTTTGCCCATTAACAATAAAATGTAATAAACGGATGATCATTAGTTACAACTGGCTTAGTGAATACCTACCCGAAATAATTGAACCTGAAAAATTAAGCAAGATACTTACATCAATAGGCCTTGAAGTAGAAAGCCTGCACAAATATGAAGCTGTAAAAGGTGGCCTGCAGGGATTGGTTATTGGTGAAGTAATGACTTGCGAAAAACATCCCGATGCCGATAAATTAAAACTAACCACAGTAAATATTGGCGCTGCTGAAAATCTGCAGATTGTTTGTGGCGCAGCTAATGTTGCCGTTGGGCAAAAAGTAGTAGTTGCTACCATCGGCACTACCATCTACCCCGTTACCGGCGATCCAATGACCATGAAGAAAGCAAAAATACGTGGTGTAGAAAGTCAGGGAATGATTTGTGCCGAAGACGAAATTGGCCTCGGCGAAAACCATGCCGGCATTATGGTATTACCTGCTGAAACCCTTGTTGGTACTAAAGCTGCTGAATATTTTAAATTGATTGATGATTATATTTTTGAAATTGGCCTTACACCAAACCGTAGTGATGCCATGAGCCACTTGGGTGTTGCCAGGGATGTTTGTGCATACTTATCGCACCACAATAAAAAAGAAACAGTCGTAAAATCGCCTTTTAAAAATAATTTTAAGCCCGATAACCAGGGCCTGCAAATGGAAGTGGTTATTGAAAATGCAGATGCCTGTCAGCGCTATGCAGGTGTAAGCATTGAAGGTGTTACCATTGCCGAAAGCCCCGATTGGCTACAGCAAAAATTAAAAAGCATTGGCCTTAGGCCCATCAATAATATTGTAGACATCACTAATTTTATTTTGCACGAAACCGGCCAACCATTGCATGCTTTTGATGCGGATGCTATTACCGGAAAGAAAGTGATGATAAAAAACCTTTCCGAAGGAACTGCCTTTGTTACACTGGATGAGAAGGAAAGAAAATTATTTGCAGAAGACTTAATGATTTGCAATGCAGAAGCGCCCATGTGTATTGGCGGTGTGTACGGCGGTATGCATAGCGGTGTAACAACCACCACTAAAAATATTTTTTTAGAAAGTGCGTGGTTTAATCCAACCAGCATCCGTAAAACTTCTTTAAAGCATGGCCTGCGTACCGATGCTGCCACCCGTTTTGAAAAAGGGGTTGACATCAGTAACACCGTAAATGTTTTAAAAAGAGCAGCCACACTCATTAAAGAAATTGCTGGTGGCAAAATTGCAAGCGATATTATTGATGTATATCCAAACCTAAAAGAAAAAACAGAAGTTGCTCTTAAATACCATTACCTGAAAAAGCTAAGCGGTAAAAATTATCATGGCGATACCATTAAAAATATTTTACACAGCCTGGGTTTTGAACTGATAAAAGAGGGTGATGATGAAATGCGGTATAAAGTGCCTTTCAGCAAAACCGATATCAGCATAGGAGCCGATATTGTAGAAGAAATTATGCGTATTGATGGTTTGGATAATGTTGATATTCCTGCTATGATAACCATTGCACCTTCGGTGGAAACACTGGCGCATGAAGCAACCTACACAGAAAAAGTTGCCGAATACCTTGCAGGATCTGGCTTTCAGGAAATTTTTACCAACTCCATTACCAACAGTGCTTATTATAATGATGCTGTTTTGAAGAATACGGTGAAGATGATAAACAATTTAAGTGAGGAGTTAAATGTAATGCGCCCGGCTATGATGGAAACCGGTCTTACTTCCATTGCCTACAACCTCAACCGTAAAAACAGCGACCTTAAGTTTTTTGAATTTGGAAAAACATACGGTGTTAGCGAAGCCGGAAAATATATAGAAGACAATCACCTTACCATTTATATTACCGGCAATAAAACTGCCGATGGCTGGAAGGGTAAAGCAGAAAAAGCAGACTTCTATTTTATAAAAGCAGTGTTTCAAAAAATAATGAATGTGCTGGGTTTAAAAGCCGACGCTTATACCGAAGCAGAAAATACAGATTTATCAAACGCCCTGCAGGCAACACTTAAGAACGAAAAAATTGCAGAAGTTGGTTTGGTAAGCAACAGTAAACTGGAACGCTTTGATATTAAGCAACCCGTTTTTTATGCTGATATTAACTGGGATCGTCTACTGAAGCTAAATAAGAAAAACAATATTCAGCATAAAGACGTGAGTAAATACCCTGCTGTAAACCGCGACCTAGCAATTATTGTAAACAAGGCCCTGCCTTTTGAAGCGGTGGAAAAAGCAACTGCCACAGCAAGAGTAAATAAATTAACTTCAATCAGTTTGTTTGATATATTTGAAAGTGAAAAGATAGGTGCCGGTAAAAAATCAATGGCCATCAGCTTTACTTTTTTGGATGAAGAAAAGACAATGACCGATAAGGATATTGACAGCATGATGAATAAAATAATTGGGGCGTATGAAAAAGAATTGGGGGCGGAGATCAGGAAATAGAAAGCAAACCCCTGACCACCTGAAGGGGGAATTGGAGTCGTTTGACCAGAATGAGCTAACTATTAAAAAACCAGAATACACTTAAACAATTATAATGTAAAGCCCCTTTAGGGGTTTGGGGCATGGCTAGCTTAGATACAAATATTAAACGCATCAACGATAAACTTCAGCAACTGCTGAAGAATTACCAGCTATTACAAAAAGAGAATCAACGGCAAACCGAATTGATAGCAACCCTGCAACAAACAAAAGAAAAAGACAAAGAGCAGATTGCTGCTTTGCAGGAAAAGGTTACCATTTTAAAAGCCGCTACCGGCAAAATGAACGAAGCAGATAAAAAAGCATTTGAAAAAAACATCAACCAATACATTCGTGAAATTGATAAATGTATTGGCATATTAAGTGAATAATCATGGCAGAACTCATCCCCATAAATATTGTAATTGGCGACCGTACCTATCGCATCAAAACCAGCCCAACTGATGAAGAAGCCATCCGCCGCACCCTGAAAATCATCAACGATAAAATTGTAGAATTTAAAACCCAGTTCTCTGGCAAGGATATGCAGGATTATATAGCCATGGTAATGATATGGTATGCCACACAAACCAGCGCCGAAACCAACCCCGGTTTAGAAAAAGAAATGACAGATGTACTGATTAAAATAGAGCAGCAGCTGGATAAGATGAAGTAAAAAACATTGATAACCAACAAACTACAAACATTTCACCTCAAACAATGAAATTTTAGCCTGCTACAATATACCTTTCTGCATTAACAAAAGCCCGTTAAGGTCTAACAATCAATTTTAATCCTGCCTCAGCGACAAAAAACCTGACAACAATGAAGTCTCATTGGTCAACAATCAATTTTTCAGTATCAACAATGAACTTTTCAGGTCTAACAATTGATTTTTCAGGTTTCGTAATCGATTTTTAAGGTCTGGCAATTGATTATATTGGTTCAGCGTTGATGGTTACATTTTGGTAAAACTCCTGTGCACAAAACACAAAACCCCAACCGAAAACCCATAACCCCCTTTTCTCCAAACAAAATACTTATCTTCGTAGGCTAAACATCTCATTTAACTTTTATATGGATAAAGAGGCGTTATATATGATTTTGAACCGTTTAAAAACAGAAACAATCAATGGAACCGATAATACTATACATTATCATTGGCGCAGCTGCGCTGATATTGGGCATCATACTGGGTAAACTGGTTTTTGCCAAAAATACCCAAAAACAAATACAGGAGGCAGAGCAACAGGCTCAAAAAATCATCGCCGACGGTAATTTACAAGCCGAAAACCTTAAAAAAGAAAAGCTTTTAGAAGCCAAAGAAAAATTTGTGCAGCTTAAAGCCGATCACGAGCGGGATGTATTACAACGCAACCAAAAACTGGTTGAAAGTGAGAGCCGTATCAAACAAAAAGAGCAATCCCTTAATCAAAAAGACCAGAATCTGGAGAAACAGATAAAGGAAAATGAAGTGATTAAGGAAAACCTTAACCGCCAGACCGAGATTGTAAACATCAAGCGTACCGAACTGGAAAAACACCAGGAAGAACATATACGCCGCCTTGAAAAAGTAGCCGGACTTACCGCTGAAGATGCCAAAGCCCAGCTGATTGAAAGCTTAAGGCAGGAAGCTCATACAAAAGCATTGGTTATTCAGCAGGAAATTATTGAAGATGCTAAATTAAAGGCTACCAAAGAGGCCCGCAAAATAGTTATACAAACCATACAACGTACAGCTGCCGAAGCTGCCATTGAAAATGCCATTACAGTATTTAACCTGGAAAGTGATGAAATAAAAGGTTCAATTATTGGCCGTGAAGGCCGTAACATACGTGCCATAGAAGCCGCTACCGGTGTAGATCTGATTGTTGATGACACACCTGAAGCAATCGTGCTTTCTTCCTTTGATCCATTGCGCAGGGAAATCGCCCGTTTATCGCTGCAGCGTCTTGTTGCCGATGGGCGTATCCATCCTGCCCGTATTGAAGAAGTGGTAGAAAAAACAAAAAAACAAATTGATGATCAGGTAATGGAAATTGGTGAGCGTACTGCCATGGAACTTGGTGTACATGGCCTCCATAAAGAACTGATAAGAATGGTTGGCCGTATGCGTTTCCGTTCCTCTTATGGGCAAAACCTGTTGATGCACAGTCGTGAAACAGCTAATCTCTGCGCTATTATGGCCTCCGAACTGGGCATGAATGCAAAACTGGCAAAAAGAGCCGGTCTGCTGCATGATATTGGTAAAGTACCCGACGAAGAAACTGAATTAAGCCACGCATTATTGGGAGCTAAACTCGCCGAAAAATATGGCGAGAACCCGGCAGTAGTAAATGCCATTGGTGCTCACCATGATGAAATGGAAATGCAATATGTTATCTCTCCTATTATACAGGCCTGCGATGCCATCAGCGGCGCAAGGCCCGGTGCAAGGCGTGAGATCATGCAACAATACATTCAGCGCATTAAAGACCTGGAAAACCTGGCCATGGCCTACACAGGCGTTGAAAAAGCCTATGCAATTCAGGCTGGCCGCGAGTTAAGGGTGATTGTAGAGGCTGATAAAGTAAGTGACGGCGACAGCGATAAACTAAGTTTTGAAATAGCACAAAAGATACAAACAGAAATGACCTTCCCCGGTCAGATTAAAGTGACGGTTATCAGGGAGAAGAGATCGGTGAATGTGGCGAGATAAAAGCCCCCTCTATCTCCCCCGAAGGGGGAGGAAATCTGGGAGATTGAAGCGAAGATTAATTAATTTTTATAGAGTCATAAGAATTCAGCGGCAAGCCTGTAAGGGTTTGCCGCTTTTGGTAACCAGCAGTTGTGTTTTGATTAAACTTCATTGGCGACGCTCCGCTCAAATGCATATCTCTGCTCAGCTTTATTTATGTTTTATGATGATTTAGACTGCATTTGAAAAATATTTCTGCCTTAGCACAAAAAAACTCATAACTCATAACTCATTTATTTCCCCTACCTTTGCCGTCCGTAAAAAATCAAATAATATGAACGCAGTAGCATTTGTGCATGAGCAATTAGACACAAAAGGAAAAGCAAAACTTCCAAATTTTAAAGCAGGCGATAACGTAACTGTTAATTATAAAATTGTAGAGGGTACTAAAGAGCGTATCCAAAGTTTTAAAGGCGATGTAATCAAACGCCAGGGAACTGGCGCAACTGCTTCATTTACAGTACGTAAAATGAGCGATGGTGTAGGCGTTGAACGTTTATTCCCGGCTTTTTCGCCAAATATTGAAAGCGTTGTTTTACACAAAGTAGGCAACGTAAACCGTGCTAAATTATACTACCTGCGTGACAGGAGCGGAAAAAGTGCCCGTATCAGCGAAAAAAGAAGGGCTGTTGCAAAAAAATAATCAGTCATTATGTTTATATATTAATAAAAAGAGCGAAAATTTTAAATTTTCGCTCTTTTATTTTGTAGATATCCCAAATTGGTATTATTATTGCCATGTAAATAGATATCAAATCCGCCCATCCTTCGCAAAGACTTTACCACTGATTATTTAAAAATTAAAAACTTTAAACCATGAGAAGGATCATTCTTTCACTTATTGTCCTATTTACCGTAGCTTTTTTAGTTTCCTGTGCAAGGGGCATTACTGTAGAACAGGCCGCCAATGGCAAAGCCAGGTGTGGTAAAAACTACATACGTTAAATTCATTTTTTTTAGGCTGCTGATTTGCCCGGTTAATGCACCGTTAACTTAGTTATATTTAATAACGAGGATAGTCAATAATTGATTTATCTTTGCTCTCTAAATTAAGATTATGACTTTATCTATTTTAAACAACATCCTGTTGCTGTCTATGCCAGGTGGTAGTGAGTGGATTCTTATTATTGTTGTGGTATTATTGATGTTTGGTGGTAAAAAAATACCTGAACTGATGAGAGGTATTGGTCGTGGAATGCGTGAGTTTACCGATGCCAAAAACAATGTTAAGAGTGAGATTGAAGAGGGAATGAAAGAAAAAGAAACAGCAAATAAAACTAATTAAACCAGGATATTGTTTCCTGTATTTCGGCTGAAGTGCCCCCTTTTTATGGGAACACTTCAGCCGGTTTTTTATAACACGAATCAGCATTTTCCTATGTTCATATTCCGGGATATCAATCATTATCAACATGAACTTGCAACAAATAATACCACCTGCGTAGATGCTGTACAACACTACCTGCAACAGATTGATACCAACAAAAAATTGAATGCATTTACAGAAGTGTTTGCTGCTGAAGCTCTACAGCAAGCTGCCATGCTGGATGAAAAAAGAAAAGCAGGCCAGCCCTTAAAAAAACTTCATGGTGTAGTTATTGCAATTAAAGATGTGCTCTGTTATAAAGATCATACCGTTACAGCTTCATCAAACATGCTAAAGGGTTTTAAAAGTTTATATACCGCTACAGCGGTGCAACGTTTGCTGGATGAAGATGCAATTATCATTGGCAATTGCAACTGCGATGAATTTGCCATGGGCAGTTCGAATGAAAACTCAGCCTATGGCAATGTTTTAAATGCATTGGATAATACTAAAGTGCCCGGAGGTTCTTCAGGAGGTAGTGCAGTTGCAGTGCAGGCAGGTTTGTGTATGGCCAGTTTAGGAAGTGATACCGGAGGCTCAGTAAGACAGCCTGCAGACTTTTGCGGCATCATTGGTTTAAAACCAACTTATGGCCGTATTTCACGCTATGGGTTAATTGCTTATGCATCTTCATTTGACCAGGTTGGAATATTTGGAAATAATGTAACTGATATTGCTCTGTTGCTGGAGATAATGAGTGGCGAAGATGAGTATGATAGTACAGCCATGCAGTTGGCAATTGGCGGTGAGAAGTGGACAGATACCATTCAAAAAAATGACCATTCAAAAAAATATAGAATTGCGTATTTCAAAGAAGCCCTTCATCACCCATCGCTGGATAAAGAAATAAAAGAAAATATTTTAAACTTGGTTGAAAGCCTGCGATCAAACGGGCATACGGTTACCGAAATTGATTTTGATTTGCTGGATTATGTTGTACCGGCTTACTATGTATTAACAACGGCCGAGGCCAGCAGTAATTTAAGCAGATACGATGGAATCCGGTATGGGCATCAAACCGAAGACAATATAAAAGATTTAACAGAGTTTTATAAACAGAACAGAACAGAGGGTTTTGGCAAAGAAGTGCAGCGCAGGATCATGCTGGGAACCTTTGTTTTAAGCAGTGGCTATTACGATGCTTATTTCAGCAAAGCGCAACAGGTTCGCAGGCTTTTAATAAACCAAACTGATGCTATTTTTGCTGATTATGAAGCAGTTATAATGCCCACCAGCCCAACAACTGCTTTTGAAATCGGACATAAAAACAACGATCCCGTTGCCATCTATCTGGCAGATATTTTTACAGTGTTTGCTAATTTAACCGGTATCCCGGGTATTTCAGTTCCATTGTTTAAACATAGCAATGGCATGCCTTTTGGCTTACAGATTATGACAAAAAAAGCAGATGAACTAACTTTGCTGCAGTTGGCTGATTACCTGGTAAAACAGCAACCATAAAACCGGTAGTATTTAATGAAACAACTTTTATCAATATTCTTCTTACAATTTTTTTTACTTACTGTTCACACAGCGGTTGCTACAGGAATGCAACTACCACAGCTAACTACCGATACAACTATAACAAATGAAGTTGAAGAAGCAATTGAAGATATTTTAAAAAAGAGAACACCGCCTCCAAAAGAAAAAGTGCAATACTTCAGTCAGGTTACCAAGTATGGTTTTAAAAATTTATTTGCAAAGTATAATTACAACCCATTACTACCTTATTCATCTCAGGTAAACCCCAATGCAGAAAGTTATATGCAGGATTACCTGAATGCGCATTCCAAAAGCCTGCTGCAAATGAAAAACTGGGGACAGCCCTATTTTAATTTGATTGATAATATTTTAAGCCAGTATGGTTTACCCCGTGAGTTAAAATATGTAGCTGTAATAGAAAGTAACTTAAAAACTGGTGCTACCAGTTGGGTGGGTGCCGCAGGGCCCTGGCAATTTATGCCACAAACAGCAAGGGAATATGGTTTAGTGGTGAATGCCTATGTTGATGAAAGGCGTGATTATATAAAAAGCACCCATGCAGCTGCCAGGTATTTGTTGAACTCGTACAAAGTTTATCACGATTGGTTATTGGTGTTGGCCAGTTACAACGGCGGCCTGGGCAATGTAAACAAAGCCATCAGAAATAGTGGCAGCAAAAACTTCTGGTCATTACAATATTATTTGCCCGGCGAAAGCAGAAACTATGTAAAGAAATTTATTGCTACGCATTATGTAATGGAAGGCTCGGGTGGTGCTACAACACAAGCCACAGGTGGATCATTCAATCCCGGTTTTGATATAAGCGGTGGTGGCGCAAACTCATTTGATATTAAACCAAACTTAACCGAAGAAGAAAAAGAATTTGCAACTACCCAAAGCATCACCGGTAAATTCAATTCACTGATTATTTCAAAAAATTTATCGATGGATATTGTAACTTTTAACCGTTACAATCCAGGCTTTGACAACCTAATGAGTATAAATGGCAATTATGATCTGCGCCTGCCTTCAGATAAAATGCAACTCTTTTTAGCCAATAAGTATAGTATATTGAATGAGTGCGTACAGCTTTTATTGGGCAATAGTCCCGAACCGCCGCCAAATCAGTCAACTACATATCCTTCTCCCAAAAAAGGAAAAAGAAAAACTAAATAAGATTATTCCAACACTTTCATCATTGCTGATGCTTTCAACAAACTTTCTTCGTATTCAAATGCCGCAATGCTGTTATAGGTGATGCCACCACCAGTTTGAAAAGAAAGATATTTCTCTGTGGCATTATAAAGTATACTTCTTATTACTACATTAAAATCAAAGCCTGCATGTCCGGTAGACAGGTCGCCACCAGGTTTTACATATCCAATTGCGCCAGAAAACAAGCCCCTTTTGGTTTGCTCATACTGCTCAATCAATTCCATCACCTTTTTTTTGGGCGCTCCGGTCATAGAACCCATGGGGAATGTGGCTTCAATACAATCAATCCAATCTTTACCTTCCTCCAGCTCACCGCTTACGGTACTTATCATTTGATGCACCTGCGGAAAACTATATACAGCAAAAAGTTCGTCAACCTTTACCGATCCTGGTTTACAAATTCTACTTAAATCATTCCTTACCAGGTCAACCACCATCACGTTTTCGCTTTTTTCCTTTTCACTTTCAATTAAATAATTTTTAGCCTTTTCATCTTCGACAGCATTTGCAGCATTTCTTTTACTGGTGCCTTTTATGGGTTGCGAAATAATTTTGTTACCTTCTTTTTTTAAATACCGTTCGGGGCTGGCACTTAAACAATAGCGGCTATTCAGTTTATAAAATGCCGAAAATGGATTTGGCGAAAGTTCTGTAAGCCTGTTGTAAATGTATAACGGGTCAATTACAGCATCTGTTGCAAAAAACTCCTGGCAAAAATTTAATTCATAACAATCGCCCCGCAAAATATGCTGCCGCAATGCGTCAATAATATCAATGTAATTTTCCTTTTTTATTTTATGCTGAACAACAACTTCCGATTTTATACTCTCGGTAATTGATGCCGGACATGTAAGTATAGCTTCAAAAATAAGTTTAGCATCGCCATCATAGTGTATTGTTACTTCTTTACTATTCAGTTCAAGTACAATTTCGGGCACAAAAAAATGCAGGTCGCTAAAACTAATACCATCTTCATTGCAGGAACTTAATTTTTCTGTTTCATTTTTCAGGTCGTACCCAAAATGCCCAAAAAGCCATTCATTTTTATTTGCTGCGTAAAAATGTCGCAATGCATCAAATGCTTTTCCGGCCTGCATTTCAACATTTGCTTTGGTGCCGGCAGCAAGCAAGCACTCAAATGCCGGTTTACTAAAATCGTAATGCCGGTTATCCAGTAAACAAAAAATGTTGAACCGGCTTACCCAGTTCAACATTTGTATTTTAAAAATATTAAAATCATCAACAGGAAAAGAAATACATTTTTTCACGTGTTAGTTTTGCCCGTTGCTGAATACCTTATTAAAAATCATCTTCATCATCATCAAAATCATCGCCGTCATCTAAACCCAAGTCACTAAAGTCGTCATCTACTTTAAAATCTTCATCCTCATCTTTACCCTTGCCTGGTTTTTTTATAGCTGCTTTTTTACCAACCGATTTAGGCACATCAAACTCATCAAAATCCGGATCCCAATCGTCATCTTCTTCGGCTTTATCCCAATCATCTTCTTTTTCAACATCGTCATCTTCAGCGTCATCATCAGCACCCTTCTTCTTTGGCGAAGCTTTTTTCTTTGGAGATGGCGCATCTTCGTCATCGTCCAAATCATCATCGTCGTCGTCATCTTTTGGTTTAGCTGCTTTTTTTGCGGCTTTAATTACAGATGCAAAATCAGCTGTAACTTTTGTTGTTTGAGTCTCGTCAGATATAAATGTCATAATTCAATGGGGATTAATACTGTAAAATTTCCAAATCTGTTTTACATAGCCAAATAAAATGCTACATTTTTTTAATTTTTTTATGCCACTACCAACTGGTCCCTTCCCGGACCGTTACTGATATATTTTACCGGCACACCCAAAAATTTGTTCAGGTAATCAATATAGGTTTTCATTTCTGCCGGCAGCGCATCAAATTCTGTGATTGCAGTAATATCTTTTTTCCAGCCAGCAAATGATTTGTAAACAGGTTCAATATCTACCTTGTTCATTTGAAATGGTACATAATTTACTTCTTTTCCGTTAATGATGTAACTGTTACAAACCTTCAATTCTTCCAGCTCATCCAGTATATCGGCCTTGGTCATAATAATTTGTGTAACTCCGTTTATCATACAGGCAAACTGCAGGGCCACCAGGTCAATCCAGCCACAACGGCGTGGACGGCCGGTAGTGCTCCCAAATTCATTACCTGTTTTGCGCAATTGCTCACCTGTTTCGTCAAGCAATTCAGTAGGAAACGGACCGCTGCCAACCCTAGTGCAATAAGCTTTTGATATACCAAATACTTCTTTAATTTTTTGCGGTGCTATGCCCAAACCAGTACAAACGCCGGCCGATATGGTATTGCTGCTTGTTACAAACGGAAATGTTCCAAAGTCAACATCCAGCATGCTTCCCTGTGCCCCTTCGGCCAACACCCGTTGCCCTTTTTGTATTTTTTCGTTTATAAAATATTCGCCGTTTACAATTTTAAACTCACGCAAAAATTCCATGGCTTCAAAAAATTCTTCTTCCCAGGCATTAATATCTTCCTGGAAATTAAAATTATCAAGTAGGCGCTGGTGCTTCATACGCAGCTTAATATAATCGGTGGTAAAACTTTTATCCAGTAAATTTCCAACACGCAGGCCATTGCGGCCGGTTTTATCCATATAAGCCGGACCAATACCCTTTAGCGTACTGCCAATTTTTTCGTTGCCTTTACTTTGTTCGCTGGCTTTATCAAGCGCCCGGTGCGTTGGTAAAATAAGGTGAGCCCTTTCGCTGATGAACAGGTTCTTTTTATAATCAACCCCAAAAGCTGCCACATTTCCACACTCACGTTTTAAAGTAATGGCATCTAAAACCACGCCGTTACCAATCAGGTTCACTTTATCTTCATGAAAAATACCACTGGGTATCTGGTGCAGTACTATTTTTTTCCCATCTACATATAAAGTATGCCCGGCATTGGGGCCGCCCTGGAAACGGGCAACTACATCATAATTTTTAGCAAAATAATCAACAATTTTACCTTTGCCCTCATCGCCCCATTGCATGCCCAAAATAACGTCTACCATGTTTTATTTAAGATTTAATATTTACTTTTTTGTTACCAGCAATGTTTTCCATAGCATCATCGTTGTGTCACTCACTTGTACCGCATACCATTGGTCATCTTTTATCTAAGCGTAGTGTTGCAACCGTGTAAAAATAAAATGAAATAACACAACCACCTAAAATGATATTGGGTTGTTTGAAAATTGGGGAGAAAAGAAATGAAGAGAAAACTTTAATCATCATATACAAGGTCAGACGAGGACGTCAGACCATCTGTACTACGCCACCTTCAGCATACTCAACTTACTGCTGCTGAATTTGCGTTGGGCATATTCCAGTGTAACCTCAAATTCCTTTACTTTTTGAGAAGGTAATTCAAACATAGCATCGGTAAGTATGCTTTCGCAGATGCTGCGCAGGCCACGGGCGCCCAGCTTATATTCCAGGGCCTTGGTAACCATAAAATCAAAAACAGCCGGTTCAAATTTCAGTTCAATACCTTCTATATCAAATAAACGGGTAAACTGTTTTATCAAAGCATTTTTAGGCTCGGTTAAAATGCTGCGTAAGGTAGCTGCATCTAAAGGGTTCAGATAAGTTACTACCGGCAAACGGCCCAGCAGTTCGGGTATTAAACCAAAATGTTTCAGGTCAACTGCATTTACAAAATGCAACAGATTATCCTGTTGGTATTCCTGTAATTCTTTGTTTACATTAAAGCCAATGGCATTGGTATTTACCCGGCGTGCAATAATTTTATCTACCCCATCAAAAGCACCACCGCAAATAAACAGGATGTTCTGTGTATTTACTTTTATCAGTTTCTGTTCAGGATGTTTACGTCCGCCCTGTGGTGGCACCAGTACTTCCGTTCCTTCCAGTAATTTTAAAAGCCCCTGTTGCACACCTTCGCCACTTACATCCCTTGTAATGGAAGGGTTATCGCTTTTGCGGGCAATCTTATCTATCTCATCAATAAATACAATTCCTTTTTCTGCTGCAGGCACATCGTAATTACAAGCCTGCAATAAACGGCTCAGCATACTTTCCACATCTTCTCCCACATAACCGGCTTCAGTAAAAACCGTAGCATCCACAATAGCGAAGGGTACATTCAGCATACGGGCAATTGATTTTGCCAATAAAGTTTTTCCGGTACCGGTTTCGCCAACCATGATGATATTGCTTTTTTCAATCTCTACATCATTCTCAATTTTTTGGTTAAGCCTTTTGTAATGATTGTAAACAGCAACTGCCAGTATTTTTTTTGCATCATCCTGTCCAATTACATAATCATCCAGGAATTTTTTTATTTCTATCGGTTTTCTTACGGTAAGTTTATGTGTCGGGGAAGTGCTGCTCTTACTGTCTTTGGTACTACCCAGTTCCTGCTCAATAATTTCTTCGGCATGTTCTACACAGTTTTCGCAAATATGCCCATCCTGCCCCGCAATAAGTATTTTAACCTCATCACGGTTGCGACCGCAAAAAGAACAATGTAAAGTTTGTTGTTTAGCCATTTCTTAATCCGTTTTATTAGTATCTCACTAAAATCACCGAGATACAAAGCTACAAAAAAGCAAGTTGATTCGCTATGTAGACAACTTACTTCGTTATAACGTTGCATTTTGCACAGTTATGATAAAAAAAGCCTCAAAAAAGAGGCTTTAACTTATAAATTCTTCTTTTGGGGTTTAAATTTTAGTCAAAACACCATCTACAATGCCATAAGCGATGGATTCTTTGGCATCCATCCAGTAATCACGGTCAAAATCTTTCATCACTTTTTCAACGGTTTGTCCGCAGTTTTTTGCCAGAATTTCGGCACCCATCAGCTTTGTTTTCCTGATCTGCTCTGCCATAATTTCCAGATCGGCGCTGGTACCCTGTCCGCCGCCACTTGGCTGGTGTATCATTACTTCTCCGTTAGGAAAAATAAAACGCTTGCCTTTTTCACCGCCGCTGAGTAATATGCTGCCCATACTGGCAGCCATACCCATACAAACTGTACTAACCGGCGAGCTGATCATCTGCATGGTATCATAAATAACCATGCCACTGGTTACCACGCCACCGGGGCTACTAATGTAAAAAGTAATTTCTTTTCCGGGGTCAATTGCTTCCAGGTACATTAAACGGTTGGTAATATCTTTGGCACTTTTGTCATCTACCACGCCCCATAAAAAAACCTTTCGCTGCTCAATAAATTTTTTATCAAACTGCCAGCTGCTCATCATTTTTTCCATCGGGTTTTCCGGCATGCCATCGGGCTTTTCCTCATCCTCAAAACGGGTATTGTTGTTTTTATAAAAATTCATAACTGGTGGTTGTTTTATTTTTGATCTTTCTTTTGTTTACGCTGGTTCATGATAAGTACTTCATCAATCAACCCATATTCTTTTGCTTCTGTAGAAGTAAGCCATTTGTCACGGTCGCAATCTATTGCAACTTTTTCTACAGGCTGGTTTGTATGAAAGGCAATTATCTCGTAGATCTCCTGCTTAACTTTTTTTACTTCGTTAACCGTAATTTCAATATCAGTTGCCTGTCCGCCTGCGCCTGCACTGGGCTGGTGCATCATAATGCGGCTGTGCTTTAAAGCAGTACGCTTGCCGGGTGCTCCTGCACACATTAACACCTGCCCCATGCTGGCAGCCATGCCGGTACAAATAGTTGCAATATCAGGTGTGATGAACTGCATGGTATCATACATACCCAGTCCGGCATACACACCACCACCAGGGCAGTTGATGTACATCTGTATATCACGGGTACGATCAGTACTTTCCAAAAACAATAGTTGGGCAGTAACAATGTTTGCCACTTCATCATTAATGGGGTAACCCAGAAAGATGATCCTGTCCATCATCAGGCGACTGTATACATCCATCACCGCCACATTCATCGGCCTTTCTTCAATAATGTTGGGGGTAAGATTGGTTACATTATGTTTTACATAAGCATCCAGCGTATTGCTGCTGATGCCACGATGTTTTACGGCGTATTTTTCAAATTCTTTTCCAAAGTTCATAGTGCTGTTTTTTAATAATTTCCGGTAAGCAAATATAGTTGATTGTGATACTTTAAAAAAAGTATGCAATAAATTGTTTAGTCCCTGCTGCGGCTCTGATAAATCAAAATATACTGCACCAGCATAGCAATAGATGCCAGCGCTGCAACTACATAAGTAAGTGCTGCCCACTTTAAAGCATCTTTAGCTTTTGTATGTTCGAGGGCTGTTGTTATACGGGCATTATCAAGCCATTTCAAAGCTCTTGCCGATGCATCAAATTCAACGGGAAGTGTGATCACAGAAAACAAAGTCGTTACTGCAAATAAAATAATGCCTATTAGTAAAACAGTTTGGCTACCGCCACCAAAACCTAACATACCCAACCCAATAATGATTACCCATTGCGATAAGGTACTGCTGATTTTTACCGCAGGCACCAACCTGCTTCTCAGCATTAACATAGAGTAAGCCGTTGCATGCTGTACAGCATGGCCGCACTCATGTGCTGCCACTGCGGCAGCAGAAACATTGGTGCCAGCATATACATCCGGGCTGAGGTTTACTGTTTTATTTAATGGGTTGTAATGGTCGGATAAAAACCCATCAACCGAAACAACCTGCACATCATAAATACCATTATCCCGCAGCATTTTTTCTGCTACTTCTTTACCACTTAAGCTACTGCTGGTTGGTACTTTGCCGTATTCGGCAAACTTTCTTTTTAAGCGATATTGCACCAGCATACCAAGTCCCATAAAAATTAGTGAGACTACTATTATTCCAAAAGTCATTGTATAAAATTTGTTTCAGGTAAAATGGCAAACAGTAAGCCAAATAATTTTTATGCCATTTCGGCAATGGCAAATAAAAAAGGAGAGAATCGCTTCTCTCCTTTGTATAATAATTATAAAATTTATTACTTGTACTGTGGGGCTAATCCTTTTGCCAGTTCTGTTACTTTAGCAATACCATCATCACTTAAATTACCTTTCTTAAATTCTACCAAAGTTTCAGGATGCTTATTTTCCATCTCCATTAAAAAATGCTCTTCAAATGCTTTTACATTTTTAACAGCAACTTCTCTTAATAAACCCTGTGTTCCCAAATAGATCATGGCAACTTGTTTTTCAACACTCATTGGTGAGTATTGCAACTGCTTTAATATTTCCACGTTTCTTGCACCTTTGTCAATTACGTTTTTAGTTGCAGCATCCAAATCACCACCAAATTTACTGAACGCTTCCAACTCACGGTAAAGTGCCTGATCTAATTTAAGTGTGCCGGCAACTTTTTTCATTGATTTAATCTGTGCATTACCACCCACACGGCTTACAGAGATACCCACGTTAATGGCCGGGCGAATACCTGCGTTAAACAGGTTACCTTCCAAAAATATCTGTCCGTCGGTAATAGAAATTACGTTTGTAGGAATATAAGCTGATACGTCACCAGCCTGTGTTTCAATAATTGGCAGGGCCGTTAAAGAACCTCCACCTTTTACCAAATGTTTGATAGATGCAGGTAAGTCATTCATCTGTGCAGCTATCTCATCTTTAGAAACAACCTTAGCAGCTCTTTCCAGTAAACGACTATGCAGATAAAATACGTCACCAGGATAAGCTTCACGTCCCGGTGGTCTTCTTAACAACAAAGAAACCTCACGGTAAGCAACAGCCTGTTTTGAAAGATCATCATAAATGATTAAAGCCGGGCGACCGGTATCACGGAAAAACTCACCAATGGCAGCTCCCGCAAATGGTGCGTAGAACTGTAAAGGAGCAGGATCAGAAGCAGATGCAGCAACTATGGTTGTATAAGCCATCGCACCGTATTCTTCCAAAGTTTTCATTACGCCTGCAATGGTAGAGGCCTTTTGGCCAATTGCCACATATATACAATAAACAGGTTTACCTGCTGCGTAAAATTCTTTTTGATTGATGATGGTATCAATAGCGATAGCCGATTTACCAGTCTGGCGGTCACCGATGATTAACTCACGTTGGCCACGGCCAATAGGAATCATCGCATCAATGGCTTTGATACCTGTTTGCAATGGTTCTTTTACCGGCTCACGAAAAATTACACCCGGTGCTTTACGCTCCAGTGGCATTTCATATAAGTCGCCTTTAATGGGGCCTTTACCATCAATTGGTTCGCCCAATGTATTAATAACACGGCCGCTCATACCTTCTCCTACTTTAATAGAAGCAATCTGGCCGGTACGTTTAACTTTATCTCCTTCTTTAATTTCTGCACTGTCACCCATCAATACCACACCCACATTATCTTCTTCCAGGTTAAGAGCAATTGCACGTACACCGTTGTCAAATTCTACAGTTCACCGGAACGAACATTGTTCAATCCGTAAACACGGGCAATACCATCACCCACCTGTAAAACTGTTCCTACTTCTTCCAAACTGGCACCTGCATTAAAATTGCTTAACTGCTGGCGAAGAATTGCGGAAATCTCGTCTGGTTTAATTTCTACCATAATTGTTGTTTGATATTTTTATTAAAAGGCCTTTTTTCAGGCCGCAAAGGTAGGGGAACAGGGGCGGAATGGCAAAAATTAGAGAAGCAAATTGAAAAAAATATTAAAGCAGCTTTTGCAGGTATTAAATATAAAAAGTAGTTCTCCGTCATATTCATAACTGAAAGAAAAAAAGTACATTTACTTTAGATATTTAATACCATAATATGCCAACTCTAATTAAAACCTGTGTATTGCAGCTCGTATTATGTGCTTGCCTGTTACATGGCTGTGTGCAAAAAACGAACTACGATGTTGAAAAAGAAAAATATGACGGTCCTGCTATGATTGCTAAAATGGAATTTGAACGTACCAAAGATCCTGCAACCGGCACCGTACCCCGTGACAGATTAATAAGAGCCCTTTATTATACCGATTCACTTAAGAAAACTTTGCCCTTTCAACTTATAGCCGGTTATGGCAACTGGACAGAACGAGGCCCTACTGCCGATGTTGTTGGTGTATCTAATGGAAATACCAGAGCCAACAGCGGCATTGCCTCTGGTAGAATAAGGGCTGTTTTAGTAGATGCAGCAGATCCATTGGGCAATACAGTTTTTATTGGAGGCGTAAATGGCGGTATCTGGAAAACAACGGATATCACTGCTTCTCCTGCAACCTGGACATTTGTAAATGATTTTTTCAGCAATATGGCAATTACCGGTATTTGCCAGAGCCCAGCCACGCCGGCCACTATGTATTTTTGTACAGGTGAGTGGCCTTATAACGGAGATGCAGTACGCGGTGATGGGATTTTTAAAAGTACAGACGCTGGCGCAACTTGGTCCCAACTTTCTGCTACAACAGGAACAAATTTTGATTACTGTTCAAAGATATTGTGTGATGCCTCTGGCAATCTATACGTAACAACAAGGGTGGGAGTCTATCGTTCAACAGATGGTGGCGCAAATTTTATAACCATTACCCCTACCGGCCTGACTACTTATGGATATAGTGATATGGAATTAAGTAGTACTGGAAGACTGCACGTAAGTTATGGAGTTTGGCCTTTCGGTGGTGGAACGACTGCATACAGATATACAGATGCCCCATCATCAGTAGCAAGCGGAACTTGGACCTCTCCAACATTAGGATATCCCACAAGTTCTGTAAGAATTGAATTAGGATGCAACGGTAATATATTATATGCCTTACCATCCAATAACAGCTACCAGGTACCCACTATTTATAAATCAACAGATGGTGGTGCAAACTGGGCAGCTACTACAGGGCAGCCAACTGCTGGTTGGGCAGGCGGCCAGGCCTGGTATAACCTGGCGGTAGATATTGATGGCTCGGGTAATGTAATTGTTGGCGGGCTGGATCCTTATAAATCTACTAATGGCGGTACAAACTGGAATAAATTAGCGGACTGGACCAATAATCCTGGCTTGCCGCCTACTACCACTCAATATGTACATGCCGATATACATTTTATTAAATTGTACGGTACTAACAGGGTACTTTTTGGATGCGATGGAGGAATACATTTTAGTAGTGATGGTGGCACAAACATCAGCGACAGGAATGCAGGTTTAAGAATTAAGCAATTTTATTCAGTTGCCATTCATCCTTCCACTACCAATTATTTTCTTGCGGGTTCGCAGGACAACGGCAGTCATCAATTTAATAATGCAGGTTTAAGTAGCACTGTGGAAGTTACGGGTGGCGATGGTGCTTTTGTTCATATAGATCAGGATGAGCCTCAGTATCAGTTCACCTCCTATATTTATAACCAATACAGAAGAAGTATAAATAGCGGAGCAAACTGGACAAGTGTTAACCTAAATAGTTCAACCGGGCAATTTATTAATCCAACAGATTATGACGATGCAGCCAATATTATGTATTGCAGTGATGCTGCAGGTTCTTTTCGCAGATGGACCAATCCTCAAACCGGTGCTACCAGTACAACTCCGAATGTAACAGAATTCAATGGAAATACAGTTACCGCTATAACCGTATCACCATATACCCTTAACAGGGTTTATTTTGGAACAGAAAATGATGGAGGCACAACCAGGCTTTGTTATGTTGATAATGCCCATATGGGTGGGGCTCCTACTGGTACAATTATCAGCACTGGGTTGCCCACCAATGTTTATACCTCCTGCATTGCAACTGGTACTAATGATCAGAACCTGATGGTTTGCTATTCAAATTATGGAGTGCAACAAATTTGGGTAAGCACTAATGGTGGTACTAACTGGACAAATATTGACGGCGATTTACCCGATATGCCCGTAAGGTGGTGCATGTTTTTACCTGGTAACAATACCAAAGCAATCATTGCAACAGAAGCCGGAGTTTATTTAACACAGTTAATTAATGGATCTTTTACAGAATGGATACCTAGCCCATCCTTCCCTACAGTGCGTACAGATATGCTGCAATACAGACCATCAGACAAATTGGTAGCTGCCGCAACTCATGGTCGTGGTTTATGGACACAACCCTATTACTCAATTGTGCCAGCTAATAATTTTTTATTGAGAGGCGGATGGAACGGAAGCAAAGTTGCTTTACAATGGGAGTATACTCCAATTGCTGCCGGTGCCACACTGGATGTTGAGTTATCGGCAGATGCTACAAATTTTACAAAAGTTGGTTCCCTGTATGCCACTGCCGGTAAACAATATAGTTTTAACCATATTCCCAATGTAAACAATGTTTATTACCGCATAAGAAGCAATGAAGCAAATGGAGTGATCAAATATTCAAATACTATAAAATTATTTAAAACCGGTGCAGGTGCCGGTTTAGCAATCATCAGCCTTTACCCCAACCCTGCTGAGCGTGAGCTTAATTTTGGTTTTAGCACCGAAAAAGGAAAACTGGTTTATACCATTACCGCAATCGATGGCCGGTTAATGATGCGGAAAGAAGAAGAGTTACAGTTTACCGGAAACTATGTAAGAACTTTGGGTATTAAAGGAATGGCTGCAGGAAATTATATGTTAACTATTACGAACAGTAATAGAAAAGTTAGCAGTCTGTTTATAAAAAAATAGTTTGCCTGTAACGCATAAAAAACTCCCTTTCAGATTTAAATCTGAAAGGGAGTTTT
>JAYUZB010000241.1:0-3693 GCA_043752185.1 Chitinophagaceae bacterium
TTTTTAGTTGCGAAGACTGGGATCGAACCAGTGACCTTCGGGTTATGAGCCCGACGAGCTACCGCTGCTCTACTTCGCGGTGCAAAACTAAGGTTTTACGCCTTCGCTGCCAAATAATAAACAAACCTTTAGTAGATTTGAGTATGATTAAAAAATATGTACTCCCCTTAACCATAGTGCTGTCGCTGTTTTCAGCTACCGGCTGCAAAAGCAAAATAAAACAGCAGGATGATGAATTATACAGCCGGCATTTGCAGCGACAGGTTAAACTAACCATCATCAGTACACCCATGCCGGATGATAAAACCGAATTGAATTTACTGATACTGAACGACGGACAGAATATGGGACAATTCAGAATAAAAGATATCACCGATAGTTTGTACAAGAAAAAACTAATAAAACCATTGTTGATTGTTGGCATACACGCCGGAGACAGAATGCAGGAATATGGCGTTGCCGAAAACCCCGATTTTTTAAAACGAGGCGATAAAGCTGATAACTACGATGCCTTTATCAACAATGAACTATACCCTTTTGCAAAGAAAAATGCAACAGTACGTAAGTTTAAATCAGTGGTTATTGCAGGCTGTTCGCAGGGCGGTTTATCTGCCTTTGATATTGCCTGGAACCATGCCGATAAGATTGACAAGGTTGGTGTGTTCTCCGGCTCGTTCTGGTGGCGTGATAAGGATGATAAGGCGGTTGATTATTCAGATGAGAAGAACAGAATCATGCTGAATAAAATAAAATCATCAAAGAAAAAAGCTGACTTAAAATATTGGTTTTATGCCGGCGGCAAAGAAGAAGAAAGTGACCGTGATAAAGATAGCATTATTGATGTGATTGATGATACCAAAGACCTGGTTGCAATCATTAAAAGCAAAAATATTTGCCTGCCAGATGATATATTTTTTGTCGAAGATGCAAACGGAAAACATGATTACAATGCATGGAGCAAACAACTGCCTGCTTTTTTAATATGGGCTTTCGGAAAATAAACCTATCAGGTTTGCAGCAAAGCCAGGCAGCAAAGCAAAACCTTATAGGTTTGTAGAGAAGCCCTCATCAAAACGCTATAAGGTTTCCTGCCACACAAAACCCAGGCTGCAAACCTGATAGGTTTTGCATTAACGATTAACCTAATTTTTCTTCGACACACTGCTTGCCCCGCTGCTATGCATATCTTTTATAAGTGCATTGCCTTTGTACTTAATATCGCTTGCACCGGTGGCAGATGCTGTAAGCTCGGTGTTTACTGTAATATATACATCCGAAGCGCCTGAAACATTTATCTTACAAATATTGGTAACCAGGTCGTATGCCTTCACATCGCTGGCACCACTGCTTTCAATAACAGCAGTACCGGCTGTACCGCTGATCTTTGCATCAGATGCTCCGGTAAGATTTAATTTTAGAACATCTGTTTTTAAATTTCCTGAAAAATCGCAGGCACCCGACATCTGAATAGCCAGTGTAGCAGTACTTATAATGCCCGTAACAATTACATCGCAGGCACCCGATGCTTCTAACTTTTTTATGTCTTTAAAAGATACATAAGCTCTCAGTTTACCGTCTTTTTTTCTCCAGCTATTTTCGCCTTTGTAAAATATTTTTAGCGTGCCGTCTTCTATAACGGTTTTAATACCTTCTTTAAAATTTTCGTTGCTGGCACTTACTGCTATGGCAATATTATCTGATTGTGATAAATACAGATCAATACCGCCAGAAACTTTAATGGCATCAAATTGCCCGGCTATTGTTCTTACCGATGCATTGGCATCAACAACAATATCGTTTTGCGCTTTTGAAATAAAAACAAAACAACAGGCAGCAAGAAATAAAAAAATCTTTTTCATTTTACTTTTATCTTTTTTTTAAGTAACTATCAGGATATTCAAACTCCTTTTTTTTGAACCACATAGCCACATAGGAAAACATAGATTTTCACATAGCTATGTCGCTTCCTATGTGAACTATGTTCTATGTGGTTCCACTGCAAGGTTCAATAAACAGACCTGACATTGATAATTATACTTTTTTAACAGAACCGCCGCTGCTGGTTTTTATATCCCTTATCAAAGCTGTTCCTTTGTAATGAATATCGCCGCCGCTGCTGGCTTTTGCATTCAGTTCCTTGTTGATGGTAACATGCACGCCTGCACCACTACTGGCCGAAGCTTCGCAGTAATCAGTAACCAGGTCGTAGCCTTTAAAATTGGCACCACTACTAACATCTACTTTTAATTTATCCGACTTACCCGAAATGTTGATGCTGGCACCACTGCTTACATCCACCGTAAGCGTTTTGGCCGTTATCGCTCCTTTAAAAGCTGCACCGCTGCTTACATCCAAAGCAAAATCAGTTGCATTGATACTGCCATTTACTTTGGCATCAGAACCGGCAGATACATTCAGTTTTTGCAATGTTTTAAAAGATACATAGGCTTTCAGATTAGCCTTTCCATCTGATTTCCAGGTTATCCCTTTATTATCGTAATAAATTTTTAAAGTGCCGTTTACTACTTCTGTTTTTAAACGGTCGAGGTGCTTTTGTTCTGATGCACTTACGGCCAGCGACTCTTCATTTCCCTGGCTAAGGTAAAGATCAATTCCGCTTGAAACAGAAATGGCTGTAAAGCTCCCGCTTAAGCTGCGGGTGGTTGCATTGGCATCATTCATCACTTTGGTATCCTGCGCAAAGGCAGTTAAAGAAAGAACCGTGATGAGGGAACATAATAATTTTTTCATCTTTTTAAATTTAAATTTTAATGGAAGACGAAACGACCGTAACAAAGCGATCACACCTGGTATGACCGCCTTGATAAGTCAATTTCATGGCTATACTTGCCAATAATACGTACAGCCAATTGGTTTTGTTACACAATTTTTAAAAATAATTACCAAACTCCCCTACCTTTGTGTCACAAAAGCTCTTTTAACCGTTTGAATTTCCGGGGTGCTTTTTTTGTCATGTTGAGCTTGTCGAAACATCAAAAAAAAGGCTGAGATAATACCCGATAACCTGCTCAGGATAATGCCTGCGAAGGGAGAAAATACAGCTCCTCCAAACCCGTTCGGGGATGAGGAATAGAAAGCGGTCTTTACCTCCTCCGGATTTTCAGCTCAAATGTTTACTGATGAAGAAGTTATTATTAAGCGCCATTTTATGTGCTGCTGTTTCTGTTGTATTTGCACAAAAGGAAAAGAAATTCAATGATACTGCTTACCTGCAGCCACTGGAAGTAGTGGCGGTGAGGGCAGGCGAAAATGCACCTTTTGCAAAAACAGATCTTACCAAAAAAGATATTGCTAAAAATAACCTGGGACAGGATCTGCCTTTTTTATTAAACCAAACCCCTTCGGTTGTTGTTAATTCTGATGCTGGCAATGGCGTTGGCTACACCGGCATACGCATACGTGGTACAGATGCTGCACGTATAAACGTTACACTAAACGGTATACCTTACAACGATGCAGAAAGCCAGGGAACTTTTTTTGTTGACCTGCCCGATTTTGCTTCTTCATCCAACAGCATTCAAATACAGCGTGGCGTTGGCACTTCAACAAATGGCGCCGGTGCATTTGGCGGTACCATCAATATTGCTACCAATGAACTAAACAAAGATTTTTATGCGGCTACAAACAACAGTGTTGGTTCGTTCAATACTTTTAAAAACAATATTCAGTTTG
>JAYUZB010000242.1:0-3678 GCA_043752185.1 Chitinophagaceae bacterium
TTTTACAACCAATTCATTACAATCATGCAAATAAAAAATAGTATTGCCTGCCTGTTGATAACGGCCATTTCAATTCCAGCTTTTGCTCAAAAAGATACGTTGCCGCAGCCAGGTGCCACCAAATCATCGTCCAATTACAGCACTGTTATTGGGTGGAAAGACGGGAAGATGCCTGTAGCACCCAAGGGCTTTATTGTTTCGCAATATGCCACGGGTTTTCAAAACCCAAGATGGATGTATGTAACACCCAACGGCGATGTGCTGGTGGCAGAGAGTAATTCTAATTTTACACTAATTGAAAAAGCAGGTGCTATTCTTAAGGGCGTACACAAATCTGATGATCTTACCCATAGTGCAGACAGGATAGTGTTATTGCGTGATAATAATAAGGATGGCATCCCCGATCAAAAAGATACTTTACTTACCGCTGAAAATGGTTTAAACCAGCCTTTTGGAATGCTGATCATGAACAACTGGCTATATGTGGCCAATACAGATGGGGTACTGCGTTTTGCGTACATAAAAGGCCAGACAAAAATTGTGGGTAAGGGCCAAAAGCTGGTTGATCTTCCTGCCGGCAAAGGTTTTATCGCTAATCGGCACTGGACACGCAATATCATCAGCAACGCAAATAATACCAAAATATATATTGCGGTTGGCTCCAGCAGCAATGTTGCAGAAAATGGTATGGAGAAAGAAAGGTTAAGAGCCAATATACTGGAAATGAATCCGGATGGATCGGGGTTACGCATTTATGCCAGCGGCCTGCGTAACCCGGTGGGCATGGCATGGGCACCGGGTACATCAACCTTATATGCTGCAGTAAATGAGCGGGATGAACTGGGCGATGATCTGGTACCTGATTACCTCACCAGCGTAAAGCAGGGTGCATTTTACGGCTGGCCTTACTCCTATTATGGCAGTCATGTTGATACCCGTGTAACAGCACAAAGGCCCGACCTGGTAAAAACTGCGGTAGTGCCGGATGTTGACCTGGGTTCTCACACAGCATCGCTGGGGCTTGCTTTTTATACCAAAAAAACTTTTCCTCCACCATACAATGGCGGTGCTTTTATAGTACAGCACGGATCGTGGAACCGCTTGGTACTTGCAGGTTACCGGGTTGTGTATGTTCCTTTTAAAAATGGCAAACCAACCGGCAGGCCACAGGAATTTTTAACCGGCTTTGTGGCCGACCTTGCTGCCAATAAAGTATATGGAAGGCCTGTGGGTATTGTGGTACTGCCCGATGGATCTTTATTAGTAACAGATGATGCAGGCAATACCATCTGGCGGGTGGCTGCTGAAAAAAAAACCCCTTAATACTTTTTTAAAAAGCAGTTTACATATACACAGATACGCAACATACAAAACCCTTACTGCATATCTGCGCCAGCAGGAGAAACTGGACCCAGCGGTTTTCACTAACCAATACCTACAATAATATTATTTGGAATTTGGTTTTCTAAAAGCTAATCTTTTACCATAAGTCAGTTGCCGCCATATCCATTCAAGGGGTCCATAAATAAAATAGGTAAACCACCAGTTGCTGTAAATTATCTGTAGCAGAAACAATACAAAAGCAATAGGCATATACAATGCCGGGCCAAACCGGCCACCTAAACCCAGGCCAATGCCGTAATAGATGAATACACCCATTACAGATTGCATCATGTAGTTGGTAAGTGCCATACGGCCCACAGGCTGTAACCAAAACCATATTTTTGAGAACCTGCCTTTTACATACCATAATGTAATTGTTGCAACATACCCAATGGCCAGTGGCGCAACATTTAATGCATACATAAGCGTATCCCATATACCTTCAAAAGCAGGTAGTGATTTTTTATCTGATTCAAACCACGCAAAAGCTAATCCTGCAGGTATACCAATCCCCAATCCCCAAAGCTGCAATTTGATAAGTAGTGGTTTATGATTTTCAAGTTTAAGATATAGTTGATTTCTGCCAACATATAAACCCAATAAGAACATGGCAAACACTTTCATTACCCGGTTACTGTCGAGCCTTAATTGCCAGCTCCACCAAAAACCAGATTCTGACCAATTTAGCAGGTCACCATAACTGTCGTGTGTGATAAGCCAGTTGCCCGGATAAAACCCCTCTATGCCGTTTCTTTTATCAATAGCCATTGCTTTTTCAAGGAAGGGGTTAGCTATATTCCACTTGCCATTTGAAATTATTTTAAGTGTATCAAATAACAGGGGTGAAAGAATTAAAATTAATGACAACCATAAAAGAGTTTTGTTACTGCTGTTGCGGAATAATGGTAATAACATGCCTGCAACTGCATAAAAGAACAATATATCCCCGTCCCATAAAAGAAAAGAATGACAAAGACCAAACAGTAGCAGAATGAACAGGCGGCGATAAAAGATAAGTAATCCATTATTGCCTTTATTTTTGTTACGCAGGAAAATGATGGAGAAGCCGATACCAAATAACAAAGAAAAGATAGAGTAGAATTTGCCCTCAATAAAAACATGCCCTAAAAA
The DNA here is from genome assembly GCA_043752185.1 of Chitinophagaceae bacterium. Taxonomy (GTDB): domain Bacteria; phylum Bacteroidota; class Bacteroidia; order Chitinophagales; family Chitinophagaceae; genus Ferruginibacter. The sequence goes on from JAYUZB010000242.1 coordinate 2,515, forward strand.
ACTCAAAACCGCATCAACCGGGGCGGTAAAAAAAGATTCCCTATCTGCCGGGGAGTTGAATACATATAATGAAAAGACTGCCGAGTTTGCCAGTAAAATACCCAGCAGGGCAAAGCCGCGGAGGGCATCAAGTATACCAGCTCTTTCATTCTGTAAAGCCGGGGAAGGCATATTTTTCATAATTATTAATTGGAGAGAGATTCTTTGAAAAATAGAGAATATCTATTTATTACTTTTTCTAAAACTGCTGATTAAATCCTTTAGCTCTTTATCTGTAATATTAGTCACTTCAGATTTATCATAAATTGAAAGCAGGTTTACTGTAATTTCTTCTGGCGAAGTCTGTTCTGTAAAACCTATTAAAGTTGATTCGATTAATGAAATAACCCTCGCCCCTCCGCTTTTACCTTTATTCTTGCTGGAAATTTGTAACCGTATTTTATAAGCATCTTTACCAAGCGGAGTTCCAAGCCTGGGATTTACAAGCAATTGTTTTTCCAGTTGCAGCAAATCATTGGTTAAAGATTTGTATTTCTTCAACAAAGGCTTAGCTTCTGATTTGAAGTTAGCAGTAATTCTAACTGTTACTTTCACGCAAAAAATCTTTTAGAGTCTGTAATTGCTTACCTGATTTTTTGGAGGCTTTAACTTCATTAAAGGCCGCCTTGATACCTAACAAAACCTGTAATTTATTTTGAAGTTTAGTAAAATCGGCATTTATTTTTGTCCAGGTAGTTAAGGGTACCAATACAGATGTTTTATGCCCTTTTTCATCTACCATATATTTTATTGGGTGTGCCATAAAAAACTTTTACCAAAAATAAACAATTTTGATTTACACCGACCTGATAGATTTACTACACTTTTAAAAACCCCAACTCATACACCATGGGCTGCAGTTTTTCTGTTAGTGCTTTGTAGGCATCTTCAAATGCTTTAAAAGATACGGGGGCAAAATCGCCGCTGGCATTGCGTGCCTGCAGGGCTTTGCGTATTTGGTACCAGCCTACATCGGGGCGGTTTAGTTTTAATTCATCACGTACGGTATGTACATCGGTATGGGCAAAGTAGGCCTGCCATAGTTTTTTGCCGAAGGCTAATAGGGCGTTTGCTTCTGGTGAAAGGGCGTGGTTGTATTCAGGGTTGTCAACCTTTGAAAGGTTG
>JAYUZB010000243.1:0-20845 GCA_043752185.1 Chitinophagaceae bacterium
TAACGGTAGGCCACATTAAATCCTAAACGTTTGCCCGGACCAAAACCTGAATTACCCAGGTTAACATTACCCTTGTACTTAGGGGCATTAAAGAAAGCAACAAAATTTTTAGGAACGTCTTTCAATATATCTGAAGCAATATTACCACCAATGGTAAAGTTTAAAGGCAACCTGTAATCTATACTAAAACCAAAACCATAGGTTTTGACTTTATCAGTTGAGTTAACAGGAATTGAAAGCCTTCTGCCATTTAATGTATCGCCCAATGCAATGGCAGCTCCACTTGATTGAACTGTAACTTTTCTTCCTAAGAAATCTTTATAAGTTCCATAGTAACCATAAACATCAATCAGTAATTTATTCTGCATCATCAGGCCTTTAAAGCCAGCTTCAAATGAAGATAAAGATTCTGGTTTTAAATCCTGTGGAGTAAATGCCTTGATGGTACCCGCTCTTAAAGCATCAAAATCATAAACAGGTTTTGCAGAAAAATTATAGTACTCTCTAAAACCCGGATTACCTCCTATTAAAAACACATTGCTACCAACAGCAAGGTTAATAAACTGCTGTTGGTTAGATGGGAAACGATAAGCTGTTTGATAAGAAACACGGAAATTATTATTTTCTTTTATCTTGATTAAAGCTGTTGCTCTTGGTGTTACCCTTCCTTTAAAATTCTCGTTTTTGTCATAACGACCAGAAACAGTAAGATGTACACGATTCATAATTTTCCGGCTAAGCTGCATGTAAGCTCCGTATTCAGAGATTTTTATCCTGTCTATAGAATCTGCGAATAAAGTTCCGCCTGAATTTAATACGTATTGCTTGTAGCTTCCACCAATTAACATATCAACCCATTTACCAGTTAAATGAGTCAGGTTATAAGTTCCTTCAAGGCTGTATAGATCTGATTTATCCAGCAATAATGCGCCACCAAGTTTAATAGGCATTTTACGGATTGAATCGTAAGATTTTACAAATTGCGCACTGCCAGCAGCAGGACGACCAATATCAGATTGTGCTCTTGCTCCTGTATGAGCATTTGCATCTGTTGCCCCTGCTAACCTCAGTGCAAGATAAGTTTGTGAGTATGTAGAGAACCAGCCGGTGGCTCCACCACTTGGCCTCCAGCTTTCGTTAAATAAACGGGTTGCCACAGTTGTGTTGTAAGATTCACCTGCATTTTCCTGGGTTGTATATGCCCTTAATGACCAGTACCTGTTAATCAATTCCAGTTTGTACTGGCCCATTTTAAAATCTTTCAAAGAATACCTTTCGCTACCTGTGTACACGGTGTTACCCGTTCCCCAGTATGCAGCAAATGTAGCTTCAGTATGTGGCGTAATTTTATAGTGAAGTGAACCGCCCAATTTAAAGTTTACTGTATTTGGATTGGTAACTTCTTTTTCGGTATAACCTGTACGTGATACATTGATTGCTGCACCTCCGTTTAAGGTGTCTATAAAGTTTTTAAGGAATGGTGCTGCAGTAGAACCAATTGCATTTAAAACAGCGCTTCTTATTTCAGCAGTAGTTTCATCACCATATACATTTATACCATCGTAATTTGGATCAGATGCCCTTGTTCCGGCTTTTACATTACCTCCTGTGGCAGCACGTGCATAATTCCTGTAATCACGGCCTTGCCAGTCTTTAGCTTGTAATAACTCGGCATTAATCTTAAATGCAAATTTGTCTGAAACTTTTTTAGCCCATCTCATGGTCCAGTTATGGTAAGGTGATGCAGCACGCTGGCTGTTGGCCCCAACATGCATGATACCTTCTTTTACTAAAACAGATAAACCCTGGTATTTAAATGGATTTTTACTGTTGATGAGTAAAGTACCATTCATTCCACCTGCACCATATAATGCCGATGATGCACCTGATAGAAGTTCAATATTATCAACGTCCAGTTCGCTTAATCCGATAATGGATGCAACAGAAAAATTAAGGCCTGGTGCCTGGTTGTCCATACCATCTACCAACTGATTAAAACGTGTATTACCACTGCCATTAAAACCACGGGTTGTTGGCGTTTTAAAAGTTAAGGAAGAGGTTGTAACATCAACCCCCTTTAAACTTGTAATCACATCATAGTAGCTGGCTACCGGTGAATTGCGGATATTAGCCGCACTTACTCTTTCAATAGAAACCGGCGATTCCATTATTTTTTGGGGAACCCTGTTAGCAGCAACTACAACTTCCTGCCCTAATGCATTGGTTGGACTGAACTCAACCTGTGTAAGGCTTGCAGCATTTGAAACAGTTACTTCCTGTAATTCATATCCAACTGAAGAAATCAGCAGAGTAACAGGCAATTTCTTTACAGTTAGCCTGAAATTTCCTTTATCATCAGTAAAAGTACCATTGTCTTCACCTTTTACTATTACAGACACCGCACCAGATCCTTCTTTCGTGCTGCTGTTTCTAACATTGCCGTTAATAGTTACATTTTGTGCAAAAGCTCCTATCGTTATGATATTAGCTAATAAAAATGCAACCAAATAGCTTGTAACTTTTCTCATATTGCGTTTTTTGGTTTTAAATATTTAAGCAAATTAAGCATTGTTATTTCTACCTGAAAAATTTATTTTCCATGCCTGTTAACAACTTATTGGGTGCATTTGAATTGATTTAAAACTGCTGTTGGTATTTTAGCAGCATGAAATCTTTTCAATTTAAGCAGCAAACGGGTTTTTACTCAGGCAAAGTAAGAGATGTTTACTCAATTTCCAACAATTATTTAGTAATGTTTGCCAGTAACCGCATTTCGGCTTTCGACGTTATTTTACCACGCCCAATTCCGTTTAAAGGACAGGTACTAAACCAAATAGCTGCATACATGCTGGATGCCACCAAAGATATATGTCCTAATTGGCTATTATCCACACCTGCACCACATGTAAGTATTGGTAAAAGATGCGACCCTTTTAAAATAGAAATGGTGGTGAGGGGCAATTTAACCGGCCATGCCTGGCGCACTTATGAAGTCGGCGGCAGGGTTTTATGTGGTGTTACCATGCCCGAGGGCATGAAAGAAAATGATTACTTCCCAAGCCCCATTATTACGCCCAGCACCAAAGCAAGTGAAGGCCATGATGAAGACATTTCTGCAACCGAAATTATTGCAAAGCAATTAGCAACCGAAGCCGAATGGAAAACCCTGTGCAATTATGCCCTGCAATTATTTGCCCGTGGTAAAGAAATTGCTGCAAAACAAGGTTTGATATTGGTAGATACAAAATATGAATTTGGTAAAATCGGCGATGAGATTTTTTTGATGGATGAAATACATACGCCCGACAGCAGCCGTTATTTTTATGCCGATGGTTTTGAAGAGAGACTGACAACAGGCGAACGCCAGAAACAACTAAGTAAAGAGTTTGTACGTGAGTGGCTGATTGAAAATAATTTTATGGGCAAAGAAGGCCAAACCGTACCCGAAATGAATGATGCATGGATACAAACCATCAGCAACCGATACATTGAACTGTACGAAAAAATTATTGGTGAAAAATTTGTACCCGCAGAGTTGAGTGATGAAGAAACGGAGAAGTTGATTGTTGGGGAATTGGAGAAGTTGAGATTGTAAATTACTTTTTATTCATTTCATCAAGCCTTGGTCGTAACCGTTTTTTACTTTTATTAAATACCATCATGCCTTTATCAATGCCTTTGCGTAGTTCAACCTGCTCTTCTAATGGCAGGTTATAAACCGTTTGGCATTCTACTGTACAACAGCCATCAAATTGTTTTGCGCATTTATTGCACTGTATAAATAATAAATGGCAGCCATCATTTTTGCAATTGGTATGTGTATCAGCAGGTTTACCACACTGGTGGCATTTGGCAATGATATCTTCTGTTATCCGCTCTCCCAGTCTGTCGTCAAAAACAAAATTCTTACCAATAAATTTGGTTTCAAGCCCGGCAGCTTTTGCCTGTCTGGCATAATTAATAATACCGCCTTCTAAATGATACACATGGTTAAATCCATGGTGCAACATGTATGCACTCGCTTTTTCGCAGCGTATGCCACCCGTGCAATACATGATGATGTTCTTGTCTTTTTTATCCTTCATCATATTCACCGCCATGGGCAATTGCTCCCGAAAAGTATCGCTGGGTATTTCAATAGCTTTTTCAAAATGGCCAACTTCGTATTCGTAATGGTTGCGCATGTCAATTACAACCGTATCATCATCCTGCAGCAATTCATTCATTTGTTTTGCATTTACATAGCTGCCTTTGTTTTGCATACTAAAGCCGGTATCATCAATACCATCTGCAACAATTTTTTCACGCACTTTAATTTTAAGCACCCAAAAAGATTTACCATCATCAACAGCAATGTTCAATCTTATATCTTTTAAAGCCGGTATAGTATTCAGGTATTCTCTGAAAGCATCTACATTACTGTCGGGCACACTTACCTGTGCATTAATGCCTTCTGCTGCTACATAAATTCTTCCAAATACTTTTAAGGCGTTCAAAGCTTTATACAACTCATCTCTGAATAGTTTTGGATCATCAACAGGAAAATATTGATAAAATGAAATTGTGGTACGATGCTCAGTTTCAGCGTACAAAAGCTTTTTCAATTCCGCCTGGGAAATACGATTGTGTAATACTGCCATAAGTTATTTAATTTGATCCCTTAGGATGGTCTGACGTCCTCGTCTGACCATTGTTGCAGGGAAATCTTTTGTTACAAGGTCAGACGGGGCGTCAGACCTTGTGTAAGATTGGATGCTTGCAGGCAAACCAAATTGAACAGCAAAGATATTGATTAAAAAATAATTACAAACTGTTTGAAGAGCGGCGGCTCCTGGAATTATTTAGACGAAGACTGCCCCCCAATATACCGCCGGTGCCAATACGGATACCCATTCTTTGATAACTTCCGTTTCGGTAGGATACAAGCAGATCAACCCTGAAAATTTTTATTAAATTTTCAAGACCAACAAATACCTCTGTATGATTGCTGAGTTTGTTTACATAAAGTGCATTGCTACCGGCAACCAGGTTCCAGTTAAGCCGCTTAAATAATGGAATTTTATTAGTGATCAATCCATTAAAATGATGCTCCACGTGGCCATAAGTATAAAATGAACTGGTAGTACTGTAAATGTAATAATGTGCCATTTGAAAACTGTTCACATATTCACTGGCTCTTGTTGAGCGGTTACCGGTAAAGTGATGGTAGTCCTGAATAAAAACACTTTTAGCATTTATAAATCCGCCAACGCCTACTTTATATTTTAACAAGCCTGCCAGTTTAAAATTCTTATCATCACTTACACTAAAACGCCACTTATCAAAATTCACATCGCTTCCAAAAATATTATTTATTCCTTTTGTATAATTTAAACTAAAGGTTGGATAATTGGAACCAAGTGACATTTTACGGTTTGGATATTGAATATACCTTTGTCCGGGTTTTATACTTACATCAAAACTTACAACAAATGCCTGGTGTGCTGTAAACTGCGAGTATATTTTTTCAATAGGATAATTAGGAATCCAATTGGCAGAGTCTCTTTTAAAAATCACAAAATCGGTTGTGTTCTCTAATGGAATCCTGTCTTCGTATAAAACATTTACATTAAAGCGCAGCCCTGTTTCGTAACGCTTACTAAAATTAATGCTTGCAAAATAATTTTCGTAAATCTTCATAAAATTATCGCCCCATAGTAATGTATTGATGGTATTGGTAAGCGGTGTAATTGGATTTGCTTTATTAAACTGGCTCACTCTTTTTCCACCAGAGATTGTCCAGGCCTGCCGTTTTATTTTTTTATCTGTTTCCCAATCACGGGTACGAAAATAAATATCGGCCCAGGCATTTAGGTGGCCATTGTTGAAACCGTAACGCAGGTTGGGCTCGAACGAAAAATTAGTTTTTATTTTTTTAAAGTACTGGTTGTAATAAGGACTAACATTCAATACGATACCCTCTACTGTATTAAATTCCAGATTTTGTATTAACGATTCTACACCCCATTGGTGATTACCATTTACAGTATATTTTGTACGATGTAAACCTTTCCAGAAAATATCGTAAACTTTCAGCTTGCCTTGTTTTTTATTCATCGAATCTACCGATGCCTGGCTAAGTATGGAATCTTTATTAACCAGAAAAAGACTGTCCTTAACCTTATAGTCCATTCTTTCTTCAATCTCTAATGGCATGGGCCTGATGCTATCCCAATAAGCAACCGGCTTTTTATTGGAAGCTGTATCATATTTTACAACCACATTATTAAACCTGTTTTTTGCAAATGCAGGATTTATTTTATAATCAGAGTACACCGACACAAAATTGCCGATGGCATCAACACCAAACTGTTTAAAACCAAAATTAATATGCTGATTTTTTACCCGCCATACATCATTCCCCACCGGCACATGAAACTGCGTGATGTGCAGCGTATCCACAATTTCCAGTTGTGCTGTTTTAGTTAGCAAAAGATCAAGACTGTGTATGCGCCAGTCGCCATCGGTAATATTAATTACACCTTTAAATGCGGGCTCGTAATTGCGGCGTGGTATTACCTGTATACTGTTAATCTCTTTTCCATCTTCATAAAAACTACCCAGGTATTTAAATTTGTACATGCTGATAGCCGCATCGGCAATGGGCGAAACGAATCCCCGTGGATTTAACCTATCTAAAAAAACAGAAACATTATTTTGATAAAAACTGATAAAGGTTGGAAATGTAAAACCAAAACCATCACTACCACTAACCCTGCTGCTGATAACTTCCATCTTAAATTTGTCGGGTTGCTGCACATACACTTTTGCCACCGACTCTGACAAATAAATAATTCCTTTACGGGAAGAATCGAGCCCCATTTCTTTTACATCTTTATCCTCAATTTTGCGGCCCAGTATTTTTTTAGGAAGCTTGCGTAGTTTCATCATGTCTTTGGTGTACAATTCGCATTCGAAACTTTTTACCTGTTCATTGTAAAAAGATCTTTTTTTAATTGCCTGCCTTATAATTTCGTATGCTGGGTCTACACCACTCTTCACTACCACTTCGGTCATATCCAGTTGTTGTGTAGAAATAATGAACGTGATTTCTGCATCTTCATTTTTTACAGTGATGTTTTTTTCTTGTGTTTTATAGCCTATGTGCTGGCAAACAACGGTGTAAGTACCGGGTGCAACAGAAAAAGAAAATTTTGCTTTATTGTTGGCACTGGTGCCAAGAGAGGTTCCTTTTATAGTAACGGAGGCATAGGGCAACAGATCGCCTTTATCAGAGAATACAGTACCGTAAATTTTTTGAGCTGATGAACGAATCGAAGCAAAAATAAAAAATACTAGTAGTAGCTTCTTCATAAACATATTTGCGTTGCCGCGAAATTAACGGTGAATTTGTTATAAAGTTGTGAAATGAATGAATTATGTAATTAATCAGCAAGAAATGACAAGTAGAAGTAATGAAACTGAAGGTTGAACTTAAGAGAAGCAAAAGAACTACAGAAATTAACTTAATCATAAAGCAACCAGAATTTATTTCTATTTACTCTTTCGCAAGTAACTGCCTGCCAGCGCCGCAAAACCAGCTACCAATGCGCCAATTAAAGCCGTAGCCAAAACCAGCAGATAAGGATTATCCATTTTTAAAATAAGCTGCGATACTTTATGCGCCAGTACATGATCGTTGTTATTGCTCATCCAAAAGCTTAAACCACCACACAATAAAAACAGCGCTATAAAAGCAGTTATAAAAGATTTAAAAGGCTTTTGTGGTATTAAAGCGGCAACAATAAATGCTGCAATTGCAATGCTCCACCAGGGAAGAAATAAACAGGCTGCAAAGCTTAATAAAACGGTTAGTATAAGAGAGATGAAGAATTTCATTGTATTTGTTTAGATGTTTAGAAGGTTTAGGGAAGTTTAGTTGCTAAAACTCATTTTTGCCAGAATACGCTTATCACCCACTTCTTCTTTTGTCATCATCCACAACGAATAATATTTTCCGGCAGCCCATTGGTCAACAAAATCATCGTAATATTTACTGCCGGGGTTACCGCTTTGTCCGCCGGGATAAACACCATAGGCTTCTGTTTTAGCAGTTAAGCTAATTACCATGCGCCAGCTGGGGCCATGTGCCGCCTTGGTTGCATTAATATTATGTGTACCGCCACCAATGGGTAAATTCATTCTGCTAAAGGGCGCTAATTTTGCCAGATGGTCAACATGGGTTCCTTTATATTTATCCCAATCCAATTTACCATCAGCTTCAGCTTTCTTTAAAGCAACTGCAGTTTTTTTAAAGGCTGCCATTAAGTTATCGGCCAGTTTTTCTGTTTGGGGGGTGTTGATATTGTCTAAAAATTTATATGCCGAATCTTTTAAAAGCCCTTCCAGTAATGATGATTCAAAAGGCCGGATAATTACTTTGGGCGCTTTGCTGAATTCATCATTAAAAATGGTGTCTTGTAAATTTATCCAAAGTAATTCAAAGACAGTTGCACCCTTAGAGCCTGCATCATTTCGTAAATCCCATCCTTTTAAATAATTAAAATATTTTTTTTCATCACTGCTTAATTCATTTTCGTTCATATTTTTTAACACAAGTGGCATTAACATGGCAGCAGGTGCATTAAAATTATTAGTTTGCAGTGCCATCATATCCTGTGGCGTAATACCGGTCATGGAACTCAATCTCCTGTTAATTTCAAAACCTCTGTAAACCGGATAATTTCTTCCCAAATAATAAGGATAGGCATTATCATCAAACGGTTTTTGATTGGCACTGCTTACAAACCCTCTTTCGGGATTGTATTGATAAGGTACTTCATCCTGCGGAATCATACCCTGCCATAAATAGCTGGTATCAAAGCCTGGCATTACAAAATCGCCCTGGCCATTCCATTTGGCAGGCCACTCTCCTTGTGTACGCAAAGCTATGTCGCCATTCTTAGCAGCAAAAACAACATTTTGCCCCGGTGTATGCAGGTTAGTAACAGCAGCCGTGTAATCACTATAATTTTTTGCACGGTTAAGCATATTAAAAATCTTCAGCTCATTGCTGGCATCATGTGCTTTCCATCTTACCGCATAATATTTATTGTTTGTATTGCGGCCACCCGAAAAAGATTTGTCATACATTACCGGGCACCAATCATTGCCTAATTGTACATACGCAACTGAATCAATAAAATCGGGTTTGTTTTTTATTTTAATGGTATCAATTCTGAATGTTGTTTTCATCCATTGCCCATTAAAAGAATATTCCTGCCGGCTATCATCTTTAAATTTTATTTCGAAATAATCTCTTACATCACGACCACCGTTTGTAAAACCAAAAGCACAACTATCGTTATACCCAATAATAACACCCGGTGCCCCCGGAAAGCTTACCCCATAAGCATTGAAAGATGGCGTTGATATCTGTACTTCGTACCAAAGCGAAGGAAGATTTAACCCCAAATGCGGATCGTTGCATAAAATGGGAGCGCCACTTTTTGTTTTTAAACCGCTTACAGCCCAGTTGTTGCTTCCATTATCACGGTCGGGTTTTGATGTTTCTGAAACAGCCAGTTCTTTACTGCTTAAATAAACCGAATCGGCATTAACCGGTGCAACCGGAAATACTTTTTGCTTTTCAAAAATGGTTCCTTTAGGAATAATGGGATCTAAAGAATCCTGAATGGCAGGAAATAATTTTATAAAATCATCAACACTAAAATAACTTTTTGCATTCGTCATTTCAAAATCATCATCACGTGCAGCCAGGTCATAACTCATGTATTTTAAAAACAACATCGATTTAAGGTTACTCCATTTTTCGGGTTTATAACCAATCAATTTATACTCCAGCGGAAGCGTACTTTCTGTAAGTTTTTCTATATAAGCATTTACACCTGCCGTATAGGCATCGCATTCAGATTTAATAATTGGGTCCTTGTTTAATTCCTGCAGTGCAATTTCAGCAGCGTACACCATTCCCAACCGCCTGAACTCACGATCATGCTCCAAACCTTTTTCTCCCAAAATTTCGCTGGCCCTGCCACCGGCAGCAAATGTTTGCAGCTCCATTTGCCAAAGGCGAAACTTTGCATGTAAAAATCCCTGAACAAAATAGGCATCGTTTTCCTGCTCAGCAAAAATGTGTGGTACCAGGCGTTCATCCAGGTACACATCTACCTTACCATTTAGTTGTTGAAATTTAAAATCGGCAATAAAGTTTTCGGAAACAGGTTCAGCATTTTGCCAAACGCCGTGTTGCGGACTCAACAATTTACCCAGTGGTGCAGGCAAAAAAAGGTTGGTATTTAAAATAACTATCAGTGCTGAAGTAATTACTGCACTAACAACAAAAGGAAGAATTCTCATATAAGCCAATTATTTTGTGTAAAGTACTAAAATCTGCATTAATACTTTGTTTTAGATATAAATTCTTAAAGCTCACATACATCAGATTTTGATATTGCAACAAATCTTTTGTTACATTTTAACATCACTGCTGTTACAAAATACCCACATTTTAGGGCACTGGTATAGTCTTTGTTTAATGGCATTTGAAACAAGTATTTTAACCCTTTCACTAAAAACAAAAACTATGAAAAAGAGTTTATTTGCATTAATACCTGCATTGGCATTTGTATTTTTAATTACATCATGTAAAAAAGATGAAACAGTACCTGCACCTGCTCCAACAGCACAGGGCAAATGGGTTGGTACAGGCCAATATGGTATTGGACCAGGAAACCCGACATACGCTTTTACTTTAACTTTTAAAGCAAATGGAACTGTGGATATAATTGGAAACAACAACGCAGCAGTTGATAATGCAACCGGCACCTGGGCTATGGTGCAGGATAGCGTTAGAGCAACTTACACTTATGTTTCGGGTACTGCTCAGTACACATTATCGGCCAAATATTCTTCAACTTCTAACGTAATGGTTGGTACCATCGGATTAGGAACCGCAACAACCGGTATTGGCACATTTTCGGTAACAAGACAGTAACTCAATAACTCCAGATAAAATAAAACAGTTTGGCTTTTACAGCCAGGCTGTTTTATTTTTGCAGATATGGAAAATTTATCTGCCGATATTAAAAACATTTTAGGATTACAATTACCCAGTGATCCCCGTTGGGTAAATTTAGCAGAATTGCAACTGGATGAAATCTTAACCGATCATGCCTATTGCGAACAAAAAGCTGCAACAACCTGTATTTCCCTCATCACAAAAAACTCCGAAAAAGAATTACTGGTAGAAGAACTGTCACCCATAGTTACAGAAGAATGGGGCCATTTTAGAATGGTGATTGCTGAACTAAAAAAGCGAAATCTTAAACTGGGCAGGCAACGCAAAGATGTGTATGTAAACAGCCTGCTGCAGTTTCAGAAAAAAGATGGCAGCCCCGATGATCGTTTTTTAGACCAGATGCTGATTATGGCGTTGATTGAAGCCCGCAGCTGCGAACGTTTTAAAAGACTGAGTGAGGGACTTGATGATGCCTACATGCGTAATTTTTACCGCAGATTTATGGAAAGCGAAGCTGGGCATTATACCTTGTTTATTACACTTGCCGAGCATTATTTAGATAAGAAAATTGTACGCAAGCGCTGGGCCGAATGGCTGAAGTATGAAAAAGAATTGATGAAAGAAATGGAAGTGAGGGGTGATAGGATACATTAAGGAATTAGGAATTAGGAATTAGGAATTTAGACTTTATTAGAATTGAAGAACGCAGCTTCTTCTTCAAAATTTAAATAAGGAAATTGCTGTTGGAGTTTTTTAACTTTCTCTAAATTAGTTTTTAGAAATTTTTTATGTTGCTCAGAAGTTGGATTGAATGGCTTATGATTTTTTGCAGCAACAATTACAGCAATCTCTTTCATTAGCTGCTGAGATGGTTCATCAATACAAGTTGCAATAAATTTTTCCCAAACATAATTGGTAGCTGCATAATTGGGATGCACCATGTCTTCTGCAAAAAAACGGTAATCACGCAGGTCGTCAATGATAAGTTCGTAAGCCGGAAAGTAAAAACAGTTGTTATTTTTTTCTGTAAGCTGATGAACAGTCTGTATCAACGTGGCTTTGCTGCGGTTGTTTTCTACAAAGCCATCACGCAAATGCCGAACCGGGCTGATGGTAAAAATTATTTTTAGATGCGGATTAAAAGCCATAGCTTTTTCAATCATCTTTTCTAAATCAGCAAAAATTTCATCTGCAGATAAAAGCCTTTTAATAAATTTATCAGTTGGTACTTTGTGGCAGTTGGCAACAACTTCGCCTATCATCCCCCTCTCCCCAAGGAGAGGAGTTAGGGATGAGGTTTCGTATACAAATGCTGAACCGAGTGTTATCAATAACCAATCGGCATTTTTTAAAAATACATTTGCTTTGGATTGAGATTCATTTATTACAGCCAGGCATATTTTTTTATCAGGATGAGAAAACCGGCTGTGATGTTCCCAACTGTTCCAGCATTCGTTTTGGTAAAATAAATCTTCTTCGTTGTATTGCTTATTATTGATGTAAGATGAAATAGATTTTGCAATGCTTGATGGATTAAACAAAATTCCATTCGGATTATCAAGCACCCCAAATTTATGATTGGCCAGTTTGGTACCAATCTGTTCGATAAAGCAAGAGCCTATCAGCAATAAATTTTGCTGATGATTGATCTTTTCATCAAATGGTTTGGGAGTAAATTCTAAATGAAAGTCCATAGCACGAATTTAAATGCAATTACACCAATTACACCAATTCGTGTAATTAGTGTAATTCGAATAATTAGTGGTAAAATATTTCGGAAGCCAGCCTACTGCATTCCTGTAATGCATTCATATCAAAATTGTTCAACAAATTCTTTTCTTCAAAATAAGGGATCATCAATTCGGTATCCATATTACCCACCAGTTCATCGTCGGCCATGGGACAGCCGCCAATGCCTTTTAATGCACCATCAAAACGTTTGCAGCCCGCCTGCAAAGCTGCCTCAACCTTTTCTTTCCAGTTGGCAGGTGTTGAGTGGAGGTGAACTCCAATTTCAATTTCGGGCAATGAATCAACCAAATGTTTGGTGATTTGGTAAACCTGTTCTTTTGTAGCCAGGCCAACCGTATCGGCCAGCGAAATTATTTTAATATCCATATCCACCAGTTTATGCACCCAATCAAAAACAATTGCTTCATTGTAAACATCGCCATAAGGATTTCCAAATCCCATTGAAATATAAACCACCAGTTCCTTTTTATTTTTTATGCAAAGGTTTTGTATCTCTTCTACCCTGCCCAGCGATTGGGCTATGGTTGAATTGGTATTACGCATCTGAAATGTTTCGGAAACAGAAAATGGAAATCCGAGATAATTTATTTCATCAAACACCAGTGCATCCTGTGCCCCTCTTTCATTGGCAATGATGGCCAACAATTTTGTTTTTGAATTTTGACTTTTGACTTTTTGAATTACTTCCCTGGTATCCGCCATCTGCGGTATTGCCTTTGGCGAAACAAAGCTGCCAAAATCAATCGTATCAAAACCAACTTTTAGTAAAGCATTAATGTATTCAATCTTTTTTTCGGTAGGTATAAAATGCAGCCAGCCCTGCATGGCATCACGGGGGCATTCAATTAATTTAACATGCTTGTACATCCTTTTTCAATTTGAAAAACAAAGGTAATTATCAATAATGATTAATGGCTTCTCTTTGTTGCTGTATCTTTTTACGAAACCCGTCGAAAAACCTGGTCCTGGCTTTTTCGCCAACCAAACTTATTTGTGTAGATTTTCTGATAGCATTTTGAAATGTATTCCATGTAAAATTATTAAAATTCTCATCCCTGGTGTACATAAAATTTATCAGGTTATGATTTATGTAAGTGATCCTGATATCTCCTATTTCGGCCAATACACAATTGTCGCCGGTAATAAGGTCGTTATAAAACAGTCTGAAGGGTGCCTGGTTTTTATCGGGTGTTTGTCCATAATTAAACTTAATACCCTGTTCGGCCTGTTTTTCAAGATGGTTTATCAGTTCATCCAATGTATCATACAGGCAAAAAATATCTTCCTTCGATTCAAATACATGGGTATCCTTGTAAAAGGAGATGTGCCGTAAAATGCTGTCGATGGTATCGGTGCCCCATATTTCTGTAGAAGGTATGTGATTAAAACTATCCTGTACTTTTTTACCAAGTTTTATATGCTCCTCATTTACATTTTTAACCGAAAATTTCAAATCCTTCATTTCATCAAAACCAAGCAGGCTTTTCATGTAGTAGAAGAATGTTAGTGATGCCAATTGAGGAAACTGGAAGTAAATAAAAGGAGCAATATCGTTGGGAAGAAAGTAAAAATGTTTATGATCGAAGCTTCGCATAAACTCAAATTGCTGCAACATATTATTCAGGTACAATTCAATAAAATTATCGGAAGTATAGCCCAGGTTACCGGTAAAAATAAAACCATTGGTTTGCAGGTGCAAAAATTTATCAATAGATACTTTGTACCTGGCGCTTAATTTTTGAATATCATCGAACGTAATGGGTTTTTCTCCCCGTATGCGCCGGTAGGCACTATCTGTACTTATATCTAGCACTTTGGCAATTTCATCTGCAACGGATAAATGCGGTGGCAACAATGTTTTTATTTGCTGAAAAAACAAGACCTGTGCATTATTCTGTTCCATTATGAATTTATATTTAACTTGGTATTATTACAAATTTTTAAAATCATATCAGTCTGGCCTTGGCCCTGTGAATTTCTGCCCTTAAACGATTAAAAAATCTTACACGCTCTCTTTCATTGCTTGCGCTTATTAATGTTGACTTGTGCATGATATTATTCATGTAATTAAACATTGCATTATTAAAGGTTTCATCCCTGGTGCCAATTAAATGCATAAAGCTGTGATTTAAAAAAGTAACCTTCATATCGCCGAGCTCAACCAAAGCTGTATTATCACCCATGATCAACTCATTATTAAAAAGTCGGAACACAACGGAAGAAGTATTCGGCTTTTCACCTATCTTAAATTTCACCCCATGTTCGGCCTGCCTTTCTACATGATTAACCAGTTCCTCCAGCTTGTCGCATAAAAACATCGCCTGGTCGTAAGAAACCAATCCACCAGCCTCGTAATAATACAGTATCTGCATAAGCGTGGTATTTACGCCCTCGGCATTTAATATTTCTGTGGAGGGAATTCGGTTATATATATCCATAATGCCCAACCCTATTTTATTATGTATTTCAAACCCTGGATAATTGAATGAGAACTTTTCGCCTTTGTCGGCATGAAAATCCAAAAAACATCTCATCCATACAAAGTATTTGAATGCAGCCAGTTCGGGTATTTGAAAATGAAGATTAAATGTAAAATCCTTGCAGAGGAAATAAAGATGGTTTTTCTCAAAATGGTCGATGATGGCATATTGTTTATATACCTCCTCCAGCCAGTTGGTAAAGCCAAAGTTTACATCGTTGTCTAATTTACCGGTAAAAATAAAGGCATCGCTTTGCAGGTTCAAAAACTGGTCAAGCGAAACTTTATACTTTACGCATAGCTTCTGCAATTCCTCAAAACTTATGGCTTTTTCGGCCCTTATACGGCGATATGCACTATCGTTACTAATCGCCAGTAAATCGGCTATTTCATCCACAAATGAAACATTTGCCGGCAATATAGATTTGATGTGTTGAAAAAACCTTAACTGGGTATTACTAGATTCCATGAAAAAAGTTTTGGTAAAAACTGCAATTCTACCCCCTAATTTATTGCATTAATTCCCAATCTACAATAAAGCAGTTGCATTTTTTGCAAAAAAAAGCAAAAAAAAACTCAAAACGGTAGTAACAAGTTGCAATTACTAATAGATGATTACACAGCGCATTTATCAATTAGGGATGGGCTTATGACCGTATTAGTTTTGGATTGTAAAACAAAAGTTATCAACCTAAAATAAAAACTCATGAAAAAGTCCTCTTTAAATTTACTTGCAGTTTTAATTCTTTTCCTGGGATCCTGTTCAAAAGAAAGTATCAACCTTGATTTGAGTGGTGGATGGGGCGGCGGTTGGGGGCCGCCTTCTGGAGGAGGTATGATTGCCGGCAACTACTTTCATAATACCGCACTTAATTTTATTAACACCCCCTGGTATAGCTACAGGTATTTTATTTATAAAGATTCTGCAAACGGGTTTACGGATTCTGTACATGTTACTCAAAATTATACAATCGGCGTCTTTCATGATTCTGTCCCGGGGAATCCGCCTGTTCCAAATTATACGCATCAAACATACAAGTTAACATTGCAACAAATGACAGGCTCCCCCGGCCAGATCTGGTTTGATGGCTTTGCAAGCTGTGATACGCAATACATGAATACTCTCCATTTTATAGATTCAGCTTTTGAACTTACTGACAGGCAAAATAATCTTCCTGCTTTTTGGTATCCCTTTACCAGTTCGGGTGTAAAGAAGTATTCATTAATTCCATCAATCACCATTGAAGGAACCTTGTTTATACAAATACACAAATTTTCTGCAACCAATGGATTACAACCAGGAGATACCAACTACCGGGAAACAACTTATTACTGGGAAAAAGGAACAGGCATTATTAAGCGGGATATCAGAACCTACAATTCGGTTAAAACATCGCTGCTTTTAAGACGTGGATAAACCAATAACCTGAAAACCATTTTTATTTTAAAAAAATTATGAAATTATGAAAAAGTTAATGTTAATTCTGGGATTGATCATCTTAACACTAATTGAGACAAAGGCCCAGCAGGAAAAGCAGTTCATTGCTGCAGATAATTCAGCAACTTTAAAAATATCTGCTCTGCCGGTAGGTAATTTATTCGAAAAAAAAATGTACACGCATGAGAGTGACAGTTCGAAAAAAAATTATGCTTATTACAACAGTACCAGCCGTAACCTGAGAATTGCCGGACTGTCACTACTTGGAGCAGGCCTTGTACTAGGTATAGCTGGTTTACTTGTTGTCTCAAATAGTAATTCAATGAGTGATTACGGCGACCTGCAAAGAGCTGAGAGCACTCACCGGGCTTTGTTTATCAGCAGTGCTGCTACTGGTATAATCAGTATTCCACTTATGGCCATGGCCAGTGCGTACAAACAAAAAGCCAGACTGGAGCTCAAAAATCAAAAAACAGGCTTTGGTGTGCCTGCAAATGTTAGTAATGATATTACAGGCATCACGTTCACCATACCCATTGGAAAGTGATTTATCATTTATCAATTAAATCAACAATCATGTTACCGTTTCTAATTTATACCTTTTTAAAAAAGTACAGCAAAATAAGTTGGGTAGTAACAGTATTGCAGATAAGTAAATATTTAAAAGCCCGTTTGCAAATTATTCTTATTTGGCTGATTATAATTCCCCTGGCCCTTATTCCTGTATTAACAAAATCTCAAAACAGCCTGTTGAATTATAAGATAGTACAGGGAGGCGATGATATTGGATGGCTGCGCCTTGAAAAAAACATTACAGGTAGCAGAACCAATCTCTCATTGGTTTCGGAACTAAGAACCCGGATTATTTTTCTGATTGAAGTTTCAGCAAAAGAAACTTCAATATTTGAAAATGGATCACTCCTCTATTCTTCGCAATACCGGAAAACAAATGGCACCGTAAAAGTAAATAAGCAAACCAGCCGGGTGGTAGATAAATATGTAGTGAATGATAACGGAGAAAAGCAATACCTGGCTATTCCGGTTGTGGTTACCAATTTACTGAGCCTGTATTTTCAGGAACCCATCAGCTTTAGCACTGTGTATTGTGATAAATATGAAACCTTTATTAAAATAGCTAAGACAGACGATGGTGGGTATAAAGTTGAATTCCCGGATGGTAACAGTAATACGTTTTATTATACCTGGGGAGTTTGTACAAAAATTAAAATCAGCCATACATTTTATACAGCCCAAATAATTAAAACATCTTAAACTAACTGTTATGCAAACTCCTCCAATTTTAGTTAACAGTTTTTGCTATGCTATGGGTATCCCATTTGCAATTACTTTAAATGTTATATTGCATGTACTGCTTCACATGTATAACACCAAAACAGAAATGCTAATCTGCATCCCATTCAGCCTGTTGGCTTGCTGGCTCTGCATTTTATGCAATGCTGCATGGCCAGCGGTATTACTGCATATCACGTTCTCTTTGGTAAACGGGATCAACCTAAATAAATCCCATTTTTCAACACCTAAAATTGCACGGCTATGAAAATTTTTATCACCGGAGCAACCGGTTATATTGGTCGCCAATTAGCCCTCAAACTGGCGAGCCAGGGTAATATTATACACATTATTGTACGTGATCCATCATCTCCCAATATTCCTGTTCATGATAACATCATTGTTTTTTCGGGGGATATTACCGACATACCATCCATACAAAAAGCCATGGCAGGTTGCCAGCAGGTTTATCACACTGCAGCCGTTGTAAAAATATTTGCCAAAGATCCTTCTATTTTTTACAAGGTAAATGTAGATGGAACCCATAACCTCTTACAAGCAGCCCTTGATAACGGCATTAAAAAATTTGTTTACACCAGTACCTGTGGCGTACTGGGTGCTGCGGTAAAAGAGCCAAAATGTGAAAAAGATCCCCGAACAGAAAGTTTTGATAATGAATACGAGTTTACCAAATTTCTGGCCGAAAACCTGGTAAAGGAATATGTACACAAGGGCCTGTTTACGGTTATTGTATCGCCATCAAAAGTATATGGGCCGGGTATTGAAACACACCCCATTTCAATGAACCGGGCAATGGAAAATTTTATAAAAGGTAAACTGACTTTAATACCAAAATCATCCAACATCTCAACTAATTTTTGCTTTATAGATGATATTGTGAACGGCCACATTTTGGCTATGAAAAACGGGCTGGGTGGAGAAAAATATATTTTAGGGGGCGAAAACGTTTCCTTTAAAACCTTCTTCCAGGAACTAAGGATTATATCCGGAACAAAAGCCAAATTAATTGAGGCTCCCAGGTATTTAATAAAAATGTGGGCACTTATTCAATGGTGCAACTTTTTAATTACAAAGAAAGAACCATTTGTTACGGCAAAAGGTATACATCACCTGTTTGCCAACAAAATTTACACTAATGAAAAAGCCAAACAGAAATTAGGTTACCAGCCTACACCTTTACGTGAGGCCCTTAAACAAACTATTCAGTTTTTAAAAATTAAAAATTATGCATAACCCCTATTACACGCTTATAACCGGAGCCAGCGAGGGTTTTGGAAAATCATTAGCGCTTGAATGTGCAGCCCGTAACATGAACCTGATACTGGTGGCACTGCCCGGCCCTGAATTGTACTACCTGACCGATTTCATTAAAAAAAACTACCAGGTTGATGCAATTGCCATTGAAAAAGACCTGACCTGCGAAGAAAACTGCAAAGACGTGTATGAACAGGTTAATGAAATGAAGTTGCCGGTAAACATGCTGATTAACAATGCGGGGTTAGGCGGTACCATGTTGTTTAGTGAAGGAAGTTTTTCCTTTTACCAGAAACAGATTAAACTAAATATTGTGGCTACAACTTTATTTACGCATCTTTTTCTGGATATGCTGAAGGCCAATGGCCCTTCCTATATACTGAATGTTGGCAGCCTGAGTTCTTATTTCTACCTAAACAAAAAGCACGTTTATGGTGCAACTAAATCATTCATTTACTCTTTTTCAAAAAGTTTAAGAAGAGAACTTAAAAACGATGGCATTAGTGTAAGTGTAATTTGCCCGGGCTGCATGAATACCAATATATCAGTTACCTGTTTGCTTAAAACATCAAGCTGGATATCCCGGCTTGCTATTATGAATCCCGAAGATGTTGCACCGATTGCCATCAACGGCTTATTAAACCGAAGAGAGGTCATTATTCCTGGATTGGTGAATAAAATATTCCTGTTCGCAAATAAGCTATTACCTGCTTCAATAAAAAATATAATATTGAGCAGGCAGATGAAAAACATAAAATCTGTAACGGCCATAGAAACCAACCAGCCCGTTATACTGTTAACCGAAAAACAAAACACCCTTATTGCCTGATAAAATGGTTAATCATGAAAAAGGAACAAACATACTTTAACAATTGGTTGAGTATTATAATTTTTGTTGCCGTTAATTTATTGAGTACGCAACAATCAATGGCCCAGCCTTTTCTTGATATTGCAAACATCAAATACACAAATAGTCCAAACACAGGTTTACTAAACCAAAATAAAAATGATGTAAAAATCCAGTATTATGGCATCGGAACCAATATACCGCTGCAGTTTAAAAATAAAAAAGATGCCGTTATTCTCAGTCCTTTTTTTGAAACATGGTCATCAAAGATCAATAATAACAAACGGCAAAATTATTATAGTGTTGCACTGCCTGTTTCACTTTCAAAAACAATTCCGAATACCAAATGGAGCTTTTTACTTACCGGCATTGTAAGAATGAATGACAGCAGCATTAATAAAAAAACAACCATGCAGGTTGGCGGGGCTTTCATTATAAGCAATAAAAGAAATGAAAACCTTACCTGGAAAATGGGCCTGTATGTAAACAATGAATTGTTTGGGTTATTTGTAATGCCACTGGCAGGTATTGACTGGAGAATAAATGCACGCAACAACCTCTTTGGCATATTACCGGGCAGTCTTACATACGAACATAAAATAAATGAACATTTTTATTACGGCGCAAATTTCAGGGCCATCACCAACTCTTACGCAAAGTCAAATAGTTATTGGCGCATTGATGAAAATCAATTGGGATTATACCTGGATACGTACTTTAATAAAAAACTGGTGTTGAATATTG
>JAYUZB010000244.1:0-9164 GCA_043752185.1 Chitinophagaceae bacterium
GGGCTGGTATTTTGATACAAATAACGGGAACTGTCAATAATTGGAATAGTTGGGGCAACTGTAGTAGTAGGAGTAGGATGGCCCCAGAAATTTTTTGGATAATCGTTGGCAGTAACGCCGGTGGCACCAAGCCAGGGTGTAAATCCTTTAAATGTACCATTCAGGTTTTCACGAAGCATGTAATATCTTCTGGGATCGGGTACACCCGTAAAAGCCTGTGCATTATTGCCCGACATTAAATCGGCAATATATGTTGACTGCCTGATTGCGCCTATATTTGCCCTGAAAGGCCCAAAGAAATTGTTAACTGCAGATACACTGCCACCCGAAACTTTTACTAATGCATTATCGGCATTTGTAGCCAATGATAGATTAGCATATTTAATAGCAGAGTCGGCATAACTTTTGGCAATAAAATCTGATTTACTGCTGAGGTTCATAAAGGAACGGGCAAGTATACCATACACAAATTTTTTCCATTTACTTACGTCTCCGTTGTAAAAAAAAGCATCGCCAATAGCAAGGTTTGCCTGACTTACAGCTCCATCTGTTTTGTTTAAATAACTTAATGCACGATGACAAATAACCCGGGTGCTATCATAAAATTCAGGTTGATTATCATATTTAAACTGCGATTTTGTTACATCAAAAGCTTCTTTTAAAATAGCTTCTCCATAGCAATTGGTTAACTCCAGCCATCCCCATGCTCTTATTGCATAACCAACACCTACATAATCCCATTTTTGCTGCTCGGCTCCCCATTCAATTATCCTGTTTACATTACCGCCATGGCCATAGTATACAGCAGCCCAAAGTCCACCAGTGTTGTCACTGGGTGTTCCACCCGGAAAACCCATCTGGCCGTATAGTTCGGCATTTGTTTGAGTTCCCCAATATTGAATATAGCGGCCCAACAATATTGCATCGGCCTGAACACCATAACCAGTGCCATTAGATGAGAAGAAAGCTGTAAAGCCACCAATTACGCCCGGCAAAATAGTTTCAATAGGAACAACAAGGGGTGCGTTGGGGTTTAAATATGCTTCATCAATTTTTTTCTTACAGGATGATGCAAAAATAATGCACAGCAACCCGAGAAAAAGTATTGGTTTTTTAATTTTATTTTTCATACAAAAAATTTTAAAATTTACTTTATAGTTAATCATTAAAAACTGGCTTTTAAACCAAAACTTAAACCTAGCGGGGTAGGCGTATTTCCTAAATCCATACCATAACCACCTACGCCCAATGTGCCGGGGTTGTTGGCATTAATAGAGGGATCAGCACCTCTGTAATTTGTGAAAAGTAACAAATCACTTCCGGTTATGAAGAAGCTCATAGCTTTTAAGTATTTAACACGCTTTGTAAGTTTTTCGGGTAACCTGTAATTTAATGTAACATCTCTTAGCCTTAACCAGTTAACATCTTTTTCAATAAACTCCTCATCAGGCATAAAGGTATAGTATGTACTTAGGAAATTTGGAACAATTACGATGGTGTTTTTAGTTGGGTTGGTCGTATTTTGTAAACCATCGTTCAATACACCGTCAACAATAATGGCATTGTTGCGGTTTGCAGTTCTGGCACTTTTACCAATATTGGTCAATACCTGGTCGGTTCCGTTATAAATATCTCCACCAACTTTCCAATCCCATAAAAAGCTTAAGGTCCAGTTTTTATATCTAAAATTATTCAAGGTTCCTAAAGTAAAGTCAGGGTTTCTATCGGCAATAAGTTGGTTACCTGCGTTAACTAATGGTAAACCGTTTGCTGCAGATATTAATATTTGCCCTGCCTGGTTACGTTGGTAAGTGGAACCGGTGATTGTGCCGGTTGAAAAACCTCTTACTAAACCGGCTCTTACATTTGAAATATATGTATCTGAATTATAGAAATCATTTAAAGGACCAATGGCATCCGGCAGGGATAATATTTTACTCCAATTATGGGTAAAATTAAAATTGATGTTCCAATTAAAATCCTTCTTTTTAACCGGTGTAACATTTAGCGTCAACTCTATTCCTTCGTTTCTTAAAGATGCAGCGTTTGAAGTATTTAATACAGCTGTTGTAGCATAGCTGGCCCTAAAGCCCTGCATAATCTGCTTAGTACAAAGTGTGTTGTAATATGCAGCATCTAATGTTATCCTGCCATTTAAAAACCTCAGTTCAGTTCCTATTTCGTAGGTAGACTGCCTTTCTGGTACCAGGTCGGGATTGTTATTTGTAAAATTCAGGGTGTATGTACCGCCCGGGTTGGTGGAACTGCTTTGGTTAGGAACAAAAAAACGTTGGTTAGAATACGGGTCATTTAACCTGGCAGTATTAGCAAGCGAAGCCCTTAACTTAAAGTAATCAAGTATATCATGTTTTTTTAGAGCAGGAAAAATATCTGAAACAATAAAACTTAAACTGGCTCCAGGATAATTATAATTATTGTTTTTTGGGGGTATTGGCGAGGCTTTCTCAAAACGTTGCGAATAAGTAAGAAAAGCAACATTTTTATATCCTATAGAAACTTCGGCAAAGTACGCCAATGATCTGAAAATTCTAAGATTGGGCAAACCTTTAATGGCCCTTTGCAAACGAAGCCGTGAACCGGGTATGGTCTGGCTACTATCTGTAGGGTTAAAACCTGTAATTATTTGTCCGTTTTTATACATTTTACCGCCAACAATTGAATCAACAATACCATTGCCAAACACAGAGTATTGCTGTGTTTCAAAATCCTGCCACATGGTACCAACCAGCAACCTGCCAGTGAACCCTTTCCATTCTTTTTTAGCACTTGCAGTAATGGTGTGGTTGTATCCTTTATACTTTGTATAGTAGTTTTCAAGTCTTCCTAAAGTAGCTGCTGTAAGAAAAAATGATTGCGGATGATTTAAAATATACCCATCAGTTTTATAAGTATCATATCCAAACCTACCTGCAATACTCAACCATGAAGTGGGCTTAATGTCTATACCCATTGTGGCAATCCATCGCCTGGTAATATCACCTGTTGTGTTATTTTTTGCACTCCAGATAGGGTTATCAAAATCTGCATTTGGGTTTACATTAAATAAGGTAAGCTTACCGCCATACTCCGACTCATAATTTCTGATGTCATTATTGGTAGGCCATTGGTATAAACTCATTAAAAAAGAAGAAGAACCCTTGGTTGGCTTTTTGTTATCGGCATTTGTATAAGTTATTGACGGAGTAATTGTAATGTACTTGCCAATTTTGGTTGTGTTGGAAATACGGCCGGTATATTTTCTATAAAAATTATTAGGTACCACGCCGCTGTTGTCTAAAACCTGGCCTGATGCCCGAAACGCAACATTTTTTAATCCAAATTCTAAACTAAGATTATGGGTTTGTGAAAAACCTGTTTCAAAGAAATTATGAAGATTATCAAACAAGGGTGTACCTGGTGTCCATTTGGGGCCAAAAGATGTAAACCTGCCAAGAGCATCGGGAACACCGTTTGCTGCGCCAGGCCCATATTCATTATTTACATTGGCAAACCTGGTTAACTTCTGTATCCTGAAATTATTATCGTATGTTATCAATATTTTTTTACCAGTAGCTTTTGCTTTTTTTGTGGTAATAAGAATGGCACCCGAACTTGCCTGGCTGCCATATAATGCAGTTGCCTCGGGGCCTTTTAAAACGGTAATAGATTCTATATCATTTGGGTTTAAATCTGCAATTCGGTTGGTGTTATCAATATTTCTATTGTTACCATCACTGGCAAGGCCAACGCCGCTTCCACCCTGTGAGTTTGAGTTGAAAGTAGTGTTATCTGCAATTACACCGTCTACTACAAATAAAGGTTGGTTAGTTCCAGACATAGAATTAAAACCTCTTAGAATTATACCCGACGAAGCACCTGCAGTACCTGTTGTAGGCGTTACACTTAGGCCTGCAACTCTTCCCTGCAGGCCATTAATAAAGTTTTCTCTTTGTGTTTCTGCCACATCAGCACCTTTTACTGTTTGTACAGAATACCCCAGTTCCCTGGGTGCTTTTTTAATATCCATGGCAGTTACAACTACCTCATCCATGGTGCCATCTTTTGCAATCATATTTATGGCAACAGTACCACCATCCTTTACTTTGGTTTGCTGGCTGCCAAAATTTACGGAACTAATCACCAGCACATCTCCTGTTTTGGCATTGATGGTAAAGTTTCCGTTTGCATCTGTTTTTGTTCCCGATTTTGCACCCTTTACAAGCACAGTAGCACCAACAACGGGTTGGCCTTTTTCATCAAGCACCCGGCCGGTAACCGGTGCCTGCGCCTGTACTAATAATGGAACCAGGAAAAACAGAATAGCAATCAATCTGTTTGTAAATTTTCTCATATAAGTCGTGTTTTGGTTGTTTAAAAAAAGTTTTATTTAAAGTTTATTTATAATACTGTTATTCCTGCAGCCACATAAGGTTGCAACAGGGGATGATCTTTTGGTAATTCGGTTATTAAAATATCAATCTTATTTAAATCGCAAACCTTTACGGGTTGTATAGTATTTATTTTTTCTGAAATAGTAAGACAAACTACTTTTTGAGACGCCTCAATCATGGATTGTTTTATTTGAACAACATCCCAGTCGCTGTCAGTTATGCCGTGCCGCAGGTCAATTGCATTAATTCCTAAAAAACATAAATCAGGTTTAAAGGTATTTATTTTGGCAATGGCATGCGTACCCAATGTTATTTTTGAGTTTTTCGATAATTTATCGCCAATCACTATTACTTCAAGCTTAGGATGATGCATGTATTCTACAATTGCCGGAATACTGCCAGAGATAAAAGTTGCAGAAAGATTTACCGGTAATGCTCTTGCCATTTCAATAATAGTAGTACCGCCACCAGTTAATACAAACATGCCGTCTTTTATCAGGCGGGCAGCTTTTTCACCAATAATACGCTTACTATCCTGAGAATAAATTTTTTTTGAAGGGTAGGTGATGTCGTTAAATGCGTGAGATAATGCACCACCATGTACTTTTATTAATTTGCCTTTGCCATCCAACTCCTGTAAATCCCTGCGTATGGTATCTTCCGAAACGTCAATTTCGCAACTTAAGGTATTCGACAAAACCTTATTATGCAGATTTACCTGATGTACAATGTAAGCCTGTCTTTCTCTTTTAAGCATTAGGTAGTTATTGCGAATCAAATTAGGAATTAAAATGCAGAAAACAGCAAAACAGCCATAAAAATATTGCACATACTGTGCAAAAACCTGCAAAACCTGCATAGTTTAGTTAGATGTAAAACTAATTTACTGAAGAAGAGAAGAGGTATTTACTTACCGTTTTTTTTGGTTTTCAAAACTTTTTTTGATTTTTTTGAATTGCTTGTTTTAACGCTGTCGCTGTTTAATAAATGGTTTACCGATTTAAGTGAATCTTTCAAAACCACATTTTCATCCTCATCACCGGGCAGGTAATAATTTCCAAAAATGGAGGTAAGTACTTTAGCATTATAAACTGCCCTGGTAAATTTATTGCCAACCACAATGATGGTTGCTTTCTCTTTTATCAACCGTATAAAAGTTGCATTACTGCCATGCCACCAGCCATTGTGGTAAATAATTTTATTGCCGTCGGGAAAAATATTCATACGCCAGCCAAGGCCATAATTGCGCATGCCGGGCTTTTCATTACTGTAAGGTGCATGTGCCTGGCTAAGTGTTTCTGGTGTAAAAATTAAATTTGAAGAAAGTGCTTTGTCCCAAATTAGCAGATCACGTGGTGTGGTATAAATATTTTTATCGCCATAAACCTGGTCCAAAAAATTAAATGCTTCCCGAACGCTCCGCCAGTTGTAGCTGGGTATGGCTTTTAAAGTATCGGCCAAAGAAAAAACATACGTGTGTTTCATTTGCAGTGGTATAAAAAAAATCCGGCTAAGGTAAGCGGCATAGGTTGTACCCGTAATTTTTTCAATCAATAAAGCCAACAAGGCATAATTGGTATTGCAGTAAGAGAAATGTGCGCCGGGTGGCGAAACATCGGCCAGTGATGCTTTGTAGGTAATTAAATAATTAAGCACATCTTCATTTTTTACAAACTGGGTTTTATCCCATCCTAGAGTTTCCATAAAATAATTGTAATTGGGTAATCCGCTTCGGTGGTTTAAAAGACAACGGATAGTTACACCCGGATAATTAAATGCCGGAAAATATTTACTAAACTCATCATCAATATTCAAACTGTCATCCTGCTGCAGTTTTAAAACTCCCATGGCAGTAAATGTTTTGGTAATGGATGCAATGTGCATGGATGAATTTTCGGTAATGGTATCCTTGCCTGGTAAATGCCCAGTGCCATTGTATTTTTCAAAAACGATATTTCCATCTTTGGCAACAACGATGCCGCCATTAAATCCTTTTGGTAATAAAACACTGTCATACCAGGCCTTGCAGGCATTTTTGATGCGGTTGGCTTCAGCAGCCGATACCGGCAAAGTTTCAGGTAAATCAATTATCTGTAAACTGTCTGCAACTTTTTTTTTGCTTTTTGTATTAGAAGAATTGCAGGATGCATGTAATAAGACACATCCAAATAAGTAAACTAAAAATGTAAATGAAAATGATTTATGCAATACAGGCATGATAATTATTTACGGTTCAGATAGAATATATTTGTGCAAAATACGCAGTAATCATCATGGCCGAAAAAAAAATAACCAGTTATCCCAAAGAAAAGATAAACATTCTTTTTTTAGAAAATATAAGCGACGTTGCGGTTACAAATTTTAATGCTGCCGGATATACCAATGTAAAAAAAATAAATGGTGCTTTAACTGAAGCCGAATTGATAACTGCTATTAAAGATGTTCATCTGCTGGGCATTCGCAGTAAAACGCTGATAACAAAAAAAATACTGGATGCTGCACAAAAATTACAGGCGATAGGCTGTTTTTGTATTGGCGTTAACCAGGTAGATTTAAAAGCAGCAACAAAAAACGGCGTGGCTGTTTTTAATGCACCTTACAGCAATACCAGGAGTGTGGCCGAGTTGGTGATTGGCGCTTCTATAATCCTCATCAGAAAAATCATTGATAAAAATAAAGCAGCGCATGAAGGCATATGGCTGAAAGAAGCCAGCGGCAGTTATGAACTGCGTGGTAAAACCCTGGGCATAATTGGCTATGGTAATATTGGTAAGCAGGTAAGTGTACTTGCCGAAAGCCTGGGCATGAAAGTTATTTTTTATGATGTGGAAACAAAATTGCCTTTGGGAAATGCTGAGAATAGAAAAAGTTTAAGAGAGGTTATCACCCATTCAGATATTGTAACCCTGCATGTGCCCGAACTGCAAAGCACAAAAAACCTGATTAATAAAAAAACGCTTGCCTGGTTTAAAAAAGGAAGCATACTCATTAACTATGCAAGGGGAGAAGTAGTAGACCTGGATGCCTTGCGTAAATCATTACTTGATGGACATATAGGCGGTGCTGCTGTAGATGTTTTTCCCGTTGAACCTGAAAAAAACGGCGATCAATTTTCTTCACCATTACAGGGGCTCAGCAATGTATTGCTTACACCACATATTGGTGGCAGCACACAGGAAGCACAAAGCAATATTGGCGATGATGTAAGCGGCAAATTATTTAATTATCTCGAAAAAGGCAGCAGCATTGGCTCTCACAGTATTCCGGAGCTGGCACTGCCGCCGCAGGAAGGCACACACCGAATTTTGCATATTCATCATAATGTACCGGGTGTGCTTTCTCAAATAAACACACAACTAAGCAAACACAAAATTAATATTCTTGGGCAATACCTTAAAACCAATGATGCAATTGGTTATGTGGTTTTGGATGTAAATAAAAACCTTAGCAAAAATGCATCGGAATTATTGAAGAAGGTTAAGGGTACCATTAAAGTGAGGATGTTGTATTAAAAAGCCAAAACCCCCTCCGCTCCCTGAATGGGGAACTTTGCACTCTGCGAACTGTGAAAGCCTTTGGTATTTCAGCCCACCAAAATCAACAAATTTTTAACTTCTATTATTGTCTGAAGTAAAATTTGTTTTTAAATTTTCAGTATTTACTGAAAATATTGTATTTTTGTTTTGAAGAAAAAGTAGTAATTATAAATTATTATACTCCAAAGTTCCCCCTTCAGTGGGCGGAGGGGGTTTTAAATCTCACAACATGAAACTCATAATAATTGGCGGAGGTTTTGGTGGCTTAAGACTGGCACGCAAACTCAGCAACAAACCTGGTTTTGATATCACTTTAATTGACCGTTTTAATTACCACCAGTTTCAACCTTTGTTTTACCAGGTAGCTACTGCCGGGCTGGATGCCAGTAATATTTCTTTTCCGTTGCGCAAGGTTTTTCATAAAAGTAAGAATGTGCGTTTTAGAATGGCGGAAGTGTTGAAGATAGCAACGGCAGATAAAAAAGTGATTACCGATATTGGTGAATTTAATTTTGATGCATTGGTGATTGCAACCGGTGCTGATACCAATTTTTTCAACAATCAGCAATTGATGGATAATGCATTTCCCATGAAAAGCACGGTAGAAGCATTGCAGTTGCGGCACAGGCTGCTGCATAATTTTGAAGATGCTTTGCATGTAACCGATAAACTGGAATTACAAAGGTTGATGACGATAGTGATTGCAGGCGCAGGCCCAACAGGCGTAGAATTGAGCGGCGCTATTGCTGATATGAAACGCTTTGTTTTACCAAAAGATTATCCCGAACTGGATTTTACGCAAATGAAAATTTATTTGCTCGAAGGTACCGGTAAAACGCTGGCAGCCATGAGTGAAAAATCAAGCATACAATCTCAAAACTATTTAGAGAAATTGGGAGTGACAGTTTTAATCAATACGCTGTTAAAGGATTTTGATGGAAAAACTGTACAACTGCAGAATGGCGAAACCATTGAAACATCTATGGTAATATGGGCTGCCGGTATAAAAGGAAACGTGCCCGAAGGAATAAGTAAAGATATGATTGCAAGAGGCAACCGCATAAAAGTAAACAGGCATTGCCAGGTAAATGGGTTTGAAAATATTTTTGCAATTGGCGATGTGGCTTACATGGAAGAGCCTGCCTGGCCAAGCGGGCACCCACAGGTAGCGCCTGTTGCCATGCAAATGGCAGATATGATTGCAAATAATTTACGCAGGCTGGAAATGAAAAGCGGC
>JAYUZB010000245.1:0-3640 GCA_043752185.1 Chitinophagaceae bacterium
GTTTACGAAAGGATATACTTTTCATGCAAAGCTGGAAAACACATTGTCTACACCAAAAGAAGCAAGAGTAAATCCTGAAATATCTTTTGCATCGGAAACAAAAAAAACAGAAGGTGGCAGTAAGAAAGGATTGCTGATAGCAGGTTTGCTAATTGGCCTGGGATTGATTGGTACGGCTGCGTGGTATTTTTTTGTAAGAAACCCCAACCCTGCTGCTGAGAATACTACCGAGGAAATAAAAGTTGACACTGCAAAAGTTAACACGCCATCAATAGACACAGTTGCTCTTAAAGCAACACAGCCAATTGTTGCAGATGATGGTTATACTTTTAAAGTGGTGGTGTTGCAAACTGCCGATTCAGCCGCAGCAGCATATCGCATGAATGTACTTACAGCCCGCAATCATAAAATTATTCTCTACAAAAAAGATTCGGTTAATTACCGGCTTGCAGAGCCATTTACACTGCCGCTTGCAGATACAACCAGAATCAAAGATTCATTAAACAGATATTATTATTTGGGTAAAGCATTTATTGAATTAAAATAAGCCTACGCAAAGTACCAATCCAGATAAACATGCAGCAACCGGTTCAAAAAAAATTAGCTTTTCTGTTTTGGGTATTAGCTGTGCTGGATGTGGTGGGTATTGCTGCAAATATTGAAATGCTTCACTTTGCTGTAAAACCCCTGCTGATACCGGCTTTATGGTTGTTGTTGTATTTCACTAAATCAACCGTTCCCGCAAAAAATTTATTGCTTACCGGTTTATTTTTTTCCTGGCTGGGCGATGTGTTTTTATTGTTTGAATATAAACATGCATTGTTTTTTATTTTTGGTCTCATTAGTTTTTTAACCACACATATTTTTTACATCATTTATTTTTTAAGAATACAATCACAAAAAATTTCCCTGCTTAAAAAGCAGCCGGTTTTAATTGCATTGGTGCTTGCCTATGGCATTACACTGGTTTGGCAACTCTATCCTCACCTGGGCGATTTAAAAATACCTGTGATGGTGTATGCGGCTATTATCTGCAGTATGCTGCTTTGCAGTCTGCACATCTTTTTAAAAGTAAATAAAAAAGCTGCCTCATTTTATTTGCTGGGGGCTGCTGCATTTGTTGTTTCAGATTCTTTACTGGCCATCAATAAATTTTATCAGCCTTTTCCTTACGCCGGTGTGTTCATCATGCTTACTTATTGTGCTGCACAATTTTTTATAATTACCGGTTATACTCAACAAGATAAAGAATGACCAAAGCAGAACTTTTACAAGAACTGGCCGGCAATACCTGGGTAATGATAAAACCCTCGCCCATTGAAGGTATTGGCGTATTTGCCCTGCAGGATATCCCCAAAGGCTGCCGCAGTATATTCAGCAAAGCCAATGAACAGGAACAATGGATAGCTATTACCAAAACCGAAGTAGAAAATTTACCTGCTCATGCAAAAGCATTGATAGAAAATTATTGCCTGTATGATGAGGAAAATTATTTTGTACCCAACTATGGTTTTAAAAAAATGGACCTAGTGAATTTTTTAAATCACTCCGATACTCCCAATGTCATCTCCATTAATGATGGTGAATTTTTTGAAGCGATAAGAGATATTAAGCAAGGCGAAGAACTCGTTATTGATTATGGAGAGATTGTGGATGGGGAGTAGGTTGCTGCTTCAGCCATTTCACCATAAAATAATTTATCAATATGGCACTCAGTAGCGGAATGAATGCTATACAGAAATAAACAAAATAACCTACCTGAACTTCTGGTACAGGTTTTACCTGAGTAAATAACTGATCTCCCAAAATACCTTTACTGAAGATCACGCTGCTGGTTACATTCCAACCCAGGTGTATGGCTATTGGATAATACAATGAAAAGGTTTTTGTATAGCTGTATGCATACACCAAACCCATTGTACCTGTAACTATAAATGTTATGGCCATTTGTACAGGGTTACCAAATACTTCATGCGAAAACCAATGATACATACCAAAAGCAATGGCCGAAATGATGATAGCTTTTGTATGCCCCAATTTTTTTATAAGTATATAAAACATTACTCCCCGGAATATCAACTCCTCAAACAAAACCGATTTAACATTCCACCATATACCTGTTAAAACCAGGTTGGCAGTGAGTTTTGGGTTTAGCTCCCATTGCTGCCGGGCAAAAAGCATCCGCATAAAAAAATCGGAAGAACAACAAATGGCAGTAACGATAAAAAATATTACAAAGCCAATCAATCGTTTTTTGGTTGGATAAAAACCTAAAAAACTCAGATTACCTTTTTCAAAAAGCCAGATGATGAGCCAGGAAAGGAGAAGTTGTACGAGTATACCAAGCATTGTGACTATAATTTATTCAAATATATCACAACCAAATGCATTAATGAATACAATTAAGATACGGGTACTGCTGTAAGTTTATGAATCCGTATTATCTTAAGCCAGTTTAGAAAACGAATGATAGCATAGGTAAGATCCACCTCATACCAATGGAAACCAAAGTTTGTTGATGATGGATTTTTATGATGATTATTATGGTAACCTTCTCCCATCATCAACAGATCTACTTTAAATAAATTGGTAGATGTATTTTTCATGGTAAAGTTTCTTGAACCGTATTTATGTGCAAACCAGTTAATGATCATCCCGTGAATTGGCAGCATTAAAATATGAACCGGTAATAAAACAAACCACCAGGCTGAAGGCGCAAACTGCACATAAATTAAAATATATACTCCAATCCAGCCCAGCCGCGACGCCCAGGAATTGGCAATCCTATCCAGCATAGGCCAATCAGGCACATTCTTTAGAAATCGTGGTTCAATATCCAACGTTTTTTCATAAATACCGGCAGATACATTACGTGTATGCCACATCATTTTGAAAATGCTTGTATCAAACATGGGCGAGTGCGGATCTTTGTCCGTATCAGTATAGGCATGATGCATCCGGTGCATAATGGCATAAGCCCTGGGGCTTAAATAAGATGATCCCTGCGTAACGTAAGCAACGATATAAAAGAAACGCTCCCAAAATTTATTCATACTGAATGCACGATGAGCTGCATACCGGTGCTGCAAAAAAGTTTGCATAAAAAGAGACAGGTACCAATGACACACAAAAAACAGAATTATTATTAACATGGCTTTTCATTATTATTATTTGTTGAAAACTGAATAACATTAGATACGTTTTTTTGTTCTGAATGGATGCAGCAATTTTTGAATTCTACACTATTGAACGCCCATATTTTACGCAAACATATCCGTAATAAAGAAAAATCTTCCTGCATACAGGAGGATTTCTTTTAAAGCACTACAAAAGGATTATCATCCCAGTAGCCTTCCTTATTTAAACTAACAATTTTCTTGAAATAGCATAACAAATGTTTCAACCTTACTTGCATAGGCTTTCTTCATTTTAATGTTTAACAATAAAAGTATTTATTTAAAAATCCCTCCTGCATTGCTGCAAGAGGGACTGCATTTTTTGAGACGTACTCCGTATGTCTAACATCGTATTTCTTAGTATCCACCCATACCACCCATATCAGGTGCGCCATGGCTATGTGGTGCTTCTTCTTTTGGTCTGTCGGCTATTACACATTCTGTTGTTAACAACATACCTGCAA
>JAYUZB010000246.1:0-3640 GCA_043752185.1 Chitinophagaceae bacterium
AAGAGATCAGAAATGACTTGCAAAAAATGATTCAGTTTGTTGAAAAACTGAACGAAGTAGATACTACCGGTGTTGAACCGCTTTTGCACATGAGCGGCAATGTAAATGTGTTGCGGGCTGATGAAATTAAAGGAAGTATAACCCGTGAGGCAGGTTTACAAAATGCAGCTTTACACGATGAGCAGTTTTTTAAAGTGCCAAAAGTGATTAAGAAATAGGCAGAAAGTTTAGAAAGTTTAGTTTGATATCAGTTACACCTCCTAAACCATCTAAACCTCCTAAACCACCTAAACAATAATTTATGCAAGGCATTATTCATTTAGAAAATATCCGCAAAAGTTACTACCTCGGTAAAAATGAGCTGCAGGTTTTAAAAGGTATTTCGCTGGATATATTTAAGAACGAATATGTTGCTTTAATGGGACCCAGTGGTTCGGGTAAATCTACCTTAATGAATTTACTGGGCTGCCTGGATACTCCTTCCGGCGGAAAATATATTTTAAACGGAAAAGATGTAAGCCGTATGCCGGATAATGACCTGGCCGAGGTTCGCAATAAAGAGATCGGATTTGTTTTTCAACAATTTAATTTATTACCACGCTTAACGGCTGCCGAAAATGTGGCGCTGCCATTAGTTTACAGTGGTGTTGGCAAAAAAGAAAGGATAGAGCGTGCAATGGAAGTTTTAACA
Organism: Chitinophagaceae bacterium; assembly: GCA_043752185.1. GTDB lineage: Bacteria > Bacteroidota > Bacteroidia > Chitinophagales > Chitinophagaceae > Ferruginibacter. Next base: position 692 of record JAYUZB010000246.1, read on the forward strand.
AGGGTTAAACTTGATGACAGAAGCCATCACAAACCAAATGAACTTAGTGGCGGCCAGGCTCAGCGTGTTGCCATTGCCCGGGCTTTAATAAATAACCCGTCCATTATTTTAGCAGATGAACCAACCGGTAATCTGGATTCAAAAACTTCTTACGAGATAATGGAGATTTTGGGTACTATACATGCAGATGGTAACACAGTAATTTTAGTAACGCATGAAGAAGACATTTCGTTGTATGCCCACCGGGTAATCAGGTTAAGAGATGGTGTTGTAGAAACAGATAAACTAAATGCAACCCCTGCAACTGCTACGATACCTGTTTAATTTTTTTATTCTTTTAACCATTCCCGAAAATTTTTGTTGTTTTACAAAATAAACAGGCAATTAGCATGGCATTTAAAATATATACTAAAACCGGCGACCTGGGTAAGACCAGTTTAATTGGCGGAACTAAAGTTCCCAAAAGTAATATCCGTATTGAAGCTTATGGCACCGTTGATGAATTGAATTCGTTTATTGGTTTAACAGCAGATCAGCTTACGCAAGAACCTTTGAAAATTATTTTAAAGGAAATACAGGACCGTTTATTTACCATCGGCTCATCACTTGCCTGCGATCCGGATAAAGAATCGAAACTAAAAATACCCGATTTGAAGGAATCAGATATAACGCTTTTAGAAAAAGAAATTGATAAAATGAATGAAGAGTTGGAAGAAATGAAATCATTTATTCTTCCCGGCGGGCATGTTGCCATTTCTACGGCTCATGTTACCCGTTGTGTATGCAGGCGTGCAGAACGCATTTGTGTGAACATGCAGGAGAATGATCTGTTTGTAGATCCGCTTGTGATAAAATATTTAAACCGCCTGAGTGATTATCTTTTTGTTTTGGCAAGATATGCCGGTTATTTATTTGGGGTGGAAGATATACCGTGGAAACCGAGAGTTTAACCCCTAAATCCCCTCAAGGGGACTTTAAGCACTTCACTAACTTCAGTCTTTTTTCTTTAAGTAAATAATTAAGCTCCTTCAGAGTTTTGGTTTACCATCAAACCATCTTTCATCATCAAAATCCTGTCGCTCATTTTTGCCAGCTCTTCATTATGCGTTACAATTAAAAAAGTTTGATCGAATTTATTACGCAGGTCAATAAACAGCTGATGTAGTTCTTTGGCATTGGCACTATCCAGGTTACCCGTGGGTTCATCTGCCATTACAACAGCCGGGCTGTTTATTAAAGCCCTTGCAACTGCTACTCTTTGCTGCTCGCCGCCCGAAAGTTGCTGCGGTTTGTTCTCTAGCCGGTCGCCCAGGCCTAAAGTTTTCAACAATTCTGTAGCTTTTGTAACCACTTCCTTCTTTTTTTGGCCGGCAATCCAGCCAGGAATGCAAACATTTTCCAGGGCAGTAAATTCGGGCAAAAGGTGATGAAACTGAAAAACAAAACCAATATGTTTATTTCTGAAAGCAGCTAATTTTCTTCCGTTGAGCAGTTCCAATTGTTGCCCGTTTAAATTAATACGCCCTTCATCTGCCTTATCCAAAGTGCCCAAAATGTGCAGCAGCGTGCTTTTACCAGCGCCTGATGATCCTACAATACTTACAATTTCTCCCTTACCTATATTTATATCAACACCTTTTAGTACCGTAAGGTTATCATATTTTTTAAAAATGCCTGTTGCTGTTAACATCCTTCGAAAATAGGTAATAATTGCAATTTTACCTTTTAAAAACAAGGGCGGCTCCTATTTTATGGTTGTTAAATAATAATAACACCCAACGGGCTATAAAAAAACACTTTTGGTTATTCCAAATGAACTTATACATTTGCAAAAATTAAACCCTTACAAAATGTTTTGGACACTAGAATTAGCCTCTCATTTGGAAGATGCTCCATGGCCTGCTACTAAAGATGAATTGATTGATTATTCGATTCGCAGTGGCGCACCAATTGAAGTGGTAGAAAACTTACAGGAACTGGAAGACGAGGGCGAAATATATGAAGGCCTGGATGATATCTGGCCCGATTATCCCAGCCAGGAAGATTTCTTTTTTAATGAAGATGAATATTAATAAAACCCCCTCCGCCCCCTAAAGGAGGAACTGAGACCTCACGATATTAAATAGCCTCCTGAAAATCAGGAGGCTTAATTATTTATACTATTTTAGTTTTTATTAAAATAGAGAAGAACTTAAAAGTTATGAATTCTCAGGTTCCCCAGGAGGCGGAGGGGGGTTCTTACATCTTATTAATCACAGCCTCAGTAACACCAGTAAAAGAAAACCCGCCATCATGAAATAAATTTTGCATGGTAACCATCTTCGTCATATCGCTGAACATCATCACACAGTAATTAGCACAATCATCGGCGCTGGCATTACCCAGCGGACTCATTTTTTCGGCATAATCTAAAAATCCATCAAATCCTTTTACGCCACTACCGGCAGTAGTTTTTACCGGCGATTGAGAAATGGTATTTACCCTTACGTGTTTTTTAACGCCATAATGATATCCAAAACTACGGCTTACACTTTCAAGCAAAGCTTTGGCATCTGCCATTTCATTATAATCAGGAAACACACGTTGTGCTGCGATGTATGTTAAAGCCACTACACTGCCCCAGTCGTTGATTGCATCCATCTTCATTGCAGTTGCCAAAACCCGATGCAAACTCATGGCAGATATATCAAGTGATTTAGCATTAAACCCATAATCAATCTCGGTATAATGTTTTCCTTTACGCACATTAATACTCATGCCGATGGAATGCAGAATAAAATCTACCCCACCACCAAAATGCTCCATAGTTTTTGTAATCAGGTTGGTTACATCTTCGTTGCTGCTAACATCGCAGGCAATAACCGGCGCATTTACAATCTCTGCCAGTTTATTTATTTCACCCATACGCATAGCTACGGGTGCATTGGATAAAACCAATTCAGCGCCTTC